>NZ_JBFRHF010000005.1:0-305295 GCF_052115705.1 Inquilinus sp. 2KB_23 | reverse complement strand
TCCGATGCCAGAGGCACATAGGCCCCGCCCGCCTTCAAGACCGCGAGCAGCGACACCAGCATCTCCGGCGACCGCTCCAGCAGCACACCCACCAGCACATCCGGCCCTACACCCGACCGCACCAGGCGATGAGCCAGATGGTTCGCCCGCCGCTCCAGTTCGCCCCGGCTCACCTCGCGGTCGCCGAACACCACCGACACCCGATCCGGATCCGACGACGCATGCCCCGCGATCCAGTCCTGGACGAAGCCGGTGCCCCGCGACGGCCAGGGCGACGCCGCCCAGGCCTCCAGCCGCACCAGATCGACCTCGGCCAGCATCGTCAGCGACTCGATCGGCGCGTCCGGCTGCGCCGTCATCTGCTGCAGCAGGATGGTGAGATGCGCGCCCCAGCGTTCGGCCGTCGCCCGGTCGAACAGCCCGGCATCGTATTCCAGCTGGCAGTCGATGCCGCGTTCATCGGCGACCACATCCAGCGACAGGTCGAACTGGGCGCTGCCGGTGTCGACATCGATCGGCCCGGCGGTCACGCCCTCCAGCACCAGCGGCGTCGCATCGCGGCTGGTGCGGAAGTTGAACAGCGACTGGAACAGCGGCGTGTGCCGCAGGTCGCGGGCGATGCCCAGCCCTTCCAGCAGCAGCTCGAACGGGAAATCGGCATGGTCGAGCGCGGTCAGCGCCTCGGCCCGCAGGCGGCGGCACAGCGCCCGGACGCTGACGCCGGGATCGAGACGGGCGCGGTAGACCTGGGTGTTGACGAAGAAACCGATCAGGTCCTGGACCTCGCCGCGATTGCGCGCGGCGTTGGGCACGCCGACGGCGAAATCCACCTGCCCGGCGAGGCGGCCGAGCAGGATCTGCCACGCCGCCAGCAGCACCACGAAGGGGGTGCAGCCCTCCTCCTTGCACAGCGCCTGCACCGACCGGGCCAGGGCCTGCGGCAGCACGAAGTCGACGCGGCCCCCGGGCCGGTTGCCTTCGGCGTCGCGCGGCCGGTCGGTCGGCAGCGCCAGCACCGGCACCTCGTCGCCGAGATAGGTCCGCCAATGCGCCAGCGCCTGGTCGCGGCGGTCGCCGGCGAAACGGTCGCGCTGCCACAGGGCGTAGTCGGCATAGTCCAGCGCCAAAGGCGGCAGCGGCCGGCCACGGCGGTCAGGGGCGCGCAGCGCGTCGCCATAGGCCTGGGCCAGGTCGCGCACCAGCAGGGCGGTCGACCAGGCGTCGATGACGATGTGGTGCATCACCAGCAGCAGCACCCATTCGCCGGTGCCGTCCCGCAGCTCGCCGCGCTGGGCCAGGGCGGCGCGCAGCAGCGGCGGCTGCGCTAGGTCGAACGGGCGTCGCAGCCGCGCCGTCAGCCAGGCCGACAGCGCCTCCTGGGCGCCGACCGCATCGGATGCCGGCAGCACCGCGCGTTCGAGTGCGAAATCGATCCCCGGCAGGACCACCTGCCGCGGTTCGCCGTCGCCGGCGCTGAACCGGGTGCGCAGCACGGCATGGCGTTCGATCACCCGGCGGAACGCGGCCTCCAGCGCCGGCACATCGAGCCGCCCGCGCAGCCGCACCGCCCGCACCGAATTATAGGCCGGGCTGTCGGGATCGTAATGCTGCAGGAACCACAGCCGCTGCTGCGAGAAGGACAGGGGCGCATCCGTCCCGGCCGGGCGCGCGACGATCGCATCCGGGTCGGCAATGCCGTCGTCGAGCAGCAGCGCGAGCAGCGCGTCGTTGTCGATATCGTTCATGGTCCAGTCCAGCTCGGTGCCGCTTTCAGGGGGCACGGCGCCGCTGCCCGGTGCAGCGGCGCCGTGACGACGTCAGGGTGCCTTGGCCTGTGCCTGGCGCGCCTTCGCCAGCAGCGCCGCCCGCTCCTCCTCGCTCATGGCGTCGAGGCTGAGGCGCAGGCCGGCGATCTGCTCGATCCGTCCCGGCGCCGCATGGCCGCGCAGCGCCTGCGCCAGCGCCGCGATGCTGGGGTGGTCGAAGACGATGCCGGGCGGCACCTCGACCTGGAACAGCTTGCGGATGCGGGCGACCAGCTTGATCACCTGCAGCGAGTTCCCGCCCATCTCGAAGAAGTCGTCGGTGACGCCGATGGCGTCGGCCGGCCGCTCCAGCAGCTCCGCCGTCACCTGGCACAGCAGGGTCTCGACCGGGTCGCGCGGCGCCACCTTGGCGCCGGCGCCGGCCAGGGTCGCCGGGTCGGGCAGGCCGCGGCGGTCGATCTTGCCGTTGGTCAGGCGCGGCATGCGGTCGAGCGCGAAGAGCTGCGCCGGCACCATCGCGTCGGGCAGGCGCGCGGCCAGGGCCGGGCGCAGCGCCGCCATCCGGGTGGCGGTGTCGGCTTCGGCGGGGTCCAGGGTGACATAGGCGACAAGCCGCACTTCCCCGCTTTCCGACCGGTGCACGATGACCGCCGCCTGCTGCACCCCGTCGAGGTCCTTGAGCGCGGCTTCGACCTCGCCCGGTTCGACCCGATAGCCGCGGATCTTGGCCTGGTGGTCGGCGCGGCCGATCAGCTGCAGCCCGCCCTCGGGCAGGATGCGGGCCAGGTCGCCGCTGCGGTACAGGCGCCGGCCGTCGCGGATGACGAAGGCGCCGTCCGGGTCGCCATGGAGGTAGCCGCGCGCGAGCTGGGCGCCGCCGATGTGGAGTTCGCCCACCGCGCCGGCCGGCACGGGCTGCCCGGCGGCATCGAGCACCCGGATCTCGCTGCCGTCGAGGACGCGGCTGAGCGGCAGGGCCTCGCCGGCCCAGGCCGGCGCCGCCGGATCATGCGCGTGCACCAGCACGCCGACCGTGGTCTCGGTCGGGCCGTAATGGTTGAACACCCGGCATTGCGGCGCGATGGCGAGCACCCGGTCGACCAGGGCCTTCGGCGTCGCCTCGCCGCCCAGCACCAGCGTGCCCGGCAGCGCCGGGGACGGCGTGTCGAGCAGCGCCGCCAGATGCGACGGCACCAGCTTGGCGCAGTCGATCGCGTGGCGCCGCAGGAAGCCGGCGAAGGCGGCGCCGTCGGCCATTTCGGCGTCGTCGGCCACCACCAGGCAGGCGCCGTGGCGCAGCGCGCCGAACAGCACGGTGTTGCCGAGATCGGCGGCGACGGTCGAGGTCAGGGCAAGGCGGCGGCAGGCGGCGAGGCCGAGGGCATCGCTGACCGCCTCGACATAGGCCCGCAGCTGGCCCTGTTCGATCACCACGCCCTTGGGGGTGCCGGTCGAGCCGGAGGTGAACAGCACATAGGCCGCGCGGCCGGGATCGTCCTCGGCGAGGTCCGGCAAGGCCGCGGCGTCGGTCACGGCCATCGCCGCGGCCAGGCTGTGGACCGGGACGGTTTCGGACGAGACCGGATCCGGCCCTTCGGCCAGCACCAGCACCGGCCCGGCCTGGTCGAGCAGCTGGCGCCGCCGGGCCTGCGGCCATTGCGGGTCGAGCGGCAGATAGGCGCCGCCGGCCCGCCAGACGGCGAGCAGCGCCACCACCATGCCGGCCGACCGCGCCATGTCGAGCGCCACCACCGCGTCGCGGCCGACGCCCTGGCCGGCGAGCCACGCGGCCAGCCGATCCACCCGGGCGTTCAGGGTCGCGTAGTCCAGCACGGCGTCGCCGCCGGCCAGGGCCGGCGCCGTCGGCGTCTCGCGGCCCCAGCGGGCGATCAGCGCCGGCAGGGACGGGCCGGGACCGGCCGCCCGGGTGGTGCCGTCGAAGGCCAGCAGCCGCGACCGCTCCGCCGCGCCGATCGGCGACAGCGCGCCGACCGGCGTCGCCAGCTGGTCCGGCAGGTCGGCCAGAAGGGTCAGATACTGCTCCAGCAGCGTGGCGGCCGCGGCGTCGGCGTAGCGGCCGGCATCATGATGCAGGGCGACGGTGCGGAGCGTTCCGTCATCGGCCAGCCGGGCTTCGAGCGCCAGCTCGAAGGCCTGCGGCCCCGGCAGCGAGGCCAGGCGCCAGGCGCCGTCGTCGAGCCGCGCCGGCGCCCAGGCGGACGCCCGGGCCGAGACCCGGAAGCCGGCGGCTAGATGATCGTCGCGCCCCGGTGCATCGACCGCCCAATGCTCCTGCCAGCCAAGATGCAGGTCGAGCACCGGCCCGAGCCGGTCCAGCAGGGCGCCAAGGGTTTCGGCCGGGTCGATCGCCAGGCGCAGCGGCAGCACCTTGTCGAACGCGCCGATGGTGTCGGCGAAGGCGCCGTAGCTGCGGCGGCAATCCTGCTGCCAGCCGACCGCCATCTCGGGCCGGCCGGCGATCCGGGCCAGCAACGCCCACCAGGCGGCCTGCAGCAGGGTGTCGAGCGCGACGCCGCGGGCGGCGGCCAGATCCGCCAGGCGTGCTGCGACGGCGGCGTCGACCGGGGCTTCGCGGCTGGTGCGCGCCGCCGGGCCGGCCTCGCGGCGGCGATAGGGCAGATGCAGCGGCAGCGATGCCGCGGCGCCGAGATGGTCCTGCCAGTAGCGGCGGCCCTCGGCGGCATCCTCATCGGCCGCCATCTCGGCCCGCCAGTCGACATACTGGGCGTAGGCGACGGCGTCCTCATTCGCCGGAACGGCCGCGCCGGCGTGGTCGTCGTGCAGCGCCCGGAACAGCAGGTCCAGCGCGCCACGGTCCGCCACCAGCGGCGAGGCCAGCAATGCCAGCCGCCACTCGGCATCGCCGAGCCGGTACAGCGCCGCGCGCAGGGTCTGGCCGATAGCCAGGTCGAAGCCGGCCGCGCGCTGCACTGCCAGATCCTGTGCCAGCGCCGCCGCGGCGTCGGCCCGGCCGCGCAGGTCGAGCACAGCCCAGCCTGGTACGGCCGGCGCGTCGAGCGGCTGTGCCCGCAGGCCGCGATAGCCGGGGACCGCGACGAAGGCGGTGCGCAGGATCTCGTGGCGCCCGGCGACCCGCAGCAGGGCCGCGCGCAACCGCGCCTCGTCAAGGCCACCGGTGATGTCGATGGTCAACAGCAGCGCGTCGTCCGGATGCTCGGCGGCGGCGCGCTGCTCGGGGCCGAGCGGCCAGATTTCGGCAGCCGCGGCCGAGAGGGCGAGATCGGTCATCGCGTCCCCCCCGGCGCCGAAGCGCCGTCGAGGCTGCTGCGGTCGACCATGTCGCCCATCGCCACGACGATGCGGCGCGGCCCTTCGAACGGGTCGCGGGCATGGGCGGCCAGCATGTTGTCGAGCATCACCACGTCGCCCTTGCGCCAGTCGAAGCGCACGGCGCAGGCCTCGTAGAGCTCACCGATCAGGTCCATCACGGCATCCTCGATCGGGCTGCCGTCGCCGTAGAACACCTGGCGCGGCATGCGGTCCGGCCCGACCATGCCGAGCAGGTCGTCGCGCACATCGGCGTCGAGGCAGCGGGTGTGATGCAGCTGCACCTGGTTGAAGAAGGAGCGCTCGCCGGTCAGCGGGTGGGTGATCACCGCCGGGCAGCGGGTGCGGGTCTGCAGCTCGTCCTCGCCGATCCAGGTGAAATCGACCCCGGCCTCGCGGCAACGGGCCTCGACCTCGGCACGGCTGTCGGTGCGGAAGAAGTCGCGCCAGTTCACGTCCAGCTTGTCGGTGAAGGTGCGGACATACATTAGGCCGAGGCGGTCGAAGCGCTCCGCCAGCTCGGCCGGCAGTCGGCGGACCATCTCGCGGCAGTCGACGATCGGGGTGGCGCCGCCGACCGGCGAGGGCTGCTCGCAGAAGAACCATTGCATCCGCGGCCAGCGCGGCAGATGCGAGCTCTCATTGTGGAACAGGATCATCTTCCGCTCGGGATACGGGGTGGAGCGGTAGGTGTTGCGGCCGCCTTCCTTCTTCGGCAGGTCGCCATAGCCGCCGTAGAGCCCGGGCTGCAGCGCCTCGGCGAAGGCCTCGAAATCCTGCGGCGTCGCCAGGCCGAGGCCGCGGAACAGCAGGCCGGCGTGGCGCCGCAGCAGCGTCTCGACGGTGTCGCGATGCGCCGCGGCCCAGGCCACGGCGTCGAGGTCGGCGCTGGCCGGCTCGATCACCAGCGGGAAGATCGCCCCCGGCGTCAGCGACGAGGTCCGCACCAGCTCCCGGGCCGGGGCTGCCGCCGGCCGGGCGGAGGGCGTGGCGAACTTCTTCAGCTTGTCGAGCTTGGCGCCCATGCGCGCCTGGCCGGATGGCACCTGACCCGATGGCGTCGGGGACGACGGCGCAGAAGACGACATCGCTTGATCCTCCAGTGAGGGAAGGGAGAAGCCGCTCAGCGAGCGGTCGGGGGTGTCGGCGACCTGTTCCAGCAGGCCGGTCCAGGCGGCGACCAGCCGCTCGATCCGCGCCCGGCCGAACAGGGCGCTGGCGAAGACCCATTCCCCGTCCAGCCCTTGCGCGGCGCGCGGGCCGAGCGGGTCGAGGAACAGCGCCATGTCGAATTTCGAGCTGTGGGCCTGGGCCGGCCGCAGCTCCGCCACCAGCCCGTCGACGCCGAAGCGGCCGCGCGGCGCGCTCTGCAGCACGAACAGCGCCTGCACCAGCGGGTTGCGGCTGCGGTCGCGCGGCGTGCCCGCCGCCTCGACGATCTGGTCGAAGGGCAGCAGCGGGTGTTCGAAGGCCTGCAGCGTCTCGTCGCGCACCTGCGCCAGCAGGGCGTCGAAGGCCTGCTCCGCCGACGGCCGGGCGCGCAGCGGCAGGACGTTGACGAAGAAGCCGATCAGCCCGTCCAGCTCGCGCCGCGGCCGGCCGGCGACATCGGTGCCGATGATCAGGTCGGTGGCGCCGGTCACCCGGTGCAGCAGCGTCTCGAACGCCGCCAGCAGCACCATGAACAGGGTCGCGCCCTGCGCGTGGCCGAGAGCCTCCAGCCGCGCGACCAGCGGTCCGGGCAGGCTGAAGCGCACGCTGTCCCCGGCCGCGGAAGCGATCGCCGGGCGCGGGTCGTCGGTCGGCAGGTCCAGGCTGCGCGGGGCGCCGGCCAGATGGTCGCGCCAGAAGGCCTTCTGGCCCTCCAGCACCTCGCCCTGCAGCAGCTGCCGCTGCCATTGCGCGTAGTCGAGATACTGCACCGGCAGCGGCGCCAGCGCCGACGGCCCGTGCTCCAGCGCGGCGCGGTACAGCGCGCCGAGATCGTCGATCAGCACGCCGATCGACCAGCCGTCGCCGACCAGGTGATGCAGCCCGACCAGCAGGCCGTGCTCGGTCGCCCCGAGCCGCAGCAGGGTGGTGCGCAGCAGCGGCGCCCGTGCCAGGTCGAACGGCCGCCGTGCCTCCTCCGCCTCGATCTCGGCCAGCCGCGCCTCGCGCCGCGCCGGGTCGAGCGCCGACAGGTCGATCTCGGGCAGCGCCAGCGTGGCGTCGGCGGCGACCCGCGCCACCGACATGCCGTCGGCGCCGTCGGGATAGGCGGTGCGCAGGATCTCGTGCCGCGCCAGCAGGCCGGCCAGCGCCCGCTCCAGCGCCGGGCGGGACAGCGGGCCGGTCAGCCGCAGCTGGCCGGTGAGGTTGTAGGCGCTGCGCGCCCCCTCCCCGGCCAGGCGTTCGGCCAGCCACAGCCGCTGCTGCGCCAGCGACAGCGGCATCTCGGCGCGGCGCGGCTGCACGGCGATGGCCGGAAGTCCTGCCCCCGGCGCCTGGCGCGGGGCGATATCGAGCCTGGCGGCCAGATCGGCGAGGCTCTGCGGGGCGAAGATCTCGCGCAGCGGCAGGTCCACGCCGAACTCCGTCCGGATGCGGTCGACAGCCTGCAAGGCGAGCAGCGAATGGCCGCCCAGCGCCAGGAACTGGTCGTCGCGCCCGACCGGATCGGCATCCAGCAGCTCGGCCCAGATCGCGGCGAGCCGGCGCTCGGTCTCGCTCTGCGGCGGCTGGTGGTCGCGGGCGGTGGCCGCCGGGCGGCGATAGAGGTGGTAGGCCTGCAGCTCGCCCGAGGCCAGGCGCTGCCGGCAGGCGGAGCGCTGCAGCTTGCCGCTGGTGGTCTTGGGCAGCGTGCCGGGATCGAGCAGGGCGACCAGGCTGACCGGCTCCTGCTGGGTTTCGGCGATCACGCGGTCGATGGCCTCGACCAGCGCCTCGGGCGCCGTCTTGCGCTGCTCGCCGCGACCGATCTCGACCGCGACGCCGATGCTCTCGCGGCCTTCGTGCTCGACCGCGAAGGCGGAGACCCGACCCTTGCGGATCTGCGTCACGCCAGCCTCGACCGCCTTCTCGATGTCCTGGGGGTAACGGTTCTGGCCGCGGATGATGATCACATCCTTGCGGCGGCCGGTGATGAACAGCTCGCCATCGTGCAGGAAGGCCAGGTCGCCGCTGCGCAGCCAGGTGCCGCCGTCATGGTCGAGGAAGGCCTCGCGGGTGGCCGGCGCATTGCGCCAGTAGCCGCGGGTGACGCTGTTGCCGGCCACCCAGACTTCGCCGACCGCATCCTCGCCGAGCGTCGCGAAGCTCTCGGGATTCACGATGCGCAGCTGCGGCGGGCGGATCGGCCGGCCGCTGCTGACCAGTTCGATGCCGGTCTCGCTCGGCACCACGCGATGCGCCGCCAGGGCCTCGGCATCGACACGCAGCGTGACATAGGGCTCCGGCCGCGGGCTGCACGACATGGTCAGCGTGGCCTCGGCCAGGCCGTAGCTGGGAATCAGCGCCTCGCGGCGGAAGCCGGCCGGGGCGAAGCGGGCGGCGAAGTCCGCCATGGTGTCCGCCCGCACCGGTTCGGACCCGCAGAAGGCGACCTGCCAGGAGCTCAGATCGAGCCCCGCCAGGGTCCTGTCGCTGATCCGTTCGCAGCACAGGCGGTAGGCGAAGTCGGGGCCGCCGCTGATGGTGCCGCCATGACGCTGGATCGCCTCCAGCCACCGGGCGGGCCGGGCCAGGAAATGCTGCGGCGCCATCATCACCAGGGGGATGCCGGCGAAGAACGGCAGGATCAGCCCGGCGATCAGCCCCATGTCGTGATACAGCGGCAGCCAGGTGACGAAGATGTCGTCGGCCGTCACGCCGCAGCCATGGATCATCATCTGCTGGTTGTCGAGCAGGTTGGCGTGGGTGACCTCGATGCCCTTGGGATTGGCGGTCGAACCCGAGGTGTATTGCAGGAAGGCGATGTCGCCGCCCTTCGCCGGATGCGGCCGCCAGGCTTCGGCCAGGTCCGACGACAGGGTGTCGACGGCGATCACGGCGACGCCGTCATGGGCCGCCGCCAGGGCCTCGACCGAAGCACGATGGGCGCGGTTGGTGAGCAGATGGTGGGCGCCGGCATCGGCGACCATGCCCTGCAGCCGCTCGACATGGTGCAGGCTCATCGATTCCGGCGGATAGGCCGGCACGGCGATGATCCCGGCATAGAGGCAGCCGAAGAACGAGGCGATGTAGTCCGGCCCGCTGGTCAGCAGGATCAGCGCCCGGTCGCCCGGCGCCGCCACGGTCTGCAGATGGGCCGCGATCGCCCGGGCCCGGAGATCCAGGGTCCGGTAGTCGAGGGTGTCGCTGACCGTCTCGCCGTCGGCCAGGAACCGCACCGCCACGGTGTCGGTGTCCTCGGCCGCACGGCGGCGCAGGACCTCGACCAGCGTCTCGGCGTCGGCATAGTCCAGGGCCAGCCGGCGGGCGGCATCGCGGCGCGGGCGGATATCGAAGGCAGCGTCGCTCACGTCGAACCTCATGACACCGGCGAGAGGGAGAGATCGCGGCCGGCGGCGACGCGGAGCGCCGGCGGCTCGACCGGGTCGGGCACGCTGCGCTCGACGATCTGGCCGCGGTCGAGCTTGATCAGCTGGTCGGCGAGCGGGAAGTAGCGGTCGTCATGGGTGATCACGAGCAGCGTCTTCCGCTGCGCCTTCAGGTCGCCCAGGATGTCGCGGTAGAACACGTCCTTGAACACCGGGTCCTGGTCGGCCGCCCATTCGTCGAACACCATCACCGGCCGGTCCTCGAGGCAGGCCGCCACCAGCGCCAGGCGCTTGCGCTGGCCCTGCGACAGGTCGCGGGTCGAGAAGGCGCCGTCCTTGACCGTGACCTTGTGGTCGAGATGCAGCTTGCGCAGCCAGTCGTTGGCACGGGCGTCGAGCGACCCGTCGGCGGTCTCGAGCAGCGTCTCGAACAGGTGGAAGTCGGAGAACACGGCCGCGAACATCTGGCGGTAGGCGCCGCGTCCCGGCTCGGCCAGCGCCTCGCCGTCGACCCGGATGGTGCCGGCCTCGGCGGCGTAGAGGCCGGTGATCAGCTTCGCCAGCGTGGTCTTGCCGCAGCCATTGCCGCCGACCAGGAAGGTGGCCTCGCCCGGCCGCAGCGTCAGGTCGATCGGGCCGAGGGTGAACACCTCGTCGTCGCGCTCGTGATAGTAGCCATGGGTGACGCCCTGCAGCGCCAGCGTCACTTCCGATCGGGCCGGCACCGGCGCGGCCGGCAGGCCGTCGCCCTCCGGCGCCAGCTCGGCCAAGGTGCGGTTGATGCGGCCGAGGGCGACGCGGGCCATGTTGAGATGGGGGATGTTGGCCAGAACCCCCTCCAACGGCCCCATGACGTAGAGAAAGGCGATGACGTAGCCGGTGACCACGCCGGCATGCTCCGGCACCACCCAGATCCGGGAAAACAGCGCCACGCCGATCACCGCCATGAACAGGAACCGCCCCCAGCCATCGGCGATCGCCAGCAGCGCCATGCCGCGGCTGCGGTTGCGGGCGACAGCATCGACCGCCCCGGCCAGCACGACATCGAGGAAGCGGCGCGCCTTGCCGCTGTTCAGCTTCAGCTCCTTGGTGCCGCCGACCAGGGCCTCGAACTGCCCGAACAGCTGGTCCTGGCTGCGCCCGGCCTGGCCGAGATGCCGCAGCACCCGGCGCTGGCTGAGATGATAGCCGGCCGAGCCCAGCACCATGGTGGCCACCGCGATCAGCAGCAGCAGCGGCGACAGGGTGGCGAGATAGATCAGGGCGCCAAGGATGACCACCGAGTTGGTCACCAGGATCGGCAGGCCGAAGCAGAAGGTGGCGACGTTGGTGGCGTCGTCGGTCAGCATCGACTGGATGCGCGCCCGGCCGACCTTCTCCAGCCGCCGGGTCGGCGCCGCAACCACCGCCCGGGCGATGACCTGGCGCAGCGCCCCCAGCGCGCGCTGGCCGAGATGGGCGAACAGGGCGCGCGAGCCGACCTGCGCCAGCATCGCCACCAGGGCGGCGGCGACGAAGGGCACCAGCCATTGCGGCAGCGTCTCCGCCGACGCATAGAGCGCGCGGTTGATCAGCAGCACCAGGGCCGCGCCCGCGGCGCCGCAGGCCAGGCTGGCCAGCAGGGCCGCCACGAACAGCGTCCGTGACCCGCGAACCAGCATTCCGAAAAGCGACACGGCCTTCTCCAGCATCGGAGTGTCGGCGCCGGCCCCGCGATCGGGGCCGCGCGCCTCATCTGCGGAACGGGTGCGTCAGCGCAGCCCGTGCGCTTCCGCCATGGCGACGATGACCTTGCGCGGTCCCTTGAACGGCGCCCGCGCGTGGGCGGTGAGCATGTTGTCGAGCATCACCACGTCGCCCGACTGCCAGGGGAAAGTGACCTTGTGGGCCTCGAGCACGCCGCGCACGACCTCGAGCGCCTCGTCCTCGATCGCCGAGCCGTCGCCGTAATAGACGTTGCGCGGCAGGTCCGGCTCGTCGACCAGCTCCAGCAGGGTCGCCCGCACCTCGGGCTCGAGGTTGGAGACGTGGAACAGATGCGCCTGGTTGAACCAGACCATCTCGCCGGTCACCGGATGGGCCATCGCGCCCTGGCAGACCTGGCGGGTGCGCAGCTCGCCGTCTTGCTTCCACTCGCACTCGATGCCGTGCCGGCGGCAATAGGCCTCGACCACGTCGCGGGACTCGGTGTCGAACACCTGCTGCCACGACACGTCGAGGCCGTTGCCGTAGTTGCGGACATACATCAGGCCCTTATCGACGAAGCGGTCGCGCAGCGCCTCGGGCATGTCGCGGTAGATGGCGCGGCTGTCGGCGATCGGGGTCTCGCCGCCCTCCGGCGCCGCCTGCTGGCAGTAGAACCAGATCTTCATCGGCCAGTCGCGGGTGTAGGCCTGCTCGTTGTGCAGCGGGATGTGCTGGTGCGGCGGGTATTCGGTCGAGGTGTAGACGCCCTGGGTCACCTTGCTGCGCGGGGTCGAGCCGAACTCGTAGGTCAGCAGCGGGTGGCCGAAACCGGCGGCGAAGCCTTGGAACGCGTCCGCCCCGTCCAGCCCGAAGCCGCGGAACAGCAGGCCGCCATGGCCGAGCAGGTGGCGGTCGACCACCTCGCGGATCTCCGGCAGCGCCTCGATCAGCGACGGCGCGGCGCCGGGGGTGGCCTCGACCAGCAGCGGCAGGGCGGCGCCGTCGCGCAGCGGGCGGATGGTCAGGGTGCTCGTGTTCACAGCATCCATGGGTTCATGCTCGCAGAAGGGCCCGGCCGGCGGGCGGCGGCGATCCGCCGGCACGGGACGAGGCGGCCGGGCCGCCATGGATCCGCCGGGAGACGCTGGCGTCGACGACGCGCAGCACCTCGGCCTGGCGGGAGTGGATGAAGAAGTGGTCGCCGTCGAACAGGTCGATGGCGAAGTCGGCCGCGGTCTCCCGGCTCCAGGCCTCCAGCGCCGGGCGCGCGACGTCGTCGCGGGTGCCGCCAAGGACATGCACCGGGCAGGGCAGCGCCGGGCGCGGCCGGTGGGCATAGGCGCCGCACATCAGGAAATCGGCGCGCAGCACGGGCAGCACCAGGGCCATCAGCTCGGCATCGGCCAGCGCATCCTCGGGCGTGCCCTGATAGTCCCGCAGATCGGCGATCAGCTCGGCATCGCTGCGCGGGCTTTCCCACCGGCGATCGTCGCGGACCGCCGGCGCCTCGGTGCCCGAGGCGAACAGCACCAGCGGCGCCGGGGCGCCACGGTCCAGCAGGGCATGCGCCAGCTCGAAGGCGAGCAGCGCCCCGAGGCTGTGGCCGAACAGGGCGTAGGGTCCGTCCAGCCCGTCCCGGATCTCGTCGGCTAGCGCTTCGGCCAGGCGGTGCGGGTCGGTGCCCAGCGGCTCGGCCATGCGGGTGCCGCGGCCGGGCAGTTCGACCGGCTGCACCGCCAGCCAGGACGGCAGCAGCCGCCGCCAGCGCGCATAGACCATGGCGCTGGCCCCGGAATAGGGCAGGCAGAACAGCCGGGCCGCCGCGACGCTCATGCCGTCACTGGGCCGCGTCGACGAAGGGGGCCGCTTCGGTCTTGGCGGCCGCGTCGCCATCCATGTGCCGGCGTAGGGTCAGGGGCCGCATGTCGGTCCACACCTGGGCGACATAGGCCAGGCATTCCGCCTTGGTGCCGGTCTTGCCGACGGCGGTCCAGCCTTGCGGGATCTCCTTGTAGTCGGGCCAGATCGAGAATTGCTCCTCGTGATTGACCACGACATGAAACACCGTGTCTTCCCGATCGAAGGCCATCAGGCACCCCCTGCCGATATCGCGTGAGACAAAACCAAGAACGCAGCCATGCACCACCAGTGCAAGCGCACGAACATCCGACCGATGTCTTTCGGAAGGATATCTGTACTCGATGCCGTGACGCTTCCCTGCGATTCTCAAGAAACAGGCGCCCATGACGTTGCGTCTGGACTTGCCGTCTCCTTCAAGCTATGAATGATAATGAGTTGCAGTTGCATAGGGTGTCAAGCGCCTTTTCCGCCGCCTGCCCTTCCCCGGACGCGGGGCCCGGCGGCTTCGGCGAGCTTGACATTGAGAATCAATCGCACAAAGTTGCCGGCCTGACGCACCCGCCGGATTCGATCGGAGCCCCGAGCCGCACGAGGCCGGAGCCGCATGAGGAGATGATGATGGACGCTGGACGCACCCCGTCGGCCGGCACGGCGTTTTCGTCCTTCGCGGCTGGAACCGGGGCGCCCGTCGTCACCCTGCGCCAGGGCGAGGCCCTGACCGTCCGCCAGGGGGATGCCGAGCCGCTGTCGCTGCGCCTGTCCGCGGCGGAAGGCTGGCTGATCCTGACCCGCCGCCCGGCCGGGCCGGCCGATGCGGCGATCCGCAGCCTGTCAGGCGCGATCGAGGCCGCGCTGGGCTGGCATCCCGAGCTGGAGCGGCTGGCGCTCGACCTCGGCGACAGCGCCGAGCTGGCCGACGCGCTGCGCCGCCGCGGCATCGCCGTCGAGACCGCGGCCGCCCCCCTCACCGTCCTGCCCGAGCTGTTCATGCAGCAGGCCGATGTCTGGCTCGGCCGGCCCGACCTGCCCGCCTTTCCCCAGCGCCTGGTGATGACCGACGGCAAGCGCCATCCGCAGCGCCCGCCGAAGCCGCAGGGCACGGTCTATGCCCGGTTCATCCCGTGGCTGGAGCAGACCATCGCCTTCCGCGCCGCGACGGTCGAGGACGACCTGCCCCATCTGCACAAATGGATGAACGACCCACGGGTGGCGGCGTTCTGGAACGAGGATGGCGACCTGGAGAAGCACCGCCGCTACCTCTCGGGGCTGATCGCCGACCCGCACATGCTGCCGCTGATCGCCAGCTTCGACGGCGTGCCCTTCGCCTATTTCGAGCTCTACTGGGCCAAGGAGAACCGGCTGGCGCCGTTCTACGACGTCCAGGATTACGACCGCGGCTGGCACGTCGTGGTCGGCGAGGATTCGTATCGCGGGCGGGCGTTCATCAGCGCCTGGCTGCCGTCGCTGGTGCACTACATGCTGCTGGACGACTGCCGCACCCAGCGCATCGTCGGCGAGCCGGCGGCGGCGCACCACCAGCAGGTCCGCAACCTCGAGAAGTCCGGCTTCGCCAAGATCAAGAATTTCGACTTCCCGCACAAGCGGGCGACGCTGGTGATGCTGCTGCGCGAGCGCTTCTTCGGCGACCGGCTGTGGCTGCCCGCCGCCGCCCCCGCCGAACTCGCCGCCTGACCCACGCCCGGTGCACGCCATGACGATCCAGGACGCCCTCTACGACGTCATCGGCGTCGGCTTCGGCCCGTCCAACCTCGCCCTCGCCATCGCGCTGGACGACGCCGTGCGGCGGCGCGGGGCGATCTGCGCCCATCACTTCATCGAGAAGCAGCCCGGCTTCACCTGGCACGGCGGCATGTTGCTGCCGGACAGCGACATGCAGATCTCCTTCATCAAGGACCTGGTGTCGCTGCGCGACCCCACCAGCCCGCTGACCTTCATCAACTACCTCCACGAGAAGGGCCGGCTGGAGGCCTTCATCAATCAGAAGACCTTCTTCCCCAGCCGGGTCGAGTTCAACGACTACCTCGGCTGGGTGGCGGCGCGGTTCGAGGACCGCTGCTCCTACGGCGAGGAGGTGGTGGCGATCGAGCCGGAGACGGCGCAGGGCACGGTCACCTGCCTGCGGGTGCGGTCGCGCACCGGCCCGGGCGGCGAAACCGTGCGCCGGGCCCACAACCTGGTGGTGGCCACCGGCGGCAGCCCGCGCATCCCGGCGGTGTTCGCCCGGCTCGGCGGCGATGCCAGGGTGTTCCACTCCGCCCGCTACCTCGACCGCATCGGCGAACTGGGGCTGGAGCGGCAACCGGCCGGCCGGGTCGCGGTGATCGGCGGCGGCCAGAGCGCGGCGGAGATCACGCTGGACCTGCACAACCGCTTCCCCGAGCTCAACGTCGACCTGATCTTCCGCGGCCATGCGCTGAAGCCGGCCGACGACACCCCCTTCGTCAACGAGATCTTCAACCCCGACTTCACCGACTACGTCTTCGGCCAGACCGCGGCGCGGCGCGACGCCATCATCCGCGAGTTCCGCAACACCAACTACGCCGTGGTCGATGCCGACCTGATCGAGAAGATCTACGCCATCCTGTACCAGCAGAAGGTGCGCCGCTGCACCCGGCTCGCCCTGTTCGGGCGCAGCGAGGTCACCCATGCGGCGGTCGGCGCCGACGGGCTGGAGCTGGTGGTGGTCGACGGCATCGCCGGCACCGCCGGGCCGCGCCGTTACGACGCGGTGGTGCTGGCCACCGGCTATGATCGCGAAACCGGGCACCGGCTGCTCTCGGCGCTCGCCCCCTATGTCGAGGACTTCGCCGTGGACCGCGACTACCGGCTGCGGACCCGGCCGGACTTCCGGCCGCAGATCCACCTTCAGGGCACCTCGGAAACCTCGCACGGCTTAAGCGACACCCTGCTCTCGGTGCTCGCGGTCCGCTCGCAGGAGATCGCCGACTCGCTGCTCGCGGCCAAGGGCCGGCGCGGCGCCCCGCCGGATCGCCGCGACATCGGCCCGCCGCCGCGGCGCTTCGCCGTGAACGACGACTAACGAGTGATCCGGGTCACGGCGTCGCCAGGGCGCCGTCCAGCCGGCCGATCGCCGCGACGAAGCTGGCCAGGCTGGCGCTGCGCAGCGGCAGGAAGGGCTTGTCGGTCTCGCGGCACAGGCGCTTGACCTGGCCGGCGGCGTGGTGGCTGACGCAGTCGACCGGGAAGAACGCGATGTCCGACTGGCTGACCAGGCCGGGCAGCAGCGCGACATTGTCCTCGATGCCGCCGTCATGGCTCAGCAGCTCGCCGCCGAAGCGCCGGGCCAGCGCCCGCAGCTGTTCGACCTGCTTGGGCCGGCCGCCGACATAGAGCAGCCGCCGCCCCTGCAGGTCGGGGGCACCCTCGGCGGTCTCCGAAGCGTCCTCGTCCGGCCCGGCCAGCGCCGCCTCCAGCGAGGCGAGCTCGCTGCCCAGGGCCGCCACATCCTCCTTCAGCCGCAGCATCTTGTCGTCCTGGCGGGCGATGACCTGTTCCTGCGCGGCCAGCCGCTCCGCCAGCACGGCCGATCGCGCCTGCTCGTCGGCCAGCCGCCGCTTCAGCACCGGCGCGGGGTCCTCACCGTCCCCGACCTGGAGCGGTCGGGCCGCAGCGTTGTGCCGCGCGTGCTCCAGCTGCTCGACCCGGCGGGCCAGCGCCTCGCGCTCCGCCGCCATCTGCTGCAGCCGCGCCTCCTGCCGGGCGATCTTCTCGTCGCGCCCGCCCAGCTCCTGCTCCAGATGCCGCAGCCGGGCGATGTCGGCGCGGTTGGACATGCCGACGAGGTGCGACAGCATGTGGACCTCGCCGAACACCTCCTGCACCAGCCCCTGGTCGGTGGCGGGATGGGTCAGAACCGCCCAATAGGCGCCGGGGATGTCGCCGCGCTCCAGCGCCTCGCGCCACAGGGCCCGCACCTCCGCCGTCGTCCTGGCCTTGGCGAAGCGCTTGACCGGCCCCTCGTGGCGCTTGTCCAGCAGCTTGTTCAGAAGTTTGCCGGCCACGTCCTTCTGCCCCGCCGCCCGCACCGCGCGGCCATGCAGCGTGTGGTCGGACGCCGTGCGCGCATCCGGGTCGTTCAGCTTGGCGAAGAGCTGGCGCAGCTCGGCCGTGGTCAGGCAGGTGCCGACCACCGAGCAATGCAGGTTCGGCGACAGGTCCCAGACCCGGTCGCGCCGGGCCGGCAGGCCGGCAAGCTCGCTCGAGCGGCTGCGCGCAGCCAGAGCCGGTACCGGGAACGGCAGCGGCGCCGGGCCATTCCGGAGCAAGGGCAGGTGCAGGTGGGCCGACGGGGTTGGCACGTCCGATCTCCATTCGATATATTCAATCGAATATAGCGATGGTGGCAGATCGCGGCCCGCCGGGCAACGGCCTGTTCGCCGCAGCCACCGGTGTTCCCTACGACCGCATTCCGGGCGATGCCGGGCAATGACACTGAAAAAACGAACTCGGGGACGTAGGTTGGGTTCGCGCTTGCGAACCCAACCTAGTGCCGCCTGGGCCGAATGTCGGGTTCGCAAGCGCGAACCCGACCTACGCCTCCCCCTAGCGCCCGACGTTCAGTTCGTCGGCTGAGACGCCACCAGCACCGGGTCGGGGCGGTAGACGGCGGGCAGCAGGCGCTGCAGGTCGTCGATCTTCGGCAGGTCGTTGAAGACGATGTAGGGGTAGGTCGGGTTCCGGGTCAGGAAGTCCTGGTGGTAGCTCTCGGCCGGGTAGAAGGCCCGGCCCGGCTCGATCTTGGTCACGATCGCCGCGTCGAACACCTTCGCTTGGTTCAGCTGGGCGATATAGGCCTTGGCGATCCGCGCCTGGTCCGCATCCAGCGGGAAGATCGCCGAGCGGTACTGGGTGCCGCTGTCCGGGCCCTGGCGGTTCAGCTGGGTCGGGTCATGCGCGACCGAGAAGTAGATCTGCAGGATGCGGCCGTAGCTGATCTGGCGCGGGTCGTAGGTGATCTTCACCGATTCCGCATGGCCGGTGTCGCCGCCGCTGACGGTCTCGTACTGCGCCGTGCCGGCTTCGCCGCCGGCATAGCCCGACACGGCGTTGGTGACGCCCTTGACGTGCTGGAACACGCCCTGCACGCCCCAGAAGCAGCCGCCGGCCAGCACCGCGGTCTCGGTCGCCGTGCCCGGCGCCGCGGCCTCGTCGACCGCCGGCGCCGGCACCGCCCGCGCCTCCTCGGCCGAGGAGCGGTCGATCGACAGGCCGGCCGCCAGCGCCAGCAGGGCGATGGCCCCGGCCAGCGCCGGCAGGCGGCGCCAGGCCGCGGATCGGGTCTTGTGGGGAGTCCGGATCATGGTTCAGCTCCGTTGTCAGCCGAAGGTGAAGGCGTAGGCCTGGACGCCCGGGTCCAGGAAATGGATCTCGAAGGTGTGGTCGGCGATCGGGCCGGCCTGCCGGATCAGCTGGTACAGGCGCTGCCCGGTCACCGTGCCCTGGCCGTCGGCATCGGTGTCGACGCCATGGCTGGCGCCGGGCGCCGCGCCGTCGATGGTGACGCAGAACCGCACCGGCTTGCCGTCCGCCCCCGGCCCCAGCACCAGGTGCAGGTCGCGGGCGTGGAAGCGGTAGACGATGCTGCCGTCGGCCTGGTTCAGCGCCGCGCGCTCGCCGCCCACCGTCCAGTCGCCCGCCAGGCCCCATTCGTTCAGCCGCGGCGTCTCGACCGCATAGACATGGCTGGTGTTCTGCACCACCCCGCCGGTCGAGACGAAGTTCTCAGCCCGGTTGAAGCCGACATAGGTCTCCGGCGACTGGACGTCGCCGCTGTCCGACGCGGCCTCGGCCCCGGTGGCGCTGACCGAGATCAGCCCGCCGGCGACATCCTTGTGCCCGGCTTCGGCCAGCAGCTGCTGGATCACCCGCTCGGACCCGTCATAGTCGCCTTCGCCGAAATGCTCGTGCCGGATCTGGCCCTTGGCGTCGATGAAGTAATGCGCCGGCCAGTACTCGTTCTCGAAGGCGCGCCAGATGCCGTAGTTGTTGTCGATCGCGACGGGGTAGTCGATCTTGAGGTCGGCGATCGCCTTGCGCACATTGTCGACGTTGCGCTCGAAGGCGAATTCGGGCGAATGCACGCCGATCACCACCAGCCCCTGGTCACGGTACTTGTCGGCCCAGGCGCGGACATAGGGGATGGCGCGCAGGCAGTTGATGCAGGAATAGGTCCAGAAGTCGACCAGCACCACCTTGCCCTTCAGCCCGTCCACCGTCAGCGGCGGCGAGTTCAGCCAGTCGACCGCGCCGGTCAACGCCGGGAACGGCCCCAGCACCGGCAGGGCCTCTGCCTGGGCGGAGGCCGGCTTGGCCTTCATCATCATCGCCGGGTTGGCGCCATCCGCGGCCCCCGCCTGGTCGCTCTTCATCATCACGCCGGGGTTGCCGTTCATGACGACGGAGGAGGTGGGAGCGCCATTGGCGGCCTGGTCGGCCGGCTTCAGCTTATCGATCAGCCCCTGCTCCAGCGAGGAGGTGCTGGCCAGCGACACCTGGGTCAGCAGGCCGGTGTCGAGGCCCAGCGAGATGGCGACGACCCCCGCCAGCACCGCGACGCCGAGGCCGCGGCGGATCCATTCGCCGACGCCGAGCGACCGCTTCATCGCCGCGAACACCCGGCCGCCGATCAGCAGCGCCAGGGCCAGCGAGGTGGCGGCGCCCAGGGCATAGGCCAGCAGCAGCAGCGAGGTGCCGACATTGGCGCCGTTCAGGGCGGCGCCGGTCAGGATCAGGCCCAGCACCGGGCCGGCGCAGGGGGCCCACAGCAGGCCGGTGGCGACGCCGAGCAGCAGCGACGCCAGCGCCGGGGACCGCTGGGTCTCGGCTGCGCCGTCCGCTGATTGCGACAGCCGACTGCCGAGCGCGACCAGGGGCCGGGTCAGCCGGTCGGCCAAGGCGGGGAACAGCAGGGTCACGCCGAACAGCGCCAGCAGCACGATCGCGGCGATGCGGCCCCATTCATTGGCGGCCACGGCCCAGCCCCCGGCCACCGCGGCCAGGGTGGCGACGGCGGCGAAGGTCACCGCCATGCCGATCAGCATCGGCAGCCCGCTCTTCATGAACGGCCGGTCCGCCCGGGCGAAGACGAAGGGCAGCACCGGCAGGATGCAGGGGCTGACGATGGTGAGCACGCCGCCGAGATAGGCCAGCAGGATCAGGATCATGGTCGGCTCTTTGCGGTCAGGCGGCCGCGGGTTTGAACGTCATGGCGACGCCATCCATGCAGTAGCGCAGCCCGGTCGGCGCCGGGCCGTCATCGAAGAGATGGCCGAGATGGCCGCCGCAGCGGCGGCAATGCACGGCGGTGCGGATCATGCCGTAGGAGGTGTCCCTGGTGGTGCCAACGGCGTTGTCCAGCGGCGACCAGAAGCTGGGCCAGCCGGTGCCGCTGTCGAATTTGGTGGTCGAGGAGAACAGGTCGAGGTCGCAGCCGGCGCAGGCGAACTTGCCGGACCGCTCCTCATGCAGCAGCGGGCTGGTGTAGGGACGTTCCGTCGCCGCCTCGCGCAGCACCGCGTATTGGTCCGCCGTCAGCATACGCCGCCATTCGGCCTCGGTGTGGGTGACCTCGAACACCTCGTCGGCAATGGACGTCCCGGGCCGCCAGGTGTCGGCCAGGGCCAGGACAAGGCCGGTGGCCCCACCGGTCAGGAGCAGACGTCTCGTGATCATGATCCAGACCTCCCGATCGGCCGTGCCGATTGCGTCGCATCAACCGGTTCGCCCGACCGCGTTGTAGTGTTACGGGAATAACGCCTGCGACATTCCTTCACATACGGCCCCTGACCTCACGCGGATGCTATGCTGCGGCCGGGATCACTGCCCCGCCCGCAGGCCGCCGGGGACACCGAGCCCGGGCAGCGCGCCAAGGCCGCCGTCGAGCCAGGTCGCCCGCACCTCATGCCCGCCGTCGTGCAGGCAGAGGGCGATGGCGCCGCGCAGGCAGCCCGGCGCGACCTCGCAGGCGACCCCGGCGATCGTCACCGGTTGCGTGTCCTCCGGCCCGCATTGCCCCCGCGCCGCCAGCACCGCCCGGCTCTCGAAGGTGTTGCCCTGGTGCCAGCGATCGCCGATGGCGCGGCCGGCCAGCGGAAAGGTGCGGTCGGCACGGCCGTGGAAATGGATCATCGGCGGCGGCGCGGTTTCGCAGTCCGACGGCTGCGGCAGCGGGTCCCAGAACACGCCGGAGAAGGTGACGGCGCCGGCGACGCGGTCGCCGAGATGGCAGGCCACATACCAGGCCATCGACGCGCCCTGCGAGAAGCCGCCGATCACCACTTTGTCCGGGCCGAAGCCGAAACGGCGCTGCAGGTCGTCGAGGACCTGGCCGACGAAGCGAGTCTCGTCGCGGTCCTGGGTGGGGGAATTCTCGAACGACCAGGTGCGGCCGAGCCCGTCGACAGCGGCGAAGGCGTAGCCATGGGCGCGGGCCGTCGCGATCAGGTCGGTGGCCTGCATCTGGTCGGCGGCGGAGCCCTCATAGCCATGGAAGAACAGGTAGACCCCGGCCGGCGCCCCGCCCGGAGGCAATGCGATGCGATAGTCGCCGCCCTCGACCCGGCACGGCACGTCCCCGCCGCAGGAGGCGTCGCCGGCCGCCGCCACCGGACCCAGGGCCAGCAGCAGCGCTGCCGCGGCAATGGCGCAGACCGCCCTCATTCCGCGGCCTCCCGCTCGGCCAGCATCGCCAGCACCTCCGCCCGGTCCTGGTCGAGATGCGGCGGCGCCCGGTCGAGCCGAACCGGCGTCGCCGACAGCTTCAGCGGGTTGCCCAGCACCCGCACCGGCGGGCCATCCTCGCGGTCCAGCGTCACCACCATCTCCCGCGCCAAAGTGTGCGGGTCGGCCAGCACCTGGTCGATGGTGGCGACCGGCCCGGCCGGCACCGCCGCCGCAGTCAGCCATTCGATCCAGGCGGCGGCCGGCTGCCTCAACAGTTCGGGCGCGATCAGGTCATCGAGCGCATCGACATTCACCACGCGGTCGCGGTTGCGGCAGAAGCGGTCGTCCTCGGCCAGTTCCGGCCGGCCGATCACCGCGGCGAAACGGGCGAATTGCGCGTCGTTGCCAACCGCGACGACGATGTGGCCGTCGGCCGCCGCGAAGGTCTGGTAGGGCGCAATGTTCGGGTGGCGGTTGCCGAGGCGGCGCGGCACGGCGCCGGAGACCAGATGGTTGGTGGCGGCATTGACCAGCCAGGACACCTGCGCATCGTACAGCGACAGGTCGATATATTGCCCCTCGCCGGTGCGGTCGCGGTGGCGGAGGGCGGCGAGGATGCCGACCGTCGCGTACATCCCGCACATCACGTCGGCGATGCCGACCCCGACCTTGACCGGGGCGCCGGCGGGATCGCCGGTGATGCTCATGATCCCGCCCATGGCCTGGACCAGGAAGTCGTAGCCGATGCGGTCGGCATAGGGCCCGGTCTGGCCGAAGCCGGAGATCGCGCACCAGACGATGTCGGGCTTCACGCGGCGCAGGTCCTCATAGGCCAGGCCGTACCGGGCGAGGTCGCCGGGCTTGTAGTTCTCGACCACCACATCCGAGACCGCGGCCAGCCGGCGGACCAGCGCCGCCCCCTCCGCCGTCGCCAGGTCGATGGCGATCGACCGCTTGCCGCGGTTGGCGCACAGGAAATAGGCGCTGATGTCGCTGTCGCCGCCATCCGGCCCGGGCACGAAGGGCGGGCCCCAGCCGCGGGTGTCGTCGCCCTCACCCGGCCGCTCGACCTTGATCACCTCGGCGCCGAGATCGGCCAGCAGCTGGGTCGCGGTGGGGCCGGCCAGGATGCGCGACAGGTCGAGCACGCGCAGGCCGTCGAGGCTGCCGGCGGTCATCATGCCGGCACCGCCGCG
Organism: Inquilinus sp. 2KB_23; assembly: GCF_052115705.1. Taxonomy (NCBI): domain Bacteria; kingdom Pseudomonadati; phylum Pseudomonadota; class Alphaproteobacteria; order Rhodospirillales; family Rhodospirillaceae; genus Inquilinus; species Inquilinus sp. 2KB_23. Next base: position 282,255 of record NZ_JBFRHF010000005.1, on the reverse strand, counting down.
GCCCTGGGCGCCGCCGATTTGAACCAGGAGACGGCATAGGCCACCGCGATCAGCACGCCGAAGCCGGCGAGGTTGGCAGCGGCGGTGGTGAATGGGTCGCGGCCGGTGTGATCCAGCGCCATGCCCAGCACCTGCGCCGTGACCATGCCGGTGACGAACACCGCCAGCGTCTGCTGCCCGACCTTGGAGATCACGGTGACCGCCCGCCCCTTCAGTCGCCGCCCGGCGGGCCCGACCAGCTGGACCGCGACATAGGCCAGCGCCAGGAAATGGGCCAGGCGAAGCACCCCGAAATGGGTCTTGTCGGTCAGCGGCATCAGGGTCTGCGCCCAGCCGCCGAAGAAGGGCGAGGCCTCGATGATGCGGTACCAGGCGAAGGGCACCGTCGCCAGGATGAAGACCACGGCGACCGCCATGAGGATGCGGCTGAAGCCCGGCGCCGGCAGGGTGCCGCGCATCAGGAAGAAGCCGAGATAGAACAGCAGCTGCCAGCCGAACGGGTCGAAGAACCAGCTGCGGTCCGACCAGGGCTCGGCCGGCAGGTCCAGCAGATGCGCCTGGGTCAGGCCCCAGATCGCCGCCATCAGCACGAAGGGCAGCGCCCGGTGCAGCCGTTCGGCCAGGATCATCGCCGGCATCAGCGCCAGGATCACCAGGTACATCGGCAGGATGTCGAAGTAGTTCGGCACATAGGCCAGGGTCAGGAACCGCGGCAACAGGCCCATCGGATCGGCGAAGAAATGCGGCAGGTTCAGCTCGACGATGTAGCTCTCGCCGCCCGGCCGCATGCCGGCCGCCGCCACCAGCGCGGCGATGACGACGAAGACCGCGACATGGATCCAGTAGATCTGCCACACCCGGCGGGCGACCCGGCCGGCGCCGCGGGCGAAGCCCTCGCGGTCGAACACCCGGCCGAAGGCGATGGCCGAGGCCATGCCGGACAGGAACACGAACATCTCGGTGGCATCGGAGAAGCCGAACCGCGCCGGGATCCACAGGATCCACTGGTTGTCGGGGATATGGGCGACCAGGATGATCAGCATCCCGATGCCGCGGAACACGTCGAGCCGCGGATCGCGCCCGGGCTTCGCCGCCATGCCGCTGGACAGCGCCGCCGCCGGCAGCTGCAGCTCAGAAGGCTTGGTGATAAGCATCGGCATCGAACCTGCAGGCGATCAGGGTGAAGCGGTCGCGGCCGCGAGCGGCGGCGAGTTCGGCGCGCAGATCGGCCACGTTGCCAACGGTGCGGCCATGGCCGCCGAAGCCGATGGCGACGGCGGCGAAATCGGTCTGGCCGAGGGCGACGCCGTGGGGCGCCAGCCCGGCCGCATCCTGTTTCAGGGCGATCAGGGCCAGGCTGCGGTCCTGGAACAGCACGATGGTGACGGGCAGGCCGAGGTCGCGCAGCGTCGCCAGCTCGCCGATCCCCATCTCCAGCCCGCCATCGCCCATCACGGCGACGACGCGGCGGGCGGGGTCGGCGACCTGGGCGCCGATCGCCAGCGGCAGCGCCCCGGCCATGGTGCAGAACCCGGCGGATTGCAGCAGCGACAGCGGCCGGCGCGCCATCCATTTCTGGGACAAGAGGATGCGGTGGGCCCCGGCGTCGACGGTGACGAGGTCGCCATCCTCCACGGCCTGGTTCAGCGTCTCGACGATGGCGTGCGGCCCCCAGTCGGCCGGCGCGGCGAAGCGTTCCGCCAGCTGCGCCCGGGCGGCCGCCGGCTCACCCTCGGGCCAGGTCTTGCCGGACACCACGGCTTCGGCCAGGGCCGCCACGGCGGCGGCCGGATCGGCCAGCAGGCGCAGCCCGGACTGGTGCATGGCGTGGTCGGCCGGGGCGGCGGTGATCTCGACGATCCGCTCGGGGTCCGAGACGGGGTCGAGCCAGCCGAGCCGCATCTCGATCGGGTCATAGCCGACGAACAGCAGCAGGTCGGCCTGGGCCAACAGCCGCAGCAGCACCGCATCGGCCACCGGCGACAGCCCGGCCCCGCCCAGCGCCAGGGCATGATCCTCCGGCACCAGGCCCTTGGCCTTGTAGGTGGTGACAACCGGCGCGCCCAGCGTTTCGGCCAGGCGCAGCAGCGCCGGGCCGGCGCCGCGCTGTGCCGCCTCCAGCCCCGCCAGGATCAGCGGCCGGCGGGCCTGCGACAGGCGCCGCGCCAGGGTCGCGATCGCCGGGTCCTGCGGCCCGATGCCCGGGCGCAGCACCGCCGGCGGGGCCACCACCTGCGGCGCCGGGTCGGGCATCGCCGCGACCGCCGGCGACAGGTCGAGATGCACCGGCCCCATCGGCTCGGCCAGCGCCAGGGCGAGGGCCCGCGCCACGGTCGGGCCGGCGCTTTCCGGCTCGACCTCGAAGCTGGCCTTGACCAGCGGCCGCAGCAGCGCCGCGTGGTCGATCACCTGGTGGGTGTAGCGGGCCCGGGTCGGCCGGTCGACGATGCCGGAGATCACCACCAGCGGCACATGCTCCTGCGCCGCGTCGGCGATGCCGTTGACCGCATTCGCCAGCCCCGGCCCGACAGTGACCACCAGCAGGCCGGGCGTGGCGGTCGTGACCGAGGCGCCGGCGGCCATGATCGCCGCCGCCGTCTCGTGCCGGGCCAGGTGGAAGCGGATGCCCGCCGCCTCCAGCCCGTCGATCAGGGTCACGACCTCGCCGCCCGGCATGCCGAAGGCGTGGCGGATGCCGTGGGCGTGCAGGGTGGCGGCGATCGTGTCGGCAATCCGGGTCATCACATCTGGCTTTCAGCGGTCTGGGACTCGCGGAAGCGTACGACGAAGGCGACGACCAGTCCGAACAGGATGTGCCCGGCCAGCGAGGCCCAGGCCAGCGGGATGAAGTTGAGGAAGGCGGGCAGCCCGGCGATGAGATGCGCCATGATGTAGAGCGCGAAGATCCACAGCCCGATGCCGAAGCCGGTGCCGGTCAGCAGCAGCGGCAGCTTCGGCAGGATGGCGCGCTGCAGCGGCCGGGCGATGAACAGGTACCCGATCGGGTAGAACACGATGCCGGTGATGGCGTGGATCAGCTCGCCGGCCACCCAGCTCTGGAACCCGAAGACGGACTGGACCAGCGCCGCCGGTTGCAGCGGGCCGCCGACCAGGAACGGGGTGATGCCGCGGGCCCACACCTCCCAGGTGACGTCGGCGAGGATGCCGGCCAGCAGGATGGTCGGGACGAGCCGGCCGGTGATCGCCGGAAACAGCGACGGCGAGGAAGACGGGGTGGTCTGGGTCATGGTCATGATGGTCTCCGTTCAAAATCCGTATTCGACGGCCGTCAGCGCAAAGCGCGCAGGCGGGCGTTGGAGGGGGTGCGGCCATCGACGGCCTCGATCAGCCGGTCCTCGGCCTTCAGGCGGCGACGGGCGCCGCGGATCGCCTGGACGGCGCCGTGGTCGCCGCGCCGGACGGCGGCTTCGGCCAGGGCCAGGACGAACAGGTCACGCTGGGCGTTGCTGCCGCCGAGCCGGGGCACCGACGCGGYGATGCGGTCGAGCGACCCGCGCTCGGCGCCCATGCCGGCGATGGCGCGGGCCAGGGGCAGGCCGACCTCGGCCGCCACCCGGGCCTGGTCGCCATCGCCCTGGGCGCGGACCTGCAGCGCCATCAGCAGCTCCGCCGCCGCCGGCCGGTCGCCGAGCGCGACCAGGGCGATCAGGGTGTGCAGCGAGGCGAACACCAGGCTGGTGTCGGCCCGGCGCTTGCGGGCGATCTCGGCCATCTCGGCCCAGCGGCCGCCGACATCGACGCCCAGCCGCTCCACCCGCCACAACAGCGACACCGCATTGGCCATGTCGCGGAAATCGTCGGTCGGCTGCGGCCGGACCTCTTCGTCATACAGGCGCAGCACATGCTCGTGGTCACCGCGCTCGAGATGCAGCAGCGCCAGGTGCCAGGCCATGTGGAAGCTGAAATTGTTGCAGCGGGACCAGCTGCCGCGGCTGCCCTCCAGCCAGGCGATGCCGGCTTCGGTGTCGCCGCGCATCTCATGGACATGGGACACGGCATGGGCGCCCCAGGCGTCGTCCGGCTGCAGGCTGACCGCCTGCCGGCCATAGGCCTCGGCAGCGCCGTAGGCGCCATGTTCCTCGACCGCGAAGGCGTGGCAGCCCAGCAGGAAGCCGGCGGCAGGCCGGTCGGCCGACCACCGCACCATCATCCGCTGCGACGCCGCCAGCATGCCCCTGGCGTCGCCCAGCATGAAGCGCAGCGCATGCGCGATCTTGAACGGCAGGAAGGTCGCCGGCCGGTCGGTGAAGCGGGCGTCGAGACAATCCGCGGCCTGGCTGAACTGGTCCTGGGCGGCGAGGCCGAGCGCCTCGACCAGCGCCCGCTCGTCGGCGGTGCCGCCATCCTTGGCCGCCAGGGCCGCCTGGGCCGCCGCCAGGGCGTCCCGTGCTGGCGCGGCCAGCTCCTCCCGCGCCAGGATCAAATTGGCGAAGCCCTTCAGCGCCAGCGCCGGGACATGGTCCGGATCGGCGGCCAGCGCCCGGCCGAGGGCGGCGCCGGTCGACGGGCGGTGGGCAGCGAGACCGTGCACCGCCTCCTCGAACGCGGCGGTCGCGGCGGGGTTGGCGGCGCTGGTCGAGAGGTCGTAGGCGTCGATGGCCATTGCTGGATCCTTTCCTGCCCCTGCGGGCAAAGCTCGAGCGTTGCGTCGGCCAGCAGGCGACGCCGCGGTGATCCGGTTCGAATGAATGGATGGGTAGCGGAAACGTCAGCTTTCGGGGAGAAAGGCCTGAGCTTTCCCAGGGGTTGCGACGCTCGACCGCAGCACCGTCGCGGTGTCCGTCCCGGCATGCTGCGCCGGGACCCGATCAATGGCCGTCGAAGGAAGCGGGAGCGAATGACGATCCATGGTGTCCGTTCCGCAGAAGACGCTGGCCGCGATGGCCTTGTGACGACTTCTTCGACAGCGTGGGGGCTGTTATTACAGGGCCGGGGAAAAAATTCTGGGATCGCCCAAATAAATATCGGGCCGCCAATCTGTAACGAATCCGGGGCCGGAGCCGTATGGGGTGATGACGCGTGAATGATCCGTCGCGGGAGGAGCAGTGGGCGACATGGATGCGAGCCGCGATTGCGGGCGATGCCGGCGCCTATCGTCTGTTCCTGGAGGCCGTGACGCCTTATCTGCGCGCCCTGGCCCGACGGCGCGGCGACCGCTTCGGCGCGGCGAGCAGCGACGCCGAGGACATCGTCCAGGAAGTGCTGCTGGCCATCCATCTCAAGCGGGCCAGCTGGGACGCCACGCGGCCGATCGGCCCGTGGATCTCGACCATCGTGCGCAACAAGCTGATCGACGCGCTGCGCCGGCGCGGCCGGCAGGTCAACGTGCCGATCGAGGACGTGATCGACACGCTGGAGGCGGAAGAGCCGCCGGACAGCCTGGAGCAGCGCGACGTCGCGCGGCTGCTGGCGCAGCTGAAGGACCCGCAGCGCGACATCGTGCAGTCGATCTCGGTGGAGGGCAGCAGCGTGCGTGACACCGCCACCCGCCTGAAGATGACCGAAGGCGCCGTGCGCGTGGCCCTGCACCGCGCCCTGAAGGCGCTGGCCGTTTTGTATCGGAGTGGACCCGGGTGAAGACCGACGACCTCATCAGCGCCCTGGCGCAGGACGCGCCCGTCCGCTGGCGGCTGGGCAAGGCTGTCGCGGCTGCGATGGCCGGCGGCGCCGCCGTGGCCGGGGCCATCTTCTTCGTCGGCATCGGCGTGCGGCCGGATGTGATGCAGGCGATGGACACCGTCCGCTACCTCTTCAAGTTCGTGGTCACCCTGACCCTGGCTGTCACCGCCACCGGGCTGATCCTGCACCTGGCGCGGCCGGGCGTGCCGCTGGGCGCCTGGCGCTGGGCCCTGATCGCCGCCCCCGCTCTGCTGGTCGCCGCCGTGGTGGCCGAGATGATCGTGATGCCGACCTCGACCTGGGGCGCGCGCTGGATCGGCACCAACGCCCGGTGGTGCATGTCCCTGATCCCGCTGATGGCGCTGGGCCCCCTCACCCTGCTGCTGCTCGCCCTGCGCCTGGGCGCGCCGCGACGGCCGGGCGCCGCCGGCGCGATCGCCGGGCTGGTGGCCGCCGGCATCGCCGCGACCTTCTATGCCGCGCATTGCCCGGACGACAGCCCGCTGTTCGTCGCCACCTGGTACACGCTGGCGACCGGGATCGTGGTCCTGATCGGATACTTCGCCGGCAAGCGCGTCTTGCGCTGGTGACCCCGGCCCGCTGGGCTATCTGCATCGCCTGACATCGCTCTGATCGACACATCCGACCGGATGGCTCTTTCGCGCAAGCGCTTGCGCAAGCGCTTGCGGTCATGCATCCTCGGGCAAAAGAAGCGATGGCAGGGAGCCCCGAGTGCGATGAACCAGGTCACCGCCATGCCGTCCGACGGCCTCGTCGGCGCGCGGAAGTGCTTCGGCCTGGCCGGCGCATCGAAGTCCTTCGGCGGCACCGTGGCGCTGCACGACGTCTCCTTTTCCCTGTGGCCCGGCGAGGTCGTGGCGCTGCTCGGCGAGAACGGCGCCGGCAAGAGCACCTGCGTGAAATTGCTGGCCGGGGTGTACCGGCCCGATGCCGGCCATGTCGTGGTCGATGGCCGCCCCGCCGCCTTCGCCTCCCCGGTCGATGCCCGCCACGCCGGCATCGCCGTGATGCACCAGCACCCCGGCCTGTTCCCCGATCTCAGCGTCGCCGAGAACGTGTTCATGGGGCACACGCCGCGCACGGCGCTGGGCGCGGTCGACCACGCCGCGGTGCGCGGCCGGGCGCGGCAGCTGCTTGACATGATCGGCCTGGACTGCAGCCCGGACCTGCCGCTCGGCCGCCTGCGCACTTCGGAGCAGCAGCTGGTCGAGATCGCCCGCGCCCTGTCGCTGGGGTCGCGCGTGCTGATCATGGACGAGCCGACAGCGGCGCTGTCGCAGCGCGAGGTCCGCCGGCTGTTCGAGGTGGTGGCCCGGCTGAAGCAGCAGGGCGTCGCCATGCTGTTCGTCGGCCACCGCATGGACGAGATCTACGAGATCGCCGACCGCATCACGATCCTGCGCGACGGCCGCTTCGTCGGCACCGAGCGGACGGCAGACCTGCCGCGCGACCGTGCCGTGCAGATGATGGTCGGTCGATCGCTGACCATGATGTATCCGGAGCTGCCGGCGGCGGCAGGCCAGCCGCTGCTGACGGTCGACGGGCTGTCGCGCGACGGGGTGTTCGAGGATATCGGCTTCGCGGTCCGCCCCGGCGAGATCCTGGGCCTGGGCGGGCTGGTCGGCAGCGGCCGCACCGAGATCGCCCGCGTGCTGTTCGGGATCGATGCGCCGGACCGCGGCACGGTCATGCTGGCCGGCACCCCGGTCGCCTTCGCCTCGCCGCGCGACGCCATGGCGGCCGGCATCGCCTATGTCTCCGAGGACCGCATCGGCCAGAGCCTGGTGATGGATTTCGACATCCTGACCAATGCCTCGCTGACGGTGATCGACCAGACGACCAGGCTGGGCCTGATCGCCCCGGCGCAGGAGCGGGCGCTGGTCACGCCTTATGTCGAACAGCTCAAGCTGCGCTATCGCAGCCTGGACCAGCCGGTGAAGACCCTGTCCGGTGGCAACCAGCAGAAGATCGTGCTGTCGAAATGGCTGGCGACGCATCCGCGCCTGCTGATCCTGGACGAACCGACCCAGGGCATCGACGTCCAGACCAAGGCCGAGGTGCACGCCATGATCGCCGAGCTGGCGCGCCAGGGCATGGCGATCATCCTGATCTCGTCCGAGCTGCCGGAGCTGCTGGGCATGTGCCACCGCGTGGTGGTGCTGCGCGAGGGCCGCGTCGCCGGGGAATTCGCCGCTGCCGAGGCGACGCAGGAGCGGGTGATGCAGGCCGCGACCGGCGCGCTGGCGGCGCCCCCGCCCCGCCCGGACACGCCGATCGCCGCCCCGACCTCGTCCAGCCCCTCGCCCCGCCGCTCCCTCGCCGGCTTCGCCAAGCGGCGGGAGCTGGGCCTGGTGGCCGCGATGGCCGCCATCCTGCTGCCGATCGCGGTGATCAACCCGCGGGTGCTGAGCCTGGAGAACCTGACCGCCATCTCGATGGATGCGGCGCTGCTGATCATCGTCGCGGTGGCGCAGATGCTGATCATCGTCACCCGCAACATCGACCTGTCGATCGCCTCGGTGATCGGCCTGTCCGCCTATGCCGCCGCCAGCGTGGTGCAGGCGCATCCCGAGCTGGGGATCGCCGCCGGCCTGGGCGTGGCCTGCGCCACCGGCATCGCCTGCGGCCTGGTCAACGGCCTGGTGATCACCCGCGGCGGCGTGCCGTCGATCGTGGTGACGCTGGGCACGCTGGCGGTGTTCCGCGGGCTCAACAGCATCGTCGCCGGCGGCAAGCAGATCAGCGCCGACCAGGTGCCCCAGGCGTGGCTGGACATGACCAGCGCCAGGCTGCTGGGGGTACCCGGCGTCGTCATCATCGCCGTGACCATCCTGCTGGTCGCCGGCCTGGCGCTGCGCCATCTGCCGGCCGGGCGTGAGCTCTACGCCATCGGGTCCAACCCCGACGGCGCGACGCTGATCGGCATCAGGACCCATCGCCGCGTGCTGACCAGCTTTGCCGTCGCCGGGCTGCTGGCCGGGCTGGACGGCGCCCTGTGGGCCTCGCGCTACGCCACCGTCGATGCCCGCGTCGCCATGGGCTACGAGCTGACGGTGATCGCCGCCGTGGTGGTCGGCGGCGTCGCCATCCGCGGCGGGGCCGGCACCATCCTGGGCACGGTGCTGGGCGCCCTGCTGCTGCTGGTGATCAACAACGGCCTGACCCTGGTGCGGGTCGACCCGCTGTGGCTTCAGGGCATCTACGGGCTGGTGATCCTGGCCGCGGTGGCGATCGACGCCACCATCGCCCGCCGCGGCCTGAAGGGAGCGGTGTGATGCGCGACCGGCTTCGCCGCCTTGCCAGCTGGGAGACCTTCCTGGCGGTGCTGACCCTGGCGGTCATCCTCTACGCCGTGCTCGCGGTGCCGAACTTCGCCACCCGCTTCAACCTGTCCCAGGCGGCGGCCGGCGTGTCGGAAAAGGCGCTGATCGTGCTGCCGATGGTGCTGCTGATCATCGCCCGTGAGATCGACCTGTCGGTCGCCAGCATCCTGGCGCTCAGCAGCGTCATCCTCGGCGTCCTGGTCCAGGCCGGGGTGCCGATGCCCGCCGCCATCCCGCTGGTGCTGCTGGCCGGCGCGGCGCTGGGCGCCTTCAACGGCGTCCTGGTTGTGCGCTTCGGTCTGCCGTCGCTGGTGGTGACGCTGGGCACCTTGGCGATGTTCCGGGGCATCGGCTACATCATCCTCGGCTCCGCCTCGGTCAACACCTTCCCGGACTCCTTCACCGATTTCGGCATCGACTCCGTCCTCGGCACGCCGTTCCCCTGGACCATCGTGCCGTTCCTGGTGCTGGCCCCGATCTTCGCGGTGGTGCTGCAGCACACTCCGGCCGGGCGGCGGATCTATGTGCTGGGCGGCAACCCCGCCACCGCGCTTTATTCCGGCATCCGGGTGGCGCGGCTGCGGCTGGGGCTGTTCGTGCTGTCCGGCCTGGTCTCGTCGCTGGCCGGCATCGTGTTCACCGCCCGCCTCGCCAACGCCCGCGCCAACAACGCGGTGGGGTTCGAGCTCGACATCATCACCGTGGCCCTGCTGGGCGGGGTCAGCGTGTTCGGCGGCCGCGGCAAGCTGACCGGCGTGCTGTGGGCGCTGGTGCTGATCGCGGTGATCCGCAACGCGCTGGGCCTGAGCCAGATCGGCGGCGACGCCCAGGGCACCATCGTCGGCCTGCTGCTGATCGGCGCGCTGCTGCTCAGCAACGCGTCGAAACACCTGTTCGAACGGCTTCGCCCGCGCTCGACCCGAGAGATCGCTCGATAATGCTACTGGTACGGCCGTCTGATGGCAGTTTCTGCGCTTCCGGTGCTCACGGACGTAGATGTCCGCTGCGCTCCGGTTCTCGAAACCACCACCAGCCGACTCATACCAGCGCATTCTCAAGCGATCTCTGACGCGGGCCCCATGATCGGCGCCATGCGAAGCGCCGGGACGACCCGACAACAAGCAACCCAAGGAGGCACCATCCCATGACGTCGCGTATCACCCGCCTGGCCCTGGCCGCAGCGCTGCTCGGCAGCCTGGCCCCCGCCGCCCTGGCGCAGGATTGCGCCACCGGCCCGGTCACCGTCGGCTTCCTGCCGAAGCTGGACACCGATCCCTATTTCCAGGTCGCCAAGACCGGCGCGGACGAGGCGCAGAAGGAGATTGGCGGCACCGTTATCCAGCAGGCCCCGTCGCAGGCCACGGCCGAGGCGCAGATCGAGTTCATCAACAACCTGGTGTCGCAGCAGGTGAAGGTGATCGCCATCTCCGGCAACGACGCCAACGCCGTGGCCCCGGCGCTGAAGCGGGCGATGGCCCAGGGCATCCGCGTGGTGTCCTATGATTCCGACGTCGCGCCGGCCGCCCGCACCCTGTTCCTGAACCAGGCCAAGGGCGACAGCCTGGCCGAGATGATGCTGGAGAGCATGGCCCAGATGATCGGCGGCGAGGGCGAGTTCGCCATCCTGTCCTCGACCCCGACCGCGACCAACCAGAACGCCTGGATCGACTTCATGAAGGCCCGGCTGGCCGGCGATCCGAAATTCGCCAAGATGAAGCTGGTCCAGGTCGCCTATGGCGAGGAGAGCGAGCAGGTCAACCAGCAGCAGGCGCTGGCCCTGGCGCAGGCCTTCCCCAACCTGAAGGGCATCATCGTCCCGGCCGGCATCGGCCTGCCGGCGGCGGCGCGGGCGCTGGAACAGGCGGGGATGACCGGCAAGATCAAGCTGACCGGGCTGGCCCCGGCCTCGCTGATCCGGAAATACATCGAGAGCGGCGCCGCCCAGGACATCTGGTGGAACGTCAAGGACCTCGGCTACCTCACCTACTACGCCGCCCAGGCGCTGGCGCAGTGCAAGCTGGACGGCAAGCCGGGCAGCAGCTTCACCGCCGGCCGGCTGGGCGAGTACAAGGTCGGCGACGGCGGCGAGGTGGTGCTCGGGCCGGCCGAGATCGTCACCCCGGCGAATGTCGGCGAATTCGCCTTCTGACCACGGCGGGAGGGCCGGACTCGCGCCCAGCCCTCCCGCCCCACAGATCCAACCCACAGAAAGCGCCGATGGCCCGCAGCCCATCCCGGACCGCCCCCGCCTCGACCATGGCCGATGTCGCGCGCCAGGCCGGCGTGTCGGTGTCGACCGTCTCGCATGTGCTGAACGGCACCCGCAAGGTCAGCCCGGAGGCGGTGCGGGCGGTCGAGGACGCGGTGGCCCGGACCGCCTACATCCCGAACACCCTGGCCCGGTCGCTGGCCGGGGCAACCACGGAATCGATCGGCATCGCCCTGTCGGCCATCACCAACCATTATTTCAGCGAGGTGGTCGGCGGCATCGAGGTCGAGGCCAAGCGCCACGGCCTGATGATCTTCCTGTCCGACACCCATGACGATCCGGCGCAGGAGTTGCAGACCGTGCGCGCCCTGCACCAGCGCCGGGTCGACGGCATCATCCTGGCGGCCTCGGCCGACCCGGACCGCGCGGCACTGCGCTATCTCCGCACCCATGGCATCCCGACGGTGCTGATCGACCGGCTGGTCGCGCCCGATTTCGACCAGGTCGGGGTCGAGAACCGCAGATCGACGATCGAGCTGGTGGCGCATCTGGCGACCCACGGCCACCGCCGCATCGCGCTGGTGTCCGGCCAGCCCGGCCTGTCGACCACGCAGGAGCGGCTGGCCGGGTACAAGGCGGGGCTGAAGCAGGCGGGCCTGGCCTTCGACCCGGCGCTGGTCGTCATCGGCCATTCGGCGCTGGAGCCGGCGCGGCAGGCAGTGCACGGGCTGCTGGCGCGGGATCCTCGGCCGGACGCGATCGTCACCGGCAACAACCTGATGACGATCGGCGCCATGCACGCCCTGCGCGAGGCATCCTTGCGCGTGCCCGGGGACATGGCCCTGGCCGGGTTCGACGATTTCGACTGGGCCACCGCCTTCACCCCGCGGTTGACCGTGGTGGCGCAGCCTTGCGCGGAACTCGGCGAGACCGCGGTCCGGCTGCTGATGCGCCGCCTGAAGGACCCCGCCGCCAAGCCGAAAACCCTGCGCCTGACGCCGACGCTGCGCGTGCGCGATTCGTGCGGGTGCGGTCCCTGGGAGGGCCGTAGGAGCGTGACCGGTCGTGGGGGATTTCCCTGACCGCAGATCGCGCCCTTGACCCCGCCGAACCATTATGATCCTAATTGTATGATAATAATAACAATGCGCCCCAACGGGGCATTTCAATGGTCGAAAAGACCGGGAGGATACCCAATGAAGCGTTTCGTTCTGGCGGGCCTGGCGGCCGCCGTCGCGGCGGCTTTCGCCATCGGTCCGGCGCCGGCCCAGGCGGCCGACAAGACCATCGCCTTCGTCGTCAACGGCTCGTCCTCTTTCTGGACCATCGCCAACAAGGGCACCGACAAGGCGGTGTCCGAGCTGAAGGGCTACAGTGTCGAGTTCAAGATCCCCGGCCAATCCAGCGCCGCGGAGCAGCGCCAGATCGTCGAGGACATGTTGGCCCGCGGCGTCGCCGGCATCGGCATCAGCCCGGTCGATCCGGACAATTCCACCGCGCTGCTGAACAAGGCCGCCGGCCAGGTGCCGCTGTTCACCTTCGACAGCGACGCGCCGAAGAGCGACCGGCTCCTGTACATCGGCACCGACAACGTCGCCGCCGGCGTGCAGGCGGGCGAGCTGATCAAGAAGACCCTGCCGGACGGCGGCAAGATCATGCTGTTCGTCGGCACGCTGGGCAACGCCAACGCCCGCGAGCGAGTCGAGGGCATCAAGAAAGCGATCGCCGGCACCAAGATCGAGATCGTCGACATCCGCACCGACGACATCGACTTCGCCAAGGCCAAGCGCAATGTCGAGGACACGCTGACCAAGTACGACGACCTGGCGATGCTGGTCGGCCTCTACTCCTACAACACGCCGATCATCTACGACGCCATGAAGGCGGCCGGGAAGCTGGGCAAGATCAAGGTCGTCGGCTTCGACGAGGACCCGGTCACCCTGCGCGGCGTGCAGGAGGGCGTGATCGAGGGCACCGTGGTGCAGCAACCCTTCGAGTTCGGCTACCAGACGGTGAAGCTGCTGGCCCAGTACATCGAGGGCGACAAGTCCTTCATCCCGGCGGACCATCTGAAGATCATCCCCACCCGGCTGATCGACAGCAGCAACGTCGCCGATTTCCAGAAGACGATGAAGGAACTGCTGAAGAAGTGAGGCAGGGCGCGGCGGAGGCCCCGGCCTCCGCCGCCACCGTCGCCCCGAGGGAGCAGCAGATGACCGATGCCGTCCTGGCCATGGAGGGAATCTCCAAGACCTATCCCGGCGTGCAGGCGCTGAGGGATGTCAGCCTGTCCGTCGGCCGCGGCGAGGTGGTCGGGCTGATCGGCGAGAACGGGGCCGGCAAGTCGACGCTGATGAAGATCCTGGGCGGGGTCGAGGCCCCGACCACCGGCACCGTCACCGTCGGCGGCACGCCGCGTGCGGCGCTGACGGTGCAGGAGGCGATCGCCGCCGGCATCGCCTTCGTGCACCAGGAGCTGAACCTCTTCGACAATCTCGACGTCGCCGCCAACGTCTTCATCGGGCGCGAGCCGCGGCGCTTCGGCCCGCTGAAGCTGATCGACACCGCCCGGCTGCACGCCGACACGCAAAGGCTGCTCGACCGGCTGAGCGTCGATTTCGGGCCGGCCACGCCGCTGGCCGAGCTGTCGATCGCCCAGCGCCAGATGGTGGAGATCGCCAAGGCGCTGTCGCTCGATGCCCGCATCATCATCATGGACGAGCCGACCTCGAGCCTGACCCTGACCGAGACGCAGACCCTGCTGCGCGTGATCGGCGAGCTGAGGGCGGCCGGCGTCGCCATCATCTTCATCACCCACCGCCTGGGCGAGATCGAGGCCTGTGCCGACCGCGTGGTCTGCCTGCGCGACGGCCAGCTGGTCGGGGCGCTCGACCGCGACGAGATCCACCATGACCGCATGGTGCGGATGATGGTCGGGCGCGACCTGCGGGCGCTCTACATCCCGCCCGCGGTCGCGGCCCAGCCCGACGCGGTCGAGATCCGCGGCGTCCGCACCGCCACCTATCCCGACCACGAGGTGACGCTGTCGGTCGGGCGCGGCGAGATCCTGGGCTTCGCCGGCTTGGTCGGCTCCGGCCGCACCGAGCTGGCGCGGGCGATCTTCGGCATCGACCGGATGCTGGCCGGCGAGGTCCGGCTCGACGGCAAGGCGCTGGCGCTCGGCACGCCCCGCACCGCCATCGCCCAGGGCGTGTTCCTGGTGCCGGAGGATCGCAAGCGCAGCGGCCTGGTGCTCGAGATGAGCATCGCCCAGAACGTGACCCTGCCCAACCTCGACCGCCATGCCCGGCGCGGGCTGATCAGCCGCGGCGCCGAGCTGCGCGAAGCCGAGACCCAGCGGGAGAAGCTGCGCATCCGCACCCCGTCGGTCATGACCAACGCGCTGAAGCTGTCCGGCGGCAACCAGCAGAAGATCGTGCTGGCGAAATGGCTGGCGATGCAGCCGCGCTTCCTGATCTTCGACGAGCCGACCCGTGGCATCGACGTCGGCGCCAAATCCGAGATCTACCAGCTGATGCGCAATCTGGCCGACCGCGGCGTGCCGATCCTGATGATCTCCAGCGACATGGAGGAGGTGATCGGCGTCAGCGACCGCATCGCGGTGATGCATGAGGGCCGGATCAGCGGCACACTGCGCCGGGACCAGTTCAGCGAGCCGAACGTGATGCAGCTGGCCGTCGGCCGGCCGCTGGCGGCGTGAAGGGGCTTTCCCTTGTTGTCATGCCCGGGCTTGACCCGGGCATCCAGAGGTTGTCGACATCTTCTGGATTGCCGGGTCGAGCCCGGCAATGACAGGGAATAAAACGGATAGAGACGCGAACCGGGAGGACGTCGGGTAAATGAGGAAGGAACTGGGGCTCGCGATCCTGATCCTGGTGATCGGCTGCATCGTGGCGCTGCTGCAGCCGCGCTTCATCTCGACGGTGAACCTCGTGAACATGGCCAATCTGGTCGGCCTCTACGGCCTGTTCTCGATCGGCCAGGGCCTGGTGATCATCACCGGGGGGATCGAGCTGTCGGTCGGGTCGGCGTTCGCGCTGATCGGCGTCGTCTTCGTCGACATGGTGGTGAACTGGGGCTGGTCCTGGCCGCTGGCCCTGGCCGCCGCCATCGCCATGGGCGGCGTGTTCGGCGCCATCCATGGCTTCCTGGTCGCCCGGGTCGGGATCCAGCCCTTCGTCGTCACCCTGTGCGCCCTGCTGATCTACCGCGGCGCCGCGCGCTACTACACCGACGACGCCACCGTCGGCTTCGGCTATGGCGGCGATTTCGACACGCTGGCGGATTTCGCCACCGGCCGCAGCTTCGGCATCCCCAACAGCTTCCTGGCGCTGGTGGTGGTGGCGCTGGTGATGTGGGTGGTGCTGCACCGATCGGTGTTCGGCCGCTACCTGTTCGCGGTCGGCAAGAACGAGGAGGCGGCGCGCTATTCCGGCATCAGCACCCGCACCGTCATCGCCTCGGCCTATGTCATCTGCGGGCTTCTGGCCGGCCTGGCCGCCGTCTTCCTCGCGTTCTACACGAACTCGATCCAGCCCTCCGCGCACGGCAACTTCTACGAGCTCTACGCCATCGCCGCGGCGGTGCTGGGCGGCTGCTCGCTGCGCGGCGGCGAGGGCTCGATCCTCGGCATCATCCTCGGCACCGTGCTGCTGCAGGTGCTGCAGAACCTGGTCAACCTGCTGGGCATCCCCTCCTCGCTGAACTTCGCGGTGATGGGCACGGTGATCCTGATCGGCGTGCTGGCCGACCAGCACCTGCAGCGGATGCGCACGGCGCGCCTGGCCCGGGCGGTGCCGGTCGCCGCCGGGCCGACGGCGGCGGTCGCCGGATCGTCATCGAAACCGTGATAGCCTGACGGGAAGGCGGCGACCGCCGCCGCACAGGGAGACAGGCCATGCCCGACCACGGAACCTTCTGCTGGAACGAGCTGAACACGCGCGATCCCGCTGCCGCCCGCGACTTCTACGCCCAGACCCTGGGCTGGAGCTTCGAGACCATGCCGATGGCCGGCGGTGGCGAATACCTGGTCGCCAGCATCGGCGGCCGAATGGTGGGCGGCGTGTTCGACCTGCGGGGCCTGCCGGGCATGGACGCCGTGCCGCCGCACTGGTTCGCCTACATCGAGGTCGACGACGTCGACGCCCGAGTCGCGGCGGCGCAGCAGGCCGGTGCCACCCTGATGCGCGACATCTTCGACGTGCCCGGCGTCGGCCGCATCGCCATCGTCCGCGACCCGACCGGCGCCGTCGTCGGCTGGATGACCTCGGCGGCGCCGGCCGGCTGACCAGCCGCTTCTAGGCTTCGAGACCCCGCAGGAAGGCGATCAGCGCCGCATTGACCTCCGGCGCCCGCTCCTGCTGGGTCCAGTGGCCGCAGCCGGGCAGCATGACCGTGCGCGTCAGCCGCGGCACCGGCCGCGACAGGTTGGCGATGATCTGGTCCATGCCGGGGAAGTGCACGACCAGATCCTGGTCGCCGGCGACGTACAGCGCGGGACAGGCAATCTGCGCCCCGGCGTAGGGCGCCAGCAGCTCCCAGTTGCGGTCGATGTTGCGGTACCAGTTCAGCGGCCCGCGGAAGCCGTTGCGCGCGAATTCCGCCGTGTAGAAGGCGATGTCGTCCTCGCCGAGCCAGGGCGGCAGGCCGAGCTGCGCGGGCGCGCTGCCGATCATGCCGCGGTCGAGCGGCACCATGCCCACCTCTCCCCCCTGGGCGTTGCGTTGGAACTGGATGCCGAACAGGGTCAGCAGGCTGCGCCGGACATCCCGCCCGAGATCCGCCTCGGCGACGCCGGGGTCCTGGAAGTAGAGCTGGTAGAACACCGCGTCGTCGCGCCGTGGCATCCGGGCGGTCGGCGGCCCGCCCCCGGCCAGGCGCGGCCGGAACGGCACGCTGAGCCCGGCCACGCCGCGGAAGCGGTCGGGGCGCAGCAGCGCCGCGTGCCACGCCACCGGCGCCCCCCAGTCATGGCCGACGATGGCGGCGCGCTCCAGCCCCAGGGCATCGAGCAGCCCGACCATGTCGCCCACCAGGTGAAACATCGAATACCGGTCGATCTCCGGCGGCGCGTCGGTTTGCCCATAGCCGCGCATGTCCGGCGCGATCGCCCGGAACCCGGCCTCGGCCAGCGCCCGCAGCTGATGGCGCCAGGAGTACCAGGATTCGGGAAAGCCGTGGCACAGCAGCACGGCCGGGCCCTCCCCCTGCTCCGCGACATGCATGCGGATGCCGTTGGTCTCGATCATGCGGTGCTGCACAGCCGTCATCCCGCTCTCCTGTCCCATGTCCGTATCGCTCGTCATGCCGCCGCCATCTCGGCCATCACCCGGCGCATCACGTCCGGGTCCTGGTAGGCGCTGCGGGGCTTCAGCAGATGCTGCACCTCGACCGCCAGCTTGTGGATCGCCGGGTCGCGCGCGGCCAGGCGGTTCAGCGCGGCGCCGAACTTGACCGAATTGGCGAAATCCGCGGGGCGGTCGCCGCGGGTGCGAGGATAGATGTAGTCGTTGATGGCCGACATCACCCAGGGCCCCTCGATCAGGCCGCCGACCTCGCACAGGAAGCTCTGCTGCAGCTCGGCCAGCGGGTCCGGCGACAGCGCCGCCGCCGGCAGCAGGTCGCCCAGCAGGCAGGCCTCCTGCGCCGCGAGCGTCATGCCCTGGCCGTAGATCGGGTTGAACCGGCAGAACGCGTCGCCGACCGGCAGGATACCGCGCGGCATGGTCTCGAGCCGCTCGAAATGATGCCACACGCTTTCCTGGAAGACGTGCCGCCGGACCTCGCCCAGCGGCTGCAGGGCCTTGACCGCATTGTGGATCGTCGGGGTCCGGAGCCCCTGCAGATACTCCAGCACCCCGGCCCAGTCGGCGGGGGGCGAGCCGCCATCCTGGTCGCCGGTGCTCAGCATCCAGCGGTTGCCCTCCAGCGGCATCAGCATGCCGCGGCGGCTGTTCTCCTGCGGGTCGGAGAAGGTCATCACCAGCTTCCAGTCGTCCGGCGCATCGTCGGGGATCTGGAAGACGGTGGTGGCATAGAACCGGCCAACGCCGACCGTGGAGGTCTCGGGCAGCGGCAGGCGGACCGACCGCAGCAGCGCCAGGGTCAGGGCCCCGCTGGCCGACGCATCCACCACAAGGTCCGCCGGCAGGGTCTCCTGCGCGCCCTCCGCCGTCACGCAGCGCACCGCCGTCACCGCCGTGCCGTCGTCCGAGGTCACCAGCTCGGTGGCGCGGCAGCCGGGCCGCAGCACGATGTTGGGCCGCTGCTCGGCATACCGCCGGACCAGGAACTCGATCAGCGGCCGCGACATGGTGTAGGCGGTCCAGCCGAGATCGCGCTGGGGGAACGGGTCGTAGCCCACCTGTTCGACCCGCATGTCGCCCGCCACCCGGATCGGCACGCCGCCGGCCGCCACGAGATCCTGCTCGAACCCGGGGAAGAGCTCGGTCAGAGCGCCCTGGCCGCCGGCCAGCAGGGCGTGGAGATGCTTGTCCTGCGGCGTGCCCACGCGATGCCCGATGCCGGCGGGAAGCCTGTCCCGCTCCAACAGGGTGACCCGCTCGAAATGGTTCGCGAGCGCATGCCCGACCGTCAGGCCGCTCATTCCGGCTCCGACGACGACGGCGTGCCTGCCGATCTGCCTTGTCATCCACCCGATCTCCATCTGCCCGGGCGACCCGACGGTGACGCGCGATGGACTCGCCGGCACCGAGGCGGGCTGGAGAGCACCCGCAATCGCCGCAAAGCAATGAACTCTATGAGATTGGATATCGTCCGGCCAACTGCCGGATGATGTCGCCAGCGGCCCAATCCGGCTACGGATGAAACACGGTGGGGCTTCGAGATTCCCTGCCGGAACCTTCGCCTGCGGGCTGCTGCCGCCGGGCGACGCGATCTGCCGCTTCAACCCGGTCTACGGCCAGGGGATGCGGAGATGGCGGCGGCGTGCCCTGGACACCGGATTGACGGCTGACCGCCTGCGCCATTAGGCTGTCGCCATGGTTTGTCACCGTCCCCTCGCGACGCGCCAACAACGCCGGCTTCACCCGGCGGTGGCTGTCGCATGGGCGGACGGGACCTGGTTCCGCCGGCGGTCTTCCTGACCGTCGGCTGACAAGCCCGAAGCCCCACACCCCGCCGTCCTGCCGGCGGGGTTTTTGATTCGGATCCTCGCCGGCGCCTTTTTCCGGAGAGCCTTGATGATCGATCCGACCCTGCTTCTCGCCTTCACCGCCGCCGTCACCCTGCTGATGCTGATCCCGGGGCCGAACGTGGCCCTGATCGTCGCCAACAGCGTCGCCTGGGGCCCGCGCTACGGCCTGCTGACCGTGCTCGGCACCAGTTCCGCCATGGTGATCCAGCTCGCCCTGGCCGCGCTCGGCATGGCCCAGCTGCTCGGTGCGCTCGGCGGCTGGTTCGAGCTGCTGCGCTGGATCGGCGTCGCCTATCTGCTGTGGCTGGGCGTGGCGCAGTGGCGAGCCCCGCCGGCCGACCTGACCCGGACGGCGCCGCAGCCGAAATCCGCCCGCCGGATCTATGGCCGCGCCCTGCTGGTGTCGCTGACCAACCCGAAGACGCTGCTGTTCACCGGCGCCTTCTTCTCCCAGTTCATCGACCCGGCCCGGCCGGCGGGGCCGCAGGTCGCCCTGCTGTCGGCGGTGTTCCTGATCCTGGCGCTCGCGGTCGACGGTACTTGGGCGGTGCTGGCTGGCCGCGCCCGTTTCCTGCTGGCCCGCCACGGGAGGCTGCGCAACCGGATCTCCGGCAGCCTGTTGATCGGCGCCGGCCTCGGCTTGGCCTTGGCCCGGGGCAAGTAGCGATTGTCGACCCGATGGAACCACTGGTCGCCGAAATTGTCTCCATTGGATCGGCCGTCGCCCAGGCGGCGGCTGATCCGGCTGGGCTTGGTGGAATCGAGGTATTTATCCCTGCCCGGGAAATCCACCGAAGGCCATCACCCGTGCCCTGCCGAATGGCCATGACCAGCGAGCATTTCGCCGCTCCGCCTGGGCTGGCCAAATACCGGGCGATCACGTATAAACGTCGTGTATAGCGCCCAATATTAGGGGAGAAGCCCAAATGGCCAAGTACAATAGCGTACTGTTAGCGGGGTTCTTCATTACAGCCCTGGCAGGTTGCAGCTCGCCTCAGGCGACGACCAACACGACACCGCAGGTGACCGAAGCAGCAACGCCGCCCAAAAACGATGTCGACCAGGTGAAAGTCAATCCGAAGGACTTCACCGCCTGGCTGAATGTGATGCCGGGCTCACCCCCGTCGCTGCATGTGGAGGGGACGACGGGGGCCGTGGTCGCCCCATCGGCCGGATGGACGGCCGAGTTGGTGGACGGCCCCCCGGGCAAAGCCGCAAGGACGAAAGTCCTGGAACTGCATGCGACGGCGCCCCAGGCCGGCGCATCCGTGGTGACGCCGATCGACGTCCCGCCCTATGTCGAAGACCCCGCGCCCGCCAACTACAGCCGGGTGACGATCTGGCACGGGAAAGAGCACTTCACCATCCGGGTCAATCGGGCCCAGTGATCCGACAGGGTGAGGGGCGGGCCTCGCGCCCGCCTTTCACCCGCGGTCCCGTCATGATCCGGTGCGGCCGTGGCTGGTCAGCAGCCGCAGGATCTGCACGGATTTCGGCAGTTCGATCAGGAACTCCTCGTCGCGCGGCAGGTGGTGGATGCGGGTCGGGTCGCTGCCCGCGAAGCCCGCCATCGCCTCGACGCTCTCCCAGTAAGAGATCGTCATGAACTCGGAATGGGTCTCGCGGTCCTCGCGAAAGGTCTGCACGCCCATCGCCTTGTCGATCAGCGGCCTGATCCCGACCTCGTAATTGTAGGCCTCGTATTCATCGGCCCGCTCGGGCCGGGTGCGGCCGCGCCAGATCCGGGCGATGCGCGGCTGGCGGCTGGTCTCGGTGCTCATGGGGCTCTCCTTCGAGACGTGACCCCCCCCTGATACACAGCCTTTCCGCCACCGCGGTTCCGCGAAGGCTCAGTCCTCGGGGCCCTCCGGCTTCGCCTTGGCGTCGAAATCGAAGTAGCGGAAGGTCGACACCATGTGCGGCGACAGCGGCGCGGTGACGTCGATGGTGCCGCGGGTCGGGTGCGGCAGCACCAGCCGGCGCGCATGCAGGTGCAGTTGGCGCGGCAGCTCGGCGCCGGTGATCTCGGACCGGGCGCCGCCATACTTCCCGTCGCCCAGGATCGGCGTGTCCAGCGCAGCCATGTGCAGGCGCAGCTGATGGGTGCGGCCGGTGACCGGCCACATCGCCACGAAGGCGGCATGCTGGGCCGCGGCCTCGACCACGGCGAAGTCGGTGACGGCGCGCTGGCCCTCCTCGTCATCCTCCTCGACCACGCGGCCGACATTGCTGGGCGACCGTGCCAGCGGCAGGTCGATGCGGCCCTGGCGCGGCTGCGGCACGCCGACCGTCACCGCCCAGTACTCCTTGCGGGTGGCGCGCTCGCGGAAGGCCT
This sequence comes from Inquilinus sp. 2KB_23, assembly GCF_052115705.1. Lineage (NCBI taxonomy): Bacteria > Pseudomonadati > Pseudomonadota > Alphaproteobacteria > Rhodospirillales > Rhodospirillaceae > Inquilinus > Inquilinus sp. 2KB_23. The sequence continues at coordinate 260,551 of NZ_JBFRHF010000005.1, read as the reverse complement.
CGGTCAGCCGCCGCGTCGCCTTGGCGGTGCGGCCGATCAGCAGCACGCCCGAGGTCTCCTGGTCCAGCCGGTGGACCAGCCGCGGCCGCTCCTTGGCGTCGAACTGCAGGTGGTCGAGCAGCCCATCGACATGCGCCTTGACCTTGCCGCCGCCCTGCACCGCCAGCCCGGCCGGCTTGTTCAGCGCAATGATGTCGTCATCCATGAACAGGATGGCGCGCTTCAGCTCCGCCGCCAGGCCTTGCGCCTTCTCCGGCTTCAGCGGCAGCGGCGCGCGCGGGGTCGGCGTCTCGGTCGCGGTGTCGTCCAAGGGCGGGATGCGGATGGTCTGCCCGGCCTCCAGCCGCTGCGCCGCTTTGGCGCGCTTGCCGTCGACCCGGATCTGGCCGGTGCGCAGCAGCTTCTCCAGCCTGCCATGGGTCAGCCCGGGAAAGCGCTGGCGGAACCAGCGGTCCAGGCGCAGCTCGCCCTCATCGGTGCCGACCGCCAGGCTCTGCACCCCGCTCACGACAGGTCTCCCGATCGCGGGGTGGCGCCGGCGTGCGGCTTGGGGGCAGGATGGCGGGCGCGGATCATCGGCAGGGACTCTAGGGGGTCTGGCATTCGGCTCATCCGCGTTGTTTAGCACGGGTGAAGGGGATCGTCGCGTGGGCGCATATCTCTGGGTCGCGGCCGGCAGCGCGCTGGGCGGCATGGCACGGTACTGGTGCTCCGTCGCCGCCGTCGAGCGCTACGGCGAGACCTTCCCCTGGGGCACGCTGGGCATCAACATCCTCGGCTCCTTCGTCATCGGCCTGTTCGGCGCGCTGACCGCGGCGGGCGGGCCGCTTCCGGCCGGGCCGGATGCGCGGCTGTTCGTCATGGTCGGGCTGTGCGGCGGCTACACCACCTTCTCCGCCTTCAGCCTGCAGACGCTGACGCTGATGCAGGCCGGCGACTGGCTGCGGGCGGGGCTGTATGTGCTGCTGTCGGTGCTACTGTGCCTGGTCGCGGTGTGGCTCGGCGTCGCCGCGATCCAGACGCTGAAAGCGGCCTGAGGGGGGCGGATTTCCCGCACTCCGTGCATAAAGGCGTATTATTATCGCGCAAAAGGGCTGTGAGTCGGCCCGGGGATGGCAGGGAGTTTGGGCGATGAGGCTGGCAATCGTTGCGGGAAGCGTGGTGTTCGGGCTGCTGGCGGGCTGCGCCTCCAAGGAGCTGCCGCCCGACCCGACGGCGGATGCCCTGCGCGAACATGGCGCCAAGCTGATCCCGGGCCCGGCGATCGCCGAGCGGCTGACCGACAAGACGCTGTACGGCACCATCGCCATCGACACCAACACCGCCAAGGCTGGCGACGCCTGGACCGAGTATTTCGGCGCGGACGGCCAGCTATGGTACCGCGACACCCGCACCACCTTCCATGGCTACTGGCACGTGCCGGACGACAAGGACGAGCTGTGCCTGACCTTCCGCGAGGGCGAGGACCGCTGCGCCCAGCTGTTCGATCTCGGCGACACCATCCGCTTCGTCTCGACGGCGCAGGGACCGTATCAGGGCCGCTCCACCTCCTATGCTGACAAGGTCACCGACGGTGATGCCGAGGGCTTTGTGCCCAAGCCGCCGGAACCGCGCCAGCGCAAGCGGCGGAAGTAGGACTCACCCGAGCGGCCACATCACCCCGAAGCTGAAGGGCGCCCACAGCGCGGTCGGCAGCCCGGCCGTCGCCAGGGCGTCAGCGGTCCAGACGTTGCAGGTACGCCAGGGCCGGTAATGGCCATGCGCGGCGTAGAAGGCCTCGTGGGTGCCGGTGCCCGGCGGCGCGGCCAGGATGCCCCGCCCGGCATCGTCCAGAACCGCCGTGCCGCGGATGAAGCCGGACAGCGCCGCCCGCCCCGGCGCATCGAGCGACAGGCGGGTGCAGGACGGGTTGCCGGCGGGGTCCATGACATAGGCGACGTGCAGCGCGCTGGGACCGCCGCCGAGCAGCGCCGCCATGGCGGTGGAGAAGCGGAGGTCGGCCCAGCGTGGTGTCTCCCGGTAGAAGGTCAGGTCGCCCCAGCCGAAGGCGACGTGGAGGTCGGGCACGGGGAAGGTCGGCGCCGCGTCGGGGAACACCGCGGCCCAGTCGACCCCCGCGCCGCGCACCGGCAGCACGATGTCGGTGTGGGCCAGGGTGGCGCAGACATAGGCGGGCGGGTTGCCCGGCGCGACGGCCTGCGCCCGGCCTCCGACCGGCACCAGCGCCAGGACGACGGCGGTCAGGACATACAGGGCAGCCAGGCCGAGCGCCGTCGCGGCCAGCGCCAGCGGAGCCGCGATCAGCAGGCGCAACGCCCTCATCCCCGCACCCCGAAGATCCAGCCTTCGGTGCGGGCGGTCGCCGCCGTCAGCCCCGGCGGCGCCCAGCTTTCCGGCTCCCCGGCCGCCACCCGCAGGCCCGCCGCGGCGACCAGCGCGTCGGTGGCATGGTCGGTCAGGGGATCGGCCACGACGGCGGGGCCGCTGCCCAGCCGGGCCAGCGCGGCGTCGAGATCAGCGCGGTCGCGGACCTTGGCGCTGGCCATGCGCCCGGCGCGGCGCCAGGACAGGCGCGGGAAGATCTCGACCATCACGATCGGATGCGCCCCCACCGGCTCGAACGGCCAGACCGCCAGCCGCCCGTCGAGGCGGTCGCGCAGATGGTGCAGCACCCGCATGCCGGCCAGGGCACCCGGCCCCACCGTCTTCGGCCCGAACTGCTTGAACGGGCTGTCCGGCGCGCCGAGCCCGTCGCGGCGGCAGGCCATCTCGGCCTCGCGATGCGGCTCGACCCAGCCGGCCGGCCGCGGGCCGCGCAGCCAGAAATCCGCGATGTAGTCGGCATGGCGGGCGAAATCGGCGCCGAGGAAATCCGGCGCCCCGGCCGCGACCCGGTCGATCAGCGCCCACAGGTCACGGGCGCCGCCGCCCGGCGGCAGATAGCCGGCGGCGGTGACGAAGGGCAGCGAGAAGGCGCAGTCGATGCCGACCAGCATGCGGTCGGCGCCCCGGGCCTCGGCCGCGATCCAGTCGGCGACGGCGCTGCGGGTCCAGCGCCGGCCGGACGGTGGCGGCAGCAGCATCGGCCCGGCCGCGCCGGCCCGGCATTCCGCCACGGCGACGCCGTCATAGACGCCGCGCGCGCCGGACCAGTCGATGGCGATGAAGCGGTCGAAGGGGGCCGGGAACCCTGCCGGGTTCATGCCGCCAGCGCGGCCGGGCGCCGGCGGTCGAGGCGGGCATACAGCGCCCGGCGCGCCGGCACCTCGACCCAGCGGAACAGCAGCGCCGCCAGCAGCACCACCGCCAGCAGCGCCGCGGCCGAGACCGCGACCAGATAGGGCAGCGACTGCAGCCGGTCACCGGACCGCAGCAGCACCTGCATCTCGATCTTCAGCACCAGGGGATGGACCATGTAGATCGAGTAGGACCACAGGCCGAGGAGATGCAGCGGCCGCCAGGACAGGGCCCGGGCGACCGTTCCCCCGTCCAGCGCCAGGGACAGCACGATCCAGGCGAAGACCGGGATCAGCAGGATGTCCGGCGCCCCGAGATGCAGCAGCAGGACGGCGAGGATCAGGGCCGCGGCCGCGCCAGCCGCGCCGCCCAGCCGCCGCAGCGCCTGGTCGCGGGTCTCGACCAGCCGGGCGATCAGGATACCGATCCCGAAGGACGGCAGGCAGCGCAGGATCGCCAGCCCGGCGGACTGGTTCAACTGCAGCGCCGGGTCGACCGTCGACAGCCACAGCAGCGCCGCCAGCCCGGCCAGCGCCGTGGCGATCGCCAGCGGCCAGGATCCCCAGCGCAGCAGGACCAGCAGCAGCGGCAGCAGCAGATAGGCCAGGAACTCCGTGCTGACCGACCAGGAGACGTAGTTGAAGCTGGTGCCCACGCCACCGGGCCAGCCCTGGATCAGCAGCAGGTGCTGCAGCAGGCCGACCGGCCCGTGCGGCCCGGTGAAGGGCGCGGAATCATAGGTCGGCACCCGGTACTTCAGCAGCTCGATGCCGACAAAGACCAGCAGCATCAGCAGGTGCAGCGGATAGATCCGGGCCAGCCGGCGGCCGATGAAGTCGAGATAGTCCCGCCGGCGGAATCCGGGCCTCAGCACGGTGCCGTAGACCAGGGCCATCAGCAGGCCGCTGAGCATGAAGAAGAAGTCGACCCAGAGATACGATTTGTCGAAATACCGGGTGACGCCGCTGGGGTCGAACCCGACCGGCACCAGCCCCTTGCCGATCAGGTTGTCGATGGTGTCGTCGAGATGCAGCCCGACCACGGACAACGCGGCGATGCCCCGCATCGACGTCAAGGCACGGATCTCCGCGACCATTCGTTCCCCCCGGAATCCCCGCCGCGCTCACTATCGCATCGCCGCCGGCGCCATCGCAACGGGCCCGCTTCGTCGGCCATCGAAATAGGGCCCGTTCGAGACCGCGCTGGTGTGAGTCGGCTGGCGGTGGTTTCGAGACCCGGCGCGCAGCGGACGTTTGGGTCCGTGAGCACCGGAAGCGGAGAAGCCGCCGTCAGACGGCCGCACCAGTAGCGGTATCGGATGGGCTCTAGGCCAGGGCCAGGAACGCCGCCAATAGCCCGCCGAAGAAGACGTATTTGATCGCGTAGTACAGCTTGCGGTTCTTCTTCTTGATCTTCTTGAAGAAGGTCCGGATCGGGTAGATGTAGGCGAAGGCCTTGTTCAGCCCCGACACCTTGTCGCCGTCGGCGTTGCGGGTGGCGCCGGCCTGGATCAGGTACTTGGCGAAGAAGCGGTTCACCGCCAGCGCCCAGCCGAACCGCATCGGCCGCTCGACGTCGCAGAACAGGATCACCCGGTTCTCGTCCGAGAAGTTCTCGGCGTAGTGGATGTAGGTCTCGTCGAAGACCACGTCCTCGCCGTCGCGCCAGCTGTAGGACTTGCCGTCGACGATGATGCGGCAGCGGTCGTCATTCGGCGTGATCAGGCCGAGATGGTAGCGCAGCGAGCCGGCATAGGGGTCGCGATGCGCCACCAGCTTGCCGCCCGGCGGCAGCGAGGTGAACATCGCCGCCTTCAGGGTCGGGATGGTCTTCACCAGCGCCACGGAGCGCGGGCACTGGGTTTCGGCCGAGGGCAGCGGGTCGCCGTACCACTTGAGGTAATAGCGCTTCCAGCCACGCCGGAAGAAGGAGTTGAAGCCGACATCGTCGAGCTTGTCCGAGCCCTTGATGTCGCCGTCCTCCTGCAGCCGCAGGGCCTCGTCGCGGAAGACGTGCCAATTGTCCTTCAGCGCCTGCAGCTCCGGGAAGCTGCGCGGGTCGTGGTAAGGTCTGCTCGGCACCCGCGAGAACAGGTACATGAAGCAGTTGATCGGCGCGAAGAAGGTCGAGTGATCGGTCAGCTGCCGGGTGAAGCGGTGCCGCACCTGGCCGCGGAAATGCACCCACAGCGCCGAGGCGATGTAGGCATAGACGATCAGGAACTTCGGCGCGAACACAGTGGCCAGCATCTGGGCCATACCTCCAACCGGAGCCGCGAGGGTGCGGGCCGGAATTGCGACCAACTCGCACGCTCTATACCATCCCTGCCGCCGGACCGATAGGACCAGGGCGCCGCAGGGTGGCGCATGGCGCTCGGAAGCGCGCGAAAGCTGGGAATGCGGGCTGTCCCGATTTCCACTACCATCGGCGGGGCGCGCACGGCCGGAATTTTCGCCGTCGCAGGCCGCAGTATTTTGATCGCATATTATTTTATGGGGAGCCGATCATGTCTTTGGACATCGACAGACGGACTTTCAGCAAGGGCGCCCTTCTCATCTCCATCTCAGGCATTGCCGCAGCGTGCCGTCCGCTGCTTCCGCCACCGCCGCCGCTGGTGGTGGCGGGGGATATCGTCGACATCCACTGCCACCTCTTCAACGGCCAGGATCTGCCCGTCGTCCGTTTCATCACGAAGGTCGTCATTCCGGAGAACGAGACACCCGAGCCCCGCATCGCCGCGTCCCGTGCCGTGGAGGATCCCAGCGTCCTGGAGCTGGTCCTGCAGTGGTTCAAGGACCGGCTTCTGCACGAGACGCCGACGGCCGAGCAGGAGATCGCCTACCTGAAAGGCGAGGCATCGCTGCGATCGAACGCGACGGCGGCGGGGGCACCGGATTTCGCGGTGTCCACCCTCGCCGACGTCATCCAGGGCAGACCGCCCGACGGCGTCGGGCCGCGTCTTGCCCCGGATGCCCGGTCCGAGCGCTTTCGCACCCTGCTTCTCGACGCGGCCGGGCAGTCGGGGACCATGAGCCTGAACCGCGCCGCGCCGAGAGCCGAGCCCGACCCGCGGGAGGCCGCCCTTGCCGCCTATGAATCGCAGAGCACGATCGGGGTCTATCTGAGATGGTTCACCCTCTTCATGCAGTATCGCCATTCGCTGGCCGAGCAGCTGACGAGCGCCCTCACCAATGACGGGCGGAAGCCCGTCCTCCTCGTCCCCCTGATGATCGACTATTCGAAATGGCTCGGGGAATCGGTCGCGTCATCCTTGCGGGATCAGGTTGAGGTCTTCGACCTGATCGCACGGGGACGGCAGGCGTCACCGGCCATTCACGGCATGGTCGCCTATGATCCGCTACGCGCCGTCTACCACCAGCGCCGCCCCGACCTGCAGGCGGAGGACCCGCTCTCGATCGTCGAGGACGCCCTGGAAAGCCACGGTTTCCTGGGGGTGAAACTGTATCCGCCCATGGGGTTCCGCGCGGCCGGCAATACCGACGGCCAGGGCTATCCCGACCTTGTCGCAGAGGAACTGCGCGGCGTTGCAGGGCTGGGGCGGGATCTCGATGACGCCCTCGACCGGTTGTACGGTCTGTGCACCCGCATCGAGGCGCCGGTGATCGCGCATGCCGCCGCGACCCAGGGCGCCGGGCGAGGTTACGCCGATCGTGCCGATCCGACCTATTGGCTGAGGGTCCTGAAGCGGTGGCCCGGCCTTCGCCTGTGCCTCGCCCATCAGGGCCGGTTCGGCTACAGATCGCTCGCCCCGGAGACCACAGGGCAGCTCTACGAGGACATCATCGGCCGGCATATCAGCAAGAACCCCGATACGCATCTCTGCATGGACATCAGCTATCTGTCCGAAGCCCTGCGGCCCGGCGCGGAGAATCGCAAATACTATGCCGACAGCCTCAAGGCCTGGATCGGGAGATACGACCGGAACGCGGAGCACATCCTGTTCGGGACGGACTGGATCATGGTCGGAATCGAAAAGGCGGGAGTGGCCTATACCCGCAACGTCATCTGGTTCCTGACGGAGGATTGCGGGTTGAGCGCCGACCAGCTGGACCGAATCCTGCGCCTGAATGCCGGCCGCTATCTCGGGCTGCGAGACGGCGATGCGACGCGCCGTAGGCTCTTGGAGGGGTTCTATTCCGTCAACCAGATGCCCGAAACGCTGCTGCCGCCTTTCGCCTGAAGCCTGAAATCCGGGACCGGGACCGGGACAGCGCAGGTCACCCCTCCTCCCGCTGCGCCCGCAGCTTGCCCCAGTAATCCAGCCGCTTGCGGATCTCGCGCTCGAAGCCGCGCTCGACCGGACGGTAGAATTCCTGCCGCGCCATGTCGGGCGGAAAGTAGTTCTGGCCCGAGAAGCCCTCGTCGGTGTCGTGGTCGTAGGCGTAGCCCTTGCCGTAGCCGATCTCCTTCATCAGCTTGGTCGGGGCGTTCAGGATGTGCATCGGCGGCATCAGGCTGCCGGTCTCCTTCGCCGCACGCGAACTGGCCTTATAGGCGGTGTAGGCGGCGTTCGACTTCGGCGCGGTGCCGAGGAAGATCACCGCCTGGGCGATGGCGAGTTCGCCCTCCGGGCTGCCCAGCCGCTCATAGGCGTCCCAGGCCGCCAGCGACTGGGTCAGCGCGTTCGGGTCGGCCATGCCGATGTCCTCGACCGCGAAGCGCACCAGCCGGCGCACGACGTAGAGCGGGTCCTCGCCCCCCGCCAGCATCCGCGCGAACCAGTAGAGCGCGGCGTCGACGTCGGAGCCGCGCAGCGACTTGTGCAGGGCCGAGATCAGGTTGTAGTGGCTCTCCTGCGCCTTGTCGTAGACCGGCGCCCGGCGCTGCACCGTCTGGGCCAGCCCGGCGGCGTCGAGCGGCGCGGCCGGCTTCAGTGCGAACAGCTCCTCCGTCAGGTTCAGCAGGTAGCGGCCGTCGCCGTCGGCCATGGCCTTGACCGCATCGCGCGCCTCCGACGTCAGCGGCAGGGTCCGGCCCTCCGCCGCCTCGGCCCGCTGCAGCAGCTCCTCCAGCGCCGCGAAGTCGAGGCGGTTGAGGACGAAGACCTGGCAGCGCGACAGCAGCGCGGCGTTCAGCTCGAAGGACGGGTTCTCGGTGGTGGCGCCGATCAGGGTGATGGTGCCGTCCTCGACCACCGGCAGGAACGCGTCCTGCTGGCTGCGGTTGAAGCGGTGGACCTCGTCGACGAACAGCAGCGTGCCCTGCCCCGCGGCGCGCCGGCCACGGGCCGCGTCGAAGATCTTCCGCAGCTCGGCGACGCCGGAGAAGATCGCCGACAGCGGCTCGAAATGCAGGTCGGTGTGCTCCGCCAGCAGCCGCGCCAGGGTGGTCTTGCCGCAGCCCGGCGGGCCCCACAGCACCATGCTGGCGATGCGGTGCGCCGCCACCATCCGGCCGATCGGACCCTCCGGCTTCAGCAGGTGGTCCTGGCCGACCACCTCGTCGATGCTGCGCGGCCGCAGCCGGTCGGCCAGCGGCCGCGGCGCCTGGTCGGCGAAGAGCGAGGGCGTATTGTCGGATCGTGGAGAACGGGCCATGGCTCAGATCTAGGGGGCGCGGGCGGTCTTGGCCAGCGCCGGGACAACGGATCGCGGCGGAATCCCGCCGAGGCCCCGCATCGTCGGCCACCGGCCAGCGAGGCGCAATGGCGACATGTTGGCCGCTCTTCCGCCGCCGTTCCGCCGGACTGTGACCATGATCACTTCGCCGTGAACCTTTGCGGTGCAAAGAGCGAACGATTGACAAGCCCTGACACCCGGATACCTTTTGCCGGGGACCTCCTTCGGAGCATGAGACAATGATGACCGGGCGCCTGCACATGCGGCCAGGACGGGTGTTGGGCACCCTGACGGCATTGGGACTGGCCGCTTTCCTCGTCGCCTGCAACGAATCGGGCAGCCAGGGCCAGGCCGCGCCGCCGCCCCCGCCGGTCACGGTGGCCTCGCCGCTCGTCCAGAAGATCACCGAATGGGATGAGTTCACCGGCCGCTTCGAGGCGACGGCCTCGGTCGAGGTGCGGGCCCGCGTCTCCGGCTACCTCCAGTCGATCAACTTCACCGACGGCGCCATGGTCAAGCAGGGCGACCTGCTGTTCACGATCGATCCCCGCCCCTACCAGGCGGTCGTGGATTCGGCCCAGGCCGACCTGACCAACGCCCAGGCCCGGCTCGACCTCGCCAAGGTCCAGCTCGATCGCGCACAGTCGCTGGTCGCCCAGTCCAACGTCTCGCGCTCGTCCTACGATCAGGCGGTGCAGGAACGGCGGGCCTCCGAGGCCGCAGTGGCGCAGACCACGGCGGCGCTGCAGTCGGCACAGCTCAATCTCGGCTTCACCCAGGTCAAGGCGCCGATGTCCGGCCGGGTCTCGAACCGCCGGGTCGACATCGGCAACCTGGTCACCGGCGACCCGAGTTCGACCCTCCTGACCACCATCGTGGCGCTGGACCCGATCTATTTCGAGTTCGACATGAGCGAGGCCGACTACCTCGCCTATCAGCGCGCGGTGGTCGCCGGCAAGCTGCCCTCGACCCGCGACAACGCCACCATCATCCAGACCCGGCTGCCGGACGAGCAGGATTGGCCGCATGCCGGCACCATGAACTTCGTCGACAACCGGCTCGACCCCGGCTCCGGCACCATCCGCGCCCGCGCCATCCTGGACAACAAGGACCTGTTCATCACCCCCGGCCAGTTCGGCCGGCTGCGCCTGCCAGGGTCGAACGCCTATGACGCGATCCTGATACCGGAGAGTGCGATCCTGACCGATCAGTCGAACCGCGTGGTGATGACGGTGAAGGACGACAACACGGTCGTGCCCAAGATCATCCGGCCCGGCCCGACTTATCCCGGCGGCCTGCGCATCATCCGCGATGGCCTGACCGCGCAGGACAAGGTCATCATCAACGGGCTGGTCCGCGCCCGCCCCGGCGCCAAGGTGACGCCGCAGCCGGGCACCATCGCGGCCGTTCCCGAATACGACGCGAACTGAGGGCGGGGGGTATGAAGTTCTCCCATTTCTGCATCGACCGCCCGATCTTCGCGACGGTGCTGTCGATCCTGATCGTGCTGCTCGGCGCGGCCGCCTACTTCACCCTGCCGGTGGCGCAGTATCCCGAGATCGCGCCGCCGACCGTGGTGGTGCGCGCCCAGTATCCGGGCGCTTCGGCCGACGTCGTCGCCAACACCGTGGCGACGCCGATCGAGCAGGAGATCAACGGCGTCGAGAACATGCTGTACATGTCCTCGCAGGCCACCGGCGACGGCCAGCTGGCGATCACCGTCACCTTCTCGCTCGGCACCGACCTCGACATCGCCCAGGTGCTGGTCCAGAACCGCGTCGCCGTGGCCGAGCCGCGGCTGCCGGAGGAGGTGCGGTCGCTCGGCGTCACCACCAACAAGTCCTCGCCGGACCTGCTGATGGTGATCCATCTCACCTCGCCCGACGGCTCGCGCGACCCGCTCTACCTCTCGAACTACGCCACCCTGCAGGTGCGCGACGTGCTGGCCCGCCTGCACGGCGTCGGCGACGTGCGCGTCATCGGCGCCCGCGACTACTCGATGCGGATCTGGCTCGACCCCGACAAGGTGCAGTCGCGCAACCTGACCGCCGGCGATGTGGTGGCGGCGCTGCGGGCGCAGAACGTCCAGGTCGCCTCCGGCGTGCTGAACCAGCCGCCGACGCCGAACCCGGGCGCCTACCAGCTGAACGTCGAGACGCTGGGCCGGCTGACCGATACGCGCCAGTTCGGCAACATCGTGATCAAGACCGACAGTGACGGCCGCGTCACCCGGGTGCGCGACATCGCCCGGGTCGAGCTGGCCGCCCAGGACTACACCACCAACGGCTATCTCGACCAGCAGCCGGCGATCCCGCTGCTGATCTTCCAGCAGCCCGGGACGAACGCGCTGGACACCGCGAACTCCATGCTGGCGACGATGGCGGACCTGTCCAAGGTCTTCCCGCCGGGCGTCCACTACGACGTCGTCTACAACCCGACCACCTTCATCGCCGAATCGGTGCAGGAGGTGGAGAAGACGATCTGGGAGGCGGTGGCCCTGGTGGTCATCGTCGTGATCGTGTTCCTGCAGACCTGGCGCGCCGCGATCATCCCGGTGGTGGCGATCCCGATCTCGCTGGTCGGCACCTTCATGCTGATGGCGGGGCTGGGCTATTCCCTGAACAACCTGTCGCTGTTCGGCCTGGTGCTGGCCATCGGCATCGTGGTCGACGACGCCATCGTCGTGGTCGAGAACGTCGAACGCCATCTGCGCGAGGGCAAGTCGCCGAAGGAGGCCGCGCATCTGACGATGGACGAGGTCGGCGGTGCCCTGATCGCCATCGCCCTGGTGCTGTGCGCCGTGTTCATCCCGGCGGCGCTGATCAGCGGCATCACCGGCCAGTTCTTCCGCCAGTTCGCGGTCACCATCGCCGCGGCGACGGTGATCTCGGCCTTCGTGTCGCTGACCCTGAGCCCGGCCCTGTGCGCCCTGCTGCTGAAGCCGCATGAGGAGCACCACAGCCGGCGCAAGACCTTCATCCTGTTCCGGCCGATCACCGCCTTCTTCCGCGGCTTCAACTGGTTCTTCGACCGGCTGTCGCTCGGCTATGGCGGCCTGACCCGCCAGTTCATACGCTTCTCGGTGGTGATGCTGGTGGCCTATGTCGGGCTGATCGCCCTGACCGGCGTCCAGTTCAGCCGCGCCCCGACCGGCTTCATCCCGCAGCAGGACCAGGGCTATCTGATCACCGTCATCCAGCTGCCGCCGGGCTCGTCCCTGGCGCGCACCGACGCCGTGGTCAAGCAGGTGGCCAAGATCGTCACGGAGACGCCGGGCGTCGCCCATGCCGTGGCCTTCGCCGGCTTCGACGGCGCCACCTTCACCAACGCCTCCAACGCCGGCGCCGTCTTCTCGCCGTTCCTGCCCTTCGCCGAGCGCGACCCCAAGGGGCAGACGGCCGACGCGATCCAGGCCGACCTCGGCAAACGCCTGTCCGCCATCCAGGACGCCTTCATCATCACCATCCAGCCCCCGCCCGTCCGCGGCATCGGCACCGGCGGCGGCTTCAAGCTGATGATCCAGGACAAGCTGGGCCGCGGGCTGCCCGCGCTCGACGCCGCGACGCAGGAGGTGGTGGCCGCGGCCAACCAGGTCCCGGGGCTGGCCGGCGTGTTCTCGCTGTTCAACACCCGGACGCCGAAGCTGTATGCCGACATCGACCGGGTGAAGGCCGAGATGCTGGGCGTGCCCGCCTCCCGCGTGTTCGAGGCGCTGGAGATCTATCTCGGTTCGTCCTACGTCAACGACTTCAACTATCTCGGCCGCACCTTCCGCGTCACCGCCCAGGCCGACGGCAAGTTCCGGGTGAACCTGCGCGACGTCGGCAACTACAAGACCCGCAGCGACAGCGGCGGGATGGTGCCGCTGAGCGCCGTGGCCAGCTTCCGCAACGAGACCGGCGCCTATCGCGTGCCGCGCTACAACCTGTACCCCGCAGCCGAGGTCCAGGGCGCGGCCGCGCCGGGCTATTCCACCGGCTTCGCCCTGGATGCGATGGAGAAGGTCGCCGCCGACACCCTGCCACCGGGCTTCGGCTTCGAATGGACCGAAATCGCGCTGCAGCAGAAGCTGGCGGGCAACACCGGCATGCTGGTGTTCGTCGCCTCGGTGGTGTTCGTCTTCCTGCTGCTGGCGGCACAGTATGAAAGCTGGACGCTGCCGCTCTCGGTCATCCTGATCGTGCCGATGTGCCTGCTCGCCGCCGTCACCGGCCTGCTGATCCGGGGGTACGACGTGAACATCCTGGCCCAGATCGGCTTCGTCGTGCTGATCGGCCTGGCGGCGAAGAACGCGATCCTGATCGTGGAGTTCGCCCGCCAGGCGGAGGCCGCGGGCGACACCCGGCAGCAGGCCGCGGTCGATGCCGCGCGCACCCGGCTGCGGCCGATCCTGATGACCTCCTTCGCCTTCATCTTCGGCGTGGTGCCGCTGGTGATCGCGACGGGCGCCGGCTACGAGATGCGCCGGTCGCTGGGCACGGCGGTGTTCTCGGGCATGATCGGCGTGACCGTGTTCGGCCTGATGTTCACGCCGATGTTCTACGTGGTCTGCCGCTGGCTCGGCGCGGCGGTATCGCGGCGCAAGCCGGCGGCGCCGAAGCCCGAGGCCACCCCGGCCGCCTGACGCGACAACCGCCCCGGATCAGTCCGGGGCGGTTCCGCGGGCCAGTTCCGGCAGCCGCAGGTCGCGGTACAGTTCCGACAGCACGCCGGCGACGAGGCTGGTCTCGAACGCCACCAGGGCCAGCGCCACCAGTTCGCCCACGATCTCGGCAACCCCGAAGCCATCGCCCTCCGGCAGGATTGCATCGAGCGCGTAGCCGACGGCCAGGGAAATCACCAGGCTCAACACCGAGGTCGCGATCAGCGCCACCAGGCCGGCGATGCGATGCCCGCGCAGCAGCCGGCGGCTTTCGCCGGCGACCAGCCCGCGATCGCCGATCGCGGTGGCCGGCAGGACCAGCCCGTAGAAGGCGAACGGCACGGTCATGACGGCGGTGACCAGGACGGTCGTCGCCAGGGCCGACCACAGCCCGCCCGCCAGGCCACCGCCGGCGGCGAAGGACTGCATCACCGACGGTCCGCCCACGGCGCCGAAGACCAGCGACAGGATGATCAGCGCAACCATCACCGTGGCGATGCCGAGGGCACCGAGCCAGATCTGGTAGAGGGCGAAGCGCAGCGTCGCCGCATCGGCCGGAAACGGGACGATCTCGCCGCGCAGCACGTAGCGGTGCCACGACACCGCGATCAAGGCGACGGCGAGCAGCAGCACCACCCCGTACAGCAGCCCGGCCAGCATGGCGGGACCCGAGGGCTCGCCGGTCGCCATCATGGCCACGATCTCGTCGCCCCAGAGCTGGCCGATGGCCAGGCGGAGGATGGCGGCGAAGACAATCGCCGGCGCCGCCACGCGCGCCAGCGCGCCGGGATGCCCCAGGCTCCAGCCGAAGGCCCGCCGCAGCAGGTCGCCGCTCGAAAATGCCACCACCATTCTGGTCCCCTTGCCCGAATCAGGCGCGGATCATTTCAGCGGCAGGACAACAGGGCAACCGCTAGCGTCCGACCGTCGTCTCCAGCACCTGGCCGCCGCGCTGGACGGCGATGCGCCAGGGGCCGCGGGATCCGCGCAGCGACGCCTCCAGCGCCCCGGTGCTGTCGACCGCGTCGCCGTTGAGGCGCAGCAGCACGTCGCCCGGCTGCAGCCCCAGCCGCCCCGCCGGGCTGCGCGCCGCGACCGCGGTCACCACCACGCCCTTGCCGACGCTGGTGAGCCGCATCTCCTCCACCACCGCCGGCGAGACGTTGACCACGGTGGCGCCGGCCAGCGGCGAGCCGCTGCCGAGCGCGCGCTGGTCGCGCGGCGGATCCTCCGGCGGCGCCTCGACCGGCAGCGACAGCTCGACCGTGTCCTTGCCGCGCCGCACCGCCAGCTTGGCGGTGGCGCCGAGATCAAGGGTGACGAGGCGGTAGCGCAGCGATTCCGGATCGTCGACCGCATGGCCGTCGACCGCGATGACGACGTCGCCGACCTTCAGTCCGGCGCGCCCGGCCGGGCCCTTCGGATCGACGCCGTTGACCAGCACCCCGGCCGGCCGGTCGAGGCCATAGGCCTCGGCCAGGCTGTGGTCGATCGCCTGGCCGTCGGCGCCGAGCCAGGGCCGCACCACCGGCTGCCCGGTCTGGGCCGAGCGCATCATGCCGCGCAGCATGTTGGCCGGGATGGCGAAGCCGATGCCGAGCGACCCGCCGGTCCGGCTGTAGATCGCGGTGTTGATGCCGACCAGCCGGCCCTTCATGTCGATCAGGGCGCCGCCGGAATTGCCGGGGTTCACCGCCGCGTCGGTCTGGATGAAGAAGTCGTAGTCGGAGATGCCGACGGCGGTGCGGGCGATGGCCGAGACGATGCCCATGGTCACGGTCTGGCCGACGCCGAAGGGGTTGCCGATGGCGAGCACGAGGTCGCCGACCTCGAGTGCGTCGCTGTCGCCCAGCGGCAGGAACGGCAGCGCCCGGCCGCCGATGTCCTTGAGCCGGAGGAAGGCGAGGTCGGTGCGTTCGTCCGACAGCACCACCTCGGCCTCGAATTCGGTGCGGTCCGCCAGCACCACGGTGATCTGGTCGGCGTCCTTGATCACATGGTGGTTGGTCACCACCAACCCGTCGGCAGCGACCACGACGCCGGAGCCGAGCGAGTTCTCCATCCGCTGCCGCGGCCTGCCGCCGGGGATGTCGTCGCCGAAGAAGCGCTGGAAGAACGGATCGTCGAACAGCGGGTTCTGGCGTTCGACCACCATGTGGCGGGCGTAGATGTTGACCACGGCCGGCGCCGCGGTGCGCACCAGCGGCGCGAAGGTCAGGTCGATCTCGGCCCGGTTGGCCGGCACAACATCTTCGGCCAGGGCAGGCCCGGCCAGCAGGACCAGCGCGGCCGCCGCGGCCATCCACAAGCGCGTCATCACTCCTCCATCCGCCATCATCGGTACCCCTCACCAGAGGCGACGGACCGGTCTAGCCGAGGGAGAGGCCCGACGGCAACGCGCCGGTACGTCGCGTGGAGGAAGGTCTTGGAGGAAGGGTCTCTGCGGAACGCTCAGCGCTCGACCGTCACGCCGCGCCAGAAGGCGACATGATCCTTGATCCGCGCTGCCTCGGGCTTCGGGTCGGGGTAGAACCAGGCGGCGTCCTTGTTCTCGGCGCCACCGGCCTCGACCGTGTAGTAGCTGGCCTCGCCCTTCCACGGGCAGGTGCTGTGGGTCGGGCTGGGCCGCAGCACATCCTTCCGCACCGAGTCCGGCGGGAAGTAGACATTGCCCTCGACCAGTTCATAGGTGTCGCTGTCCGCCAGCACCACCCCGTTCCAGACCGCGCGCGCCATCGGATGCTCCATTTCGTTGTCTCCGGGAGAGGTTGGAGCCCGATCTCCCTTCGGCAAGGCCCGATCATCGGAGTCAAAGACCCGGCCCGAAGTCCTGGACATTCCCAAACGGTCGTTTCGGCCGCCCGCAGGCTTGATTGCGTCGGTAGCCATCGATCTCCGATCTGACACACATCCGCAATTCGACGATTTCATCCTTCCGGTGAATCGCATTGGGATTCGAGAGTCGGAAGGGGAGAATTATTGCGGTGATCAAGACCTTGGCGCGGCGCTTCCGCGCGCTTTTGCGGTCGCTGGCGGCCGCCATCGCGGTCGCGGCGGCCGGAATACCGGCCCCGCGGCAGGCCGAGGCCGCCACGGTGCCGACCCTGGCCATCCTTCAGCATGGGCTGGCGATCGGGCAGGAAACCCAGGACTTCAAGCAATTCTTGGGGATGCGCTATGCCCGGCCGCCGGTCGGCGCCCTGCGCTGGCAGCCGCCGCAGCCGCTCGAGGCCGCGTTCGGCACCACCATCGCCAATGCCTTCGGCCCCCATTGCCCGCAGACGGCGTCAGCGTTCGGGACGCCGAGCACGACCGAGGACTGCCTGTTCCTGAACGTGTTCGCGCCCCACGGCGCCATCCCGGGACGCCCCTATCTTCCGGTCATGGTGTGGATCCATGGCGGCAGCCTGAACCAGGGCGAAAGCGACGATTTCAACCCGGCGCGGCTGGTGAACGAGGGCGTCATCGTCGTGACGTTCAACTACCGGCTGGGCGCGCTCGGGTTCCTCGCCCACCCCGCCCTGGAGGCCGAGGGCCATCCCGCCGTCAACTACGGCCTACTCGACCAGCAGGCCGCGCTGCGCTGGGTGCGGGACAACATCGCCGGCTTCGGCGGCGATCCGCGCAACGTCACCATGTTCGGGGAATCCGCCGGCGGGCAGAGCGTCCTGTCGAATCTGGTCTCGCCAGGAGCCCGGGGGCTGTTCGCGCGGGCGATCGATCAGAGCGGCGCCTATGGGCTGATCCTTCCGACCCTCGCCCAGGCCCAGGCCCTGGGAACCGCCTTCGCCACGCAGACGGGTTGCACCGATCAATCGGCCGCCTGCCTGCGCCGGCTCCCGGTCGAGACCATCCTGGCGAACCAGGCCGGTGTGGCCTTCAGGACCACCATCCTGGATGGCATGGTGCTGCCGCAATCCCTCGACGTCGCCCTGAAGACCGGCAATTTCAGCCGGGTTCCGCTCATGCTCGGCTCCAACCACGACGAAGGCAGGCTGTTCGTCGCGGGCCAGTTCGACCTGGCCGGGGCGCCGCTGACCGCAGCGGGCTTTGCCGGGTTCGTCAATGGGTCGCTTCCCAGCATCGCCACCCCGGTTCTCGCCCAGTATCCGCTGACCGGGTTCCCCAGCCCGGATCTTGCCCTCGCGACGCTCGAGACCGACGCGATCTTCTCGTGCAACACGCTTCGCGCCGGCGCGGCGGCGGCACGGTTCGCCCCGGTGTTCCAATACGAGTTCGCCGACGAGAGTGCCCCCCAGATCTTCCTGCCGCCGGTCAGCTTCCCCTACGCCGCGGCGCATGCCAGCGAGATCCCGTTCGTGTTCGATCGGTTCGTCCAGCCCGCCAATGGCAGCCAGGCCGCCCCCCTGACGCCGGTCGAGCAGGCGCTGGCCCGGTCGATGGTGCGCTACTGGACGAATTTCGCGAGACGCGGCGACCCCAACGGCCTGGGCGTTCCGTCCTGGACCCCGATCGGGTCCGGCCAGACCGCCATCCAATCGCTGGCGGAGCGGCAGAAGCCGACATTCGCCTTCGCCGCCGACCACAAATGCGGCTTCTGGACCCCGATCATCAGCGTCCAGGCCCTGCCGCTTCGATAGGCCCGGACGCCGCACCCGATCGGCAACGAAAAAGGCCCGGCTTGCGCCGGGCCTTGATCCGTCTCTTGTCGCTTCAGCGGCCGATCAGGCGTCGGCGCCCTCGGCCTCGGCGGCCGCGGCCTTCAGCTCGGCGTCGCGGGCCTTGTCGGCGGAGCCCTTGGCGGCGCGGTCGCGGTCGACCAGCTCGATCACGGCCATCGGGGCGGCATCGCCGTAGCGGAAGCCGGCCTTGAGCACGCGGGAATAGCCGCCTTCGCGGGTCTTGTAGCGCTCGGCGATGGTCGAGAACAGCTTGGACACCACCTCGTCGTCGCGCAGCTGCGCGTAGGCCAGGCGGCGGTTGGCGAGGCCACCCTTCTTGCCGAGGGTGATCAGCTTCTCGACGATCGGGCGAAGATCCTTCGCCTTCGGCAGGGTGGTCTTGATCTGCTCATGGGTGATCAGCGCCGCCGCCATGTTGGCGAACATCGCCTTGCGGTGGCTGCTGGTGCGGCTGAACTTACGTCCGGAAACGCCGTGACGCATGGCGGTCTCTCCTCAAGGCATGGCCCCCGGCGGGGGTCCGATGGCGGGACCCGCCGCCTCCCCAGCTGGGAGAGAACGGCGGGCTTAGGCACTTCTCGTCAGCCGATCAGAACGGCTCTTCGAGCTTCTTGGCGAGATCCTCGATGTTCTCCGGCGGCCAGCTCGGGATTTCCATGCCGAGATGGAGACCCATGGTCGAGAGAACTTCCTTGATCTCGTTCAGCGACTTGCGGCCGAAGTTCGGGGTGCGGAGCATTTCCGCCTCGGTCTTCTGCACGAGGTCGCCGATGTAGACGATGTTGTCGTTCTTCAGGCAGTTGGCCGAGCGCACCGACAGCTCGAGCTCGTCCACCTTCCGCAGCAGGTTGCGGTTGAACGGCATGTCCTCCGAGGTCTCCTCGCGATGGTCGCGCGACGGCTCCTCGAAGTTGATGAACAGCTGCAGCTGGTCCTGCAGGATGCGGGCGGCGAGCGCCACCGAATCCTCGGGCGTGACCGCGCCGTTGGTCTCGATCTGCATCGACAGCTTGTCGTAGTCGGTGACCTGGCCGACGCGGGTGTTCTCGACCTTGTACGAGACCTTGCGGACCGGGCTGTACAGGGCGTCGACCGGGATCAGGCCGATCGGCGCATCCTCGGGCCGGTTCATGCTGGCCGGGACGTAGCCCTTGCCGAGATTGACCGTGAATTCCATCGCCAGCTTGGCGCCCTCGTCGAGGGTGCACAGCACCAGCTCGGGGTCCATGATCTCGATGTCGGCGCCGGTGACGATGTCGCCGGCCTTGACAACCTTCGGCCCCTCGACATTGAGGCGCATCTTCTTCGGGCCCTCGGCGTGCATGCGCAGCGACAGCGCCTTCACGTTGAGGACGATGTCGGTCACGTCCTCGCGGACGCCCGGGATCGACGAGAATTCATGCAGCACGCCGTCGATGTGGATCGCGGTGACCGCCGCGCCCTGCAGCGAGGAGAGCAGCACGCGCCGGACGGCGTTGCCGAGGGTCAGGCCGAAGCCGCGCTCGAGCGGGTCGGCGACCAGGGTCGCCTTGCGCTGCGCATCGTCGCCCGGCTGGACGTCGAGAGCGTTGGGCTTGATCAGTTCCTGCCAGTTGCGCTGAAGCACTGTCATCAATCATCCTGTTCTGCCACGGACGGCCGGATACGGCCAAAACACCGGCGGGGGCCGAAACCCCCTTCCGATCCCATGCGTGGACCCTGTGGCCAGTGGTCCTATCCCGGATCGGCCGGCTGAAACCCGAAAAGACATCGGCCCGTCGGCCCCGCCCCGGAGATCCGGGACGGTGCTGACGGGCCGGATGCCCTGATTAGACGCGACGCTTCTTGCGCGGGCGGACGCCGTTGTGCGGGATCGGCGTGACGTCGCGGATCGAGGTGATCTGGAAGCCGACCGACTGCAGGGCGCGGAGCGCGCTCTCACGGCCGGAGCCGGGGCCCTTCACGTTGATCTCGAGCACGCGCATGCCGTGTTCCTGCGCCTTGCGGCCGGCATCCTCGGCGGCCATCTGGGCGGCGTAGGGCGTCGACTTGCGGCTGCCCTTGAAGCCCATGCCACCGGCCGACGACCAGGCAATGGCGTTGCCCTGCGCGTCGGTGATGGTGATCACCGTGTTGTTGAAGGACGAGTTCACGTGGGCGACGCCCGAGGTGATGTTCTTGCGCTCGCGACGACGCAGACGGGCGTTCGCGGTGGCAGCTGCTGGCTTGGCCATGGTTCGCTCGCCTTCCGATTACTTCTTCTTGCCCGCGATGGGCCGCGCCGGGCCCTTGCGGGTACGCGCATTGGTGTGGGTGCGCTGGCCGCGGACCGGCAGGCCCTTGCGGTGACGCAGGCCGCGGTAGCAGCCGAGGTCCATCAGGCGCTTGATGTTCATCGCCGTCTCGCGGCGCAGATCGCCTTCGACCGTGTAGTCGGCGTCGATCGACTCGCGGATGCGCAGGATCTCGTCTTCGGTCAGCTCGCTGACGCGACGGTCGGCCGGGATGCCGAGCTTGTCGATGATCGTCTGCGAGGCATGGCGGCCGATCCCATGGATATAGGTGAGCGCGATCAGGACGCGCTTCTGGGTCGGGATATTGACGCCGGCAATACGTGCCACGTCTCTCTCCTTGTGAGTGCCACCTTCGGCGCCGCCGCTGCCCTGCCCTTGTGAGGCGAGGCCTGCAACGCCGGGTATGCTGTTCATGGTTGCCCGCAGGCCGGAGCGGCCATGCGAACGCCTTGCGCTTCGGGCGCCTTACGGCTCCGAAGCGCGCGGAGTATAGTGATCGGCAGGACAGAGTCAACCGCCGGGATTCGCGACTGCACGCCGCGCTCGGCAGGACCGACTGCGCCCGAACCATAGCCGGGACCGATCCGGCTTGTCACCTGCACAATTGTGACGATTTGCCGGGCCGGCGGCCCCTCCCGGACCCATGACGCTGCGGCCGGGCTGTGCCACCTTGCCCGACCAGACCGCAATAGGGGACAGCGCATGACATCGGGGCTGATCGAGTATGACGAGGCGCCGCCGGAGGTGCGCGCCGTGTTCGACGACATCATGACCACCCGGAAGATCGACCGGGTCAACAACTTCTGGAAGGCCTTGGCCGTCCACCCGCCGACGCTGAAGCGGACCTGGGAGAGCCTGAAGGAGGTGATGGCCCCGGGCGCGATCGACCCGCTGGTGAAGGAGATGATCTATCTCGCCGTCAGCACCACCAATGGCTGCGGCTACTGCATCGCGTCGCACACCGTCGCCGCGCGCAAGGCCGGGATGACCGACGAGATGCTGGGCGAGCTGATGGCGGTGACCGGCATGGCGAACGAGACCAACCGCCTGGCCACCGGCCTGCAGGTGCCGATCGATCAGGCGTTCCGCCGCCCGGAGTGACGGGGCCGGGGAGCGACCCGGGGGCCGACACGGCTTGACACCCCGGCGGCGGGCAAGAACCATCGCGGCCCGTTTCCGGTCCGGAGAGAGCCATGGCCCCGCCCTATGCCGGCATCGCGACGTTCCTCGGCGCGCCGCACCGCCGCAAGCCCGAAGGGGACCGCCCCGCCGTCGCCGTGCTGGGAGCGCCGTTCGATTTCGGCACCACCTACCGCCCCGGCTCCCGCTTCGGGCCGGGCGCGATCCGCGCCGTGAGCCGGGTGCTGACTGGCGACGACCATCCCGAGCTGGGCCTGAGCCCGCAGGACCGCCTGGACCTGTACGATGCCGGCGACGCCGCGCCGATCACCGCCGACATCGCCGGAAGCCTGGCGGCGATCCGGCAGGCGACGGCGGAGCAACTGGCGGCCGGGGCTAGGGTGCTGGCCCTCGGCGGCGACCACACCATCACCCTGCCGCTGCTGCAAGCGACGGCGGCGAAGCACGGTCCGGTGGCACTGGTGCAGTTCGACGCGCATTGCGACACCTGGTCCGGCGCGCCCTCGGCGCCGGTCTATCACGGATCGCATGTCCGGCTGGCCATCGAGCGAGGCCTGATCGACCCGCGGGCCACGATCCAGGTCGGGCTGCACAGCCCGGTCGCGCGTGACACCGCCGCCTGGACCCGGGACCGGGGCGTGACCGGTCTGTCGGCCGAGAGCGTGCATCTCGACGGCATCGACCGCACCGTCGACCGCATCCGCGCCGTGGTCGGCAACCGGCCGGCCTACCTGACCTTCGACATCGACGTGATCGACCCCGGCATGGCGCCGGGCGTCGCCTGCCCCGAGGCCGGCGGCCTGTTCTCGTGGCAGGCGCTGGCCATCCTGCGCCGGCTCGGCGACCTCGACTGGGTCGGCGCCGATGTGGTCGAGACCTGCCCGCCCTACGACCATTCCGAGATCACCGCCGTGCTGGCCGCGACGGTCGGCTGGACCTGGCTCTGCCTGCTGTCGGCCCAGCAGGCACCTTAAGGCGTTAGTCCAGCACGGCGTAGCCGCGGCGCATCATGCAGTTGCGGACGACGTCGCGGGTCGAGGTCGCGCCGGAGGCCGCGCCGCCGACGCCGCCGGTCAGGCCGCCGACGCCCGCGCCGATCGCGGCGCCGCGCCCGACATTGCCGGTGAAGGCACCGATGATCGCGCCGCCGGCGGCACCGACCGCGCCGCCGACCAGCGCCCCGCCGACGGTTCGGCCGCCGGTGTCGACCTGATCCGCCAGCTGCTGGCACTGGCCGACGTCGAACTCATAGTTCCGGCCGCCCGCGACCGAGGTCGCGGGGTCGATGATCGGCCGCACCTGCCGGGCGCAGGCCGCAAGGCCGAGCACGAGGCCCAGCGCCAGGACGGCGAGACCCATTCCCCTTCTCAAGACCATGGTCCTCTCCCTCGATCGATGGGCCGCGAAACGCCCCGTATCAACGGCTGGGGCCGCACACTGTTCCGGGTTCGACGTGACCCGATGACGTCCGGAAACCACAACAATACCGTAACACACGGCTTGTAGGGTCACGGCTTCATCGATCGAAGCCGGCCGAGGCATCCCATGACCAGTTCCGTGCTCGACTCCAGGCCCACAGGGGGCCTGAGCAGACTGACCCCGCTGGCCGTCTTCGGCCTGCTCATCGCCGGCGTGATCTATGCCGGCTGGAGCCTGGTCAACGACCTGGGCGACGTCCATTCCCCCAGCCTGTTGCCCTTCCTGCTGCTCGGCATCGCACTGCTGATCGCGCTGGGCTTCGAATTCGTCAACGGCTTCCACGACACTGCCAACGCGGTGGCGACGGTGATCTACACCAACTCGCTGCCGCCCACCCTCGCGGTGGTGTGGTCCGGCGCCTGGAACTTCCTGGGCGTGCTGACGTCGACCGGCATCGTCGCCTTCGGCATCATCTCGCTGCTGCCGGTCGAGCTGATCCTGCAGGTCGGCAGCCAAGCCGGCTTCGCCATGGTGTTCGCCCTGCTGATCGCCGCGATCATCTGGAATGTCGGCACCTGGTATTTCGGCCTGCCCTCCTCCTCCTCGCACACGCTGATCGGCTCGATCATCGGCGTCGGGCTGATGAACCAGCTGATGGCCATCCCGGGCACCGGCACCAGCGGCGTGGACTGGTCCCAGGCCCTGGGCATCGGCAAGTCGCTGCTGCTGTCGCCGCTGGTCGGCTTCGTCGCCGCCGCCCTGCTGCTGCTGGCCGCCAAGCTTCTGATCAAGCGGCCGGAGCTGTACAAGGCGCCGGAAGGTGCCAAGCCGCCGCCGCTGTGGATCCGCGGCCTGCTGATCCTGACCTGCACCGGCGTCAGCTTCGCCCACGGCTCGAATGACGGGCAGAAGGGCATGGGGCTGATCATGCTGATCCTGATCGGCACGGTGCCCACCGCCTACGCCCTGAACCGGGCGATGCCGGAAACCCAGATCGCCGCCTTCGAGCAGTCGTCGCAGCAGGCGGCGGGCGTGCTCGACCGCTACACCAACGGCGTCGCCGCCCCGGCCGATGCCCGGGCAGCCGCCACCGCCTATGTCCGCGACCGCACCATCGCGCCGGAGACGATCCCGGCCCTGGCCGCGCTGACCCGCGAGATCGACCGCAGCGTCGCCGGCCGCAGCAGCCTGGCCACGGTCCCGCTGGAGCAGACCGGCAACATCCGCAACGACATGTACCTCGCCTCCGAAGCGCTGAAGCTGATGGCGAAGTCCGAGACGCCGGCCTTCACCGCCGATGACGGCAAGGTGCTGACCGCCTATCGCGGCTATCTCGACCAGGCGACCAAGTTCATCCCGACCTGGGTCAAGGTCGCGGTCGCCATTGCGCTGGGCCTCGGCACCATGGTCGGCTGGAAGCGCATCGTCGTCACCGTCGGCGAGAAGATCGGCAAGGAGCACCTGACCTACGCCCAGGGCGCCTCGGCCGAACTCGTCGCCATGGCCACGATCGGCGCCGCCGATGTCTACGGCCTGCCGGTCAGCACCACCCATGTGCTGTCCTCCGGCGTCGCCGGCACGATGGCGGCCAACCGGTCCGGGCTGCAGTGGAGCACCATCCGCAACCTGATCATGGCCTGGGTGCTGACCCTGCCGGTCTCGATCGTGCTGGCCGGCGGCCTGTACTGGCTGCTGCGCCACCTGTTCTGATCCGAGCGTGGGATTGGACGAAAAGCGGCCGCTCGTCAGCTTTCACTTCGGCGATGCGGTCGCCGCCGCCTATCACTTCGACCCCGGATCCGGCGCCTGCCGCCAGACCGGGGTCGACCCGTTGCCGGAGCCGGGCGACGGCTGGGTCTGGCTGCATCTGAAGCTGACAGACACCCGCGCCCGGCACTGGCTGGCGCATCACGCGACCGTACCCCCCGCCGTGGCCCAATGGCTGCTGGACGGGCCGGACCGGGTCCACCTGCAACGACTGGACGGCTGGGTGGTCGGCGCCGCCAACGGGCTGCACCATGATTTCGCCTTCGAGCCCGACCAGATCAGCCGGATGCGGTTCTGCGTCGGGCCGAACCTGCTGGTCACCGGCCGCCGCCATCCGCTGCGTGCGGTCGACGAGATCCGCCGCAGCCTCGATTCCGGGCGGGCGCCCGCCACCGCCCTCGGCATGCTCGCTTTGGTCGGCGAGCACCTGGCGGCGGAGGCGGAGGCGACGGTCGAGAAGCTGATGGAGCAGGTCGACGAGATCGAAGACCGGGTGCTGGACGACCGGTCGAACAGCCACACGGTCGAGGACCGCCAGGCGCTGGGCCGCATCCGCCGCAGCGCCGCCGCGCTGCGGCGCCACCTGCTGCCGGAAGGCACCACCTTCGCCGCCGGGCTTGACGATCTGCCGGACTGGGCCGACGCGGCCGGGCGGGGCAGCCTGGTCGCCGCGGCCGAACGCTTCCGCCGCGCCGCCCGCAGCCTGGACGAGGTGATCGACCGGGCCCGCCTGCTGCAGGAGGAAATTGCGGCGCAGCGGGCCGAGGCGATGAATCGCAGCCTGCTGGTGCTGGCGGTGCTGACCGCGATCTTCCTGCCGATGACGCTGATCACCGGCATCTTCGGCATGAATGTCGCCGGCATGCCCGGGCTGCAGGATCCTGGGGCGTTCCTGTGGGTGATGCTGCTGATCGTGGTCGCGGGCGTGGCGACGATCGTGCTGATGCTCTGGCGCCGGATGTTCTGAGCTGGCCCTTGGCTGGCCGCCTACACCGCCTCGCTGCGGCCGCCGATCGCCGGCAGGTTGCGCAGCAGCTGGCGCACCAACTCCGACTGCCGGTTGGTGCGGGTCTTGGCGAAGATCTTCTTGAGATGGTTGCGGATGGTCTCGTAGCTGACGTCGAGCCGGGTCGCGATCTGCTTCAGCGACAGCCCGGCCGCCAGCTCGCCGGCGATGCGGGCCTCGGTCGCGGTCAGGCCGTAGAGCCGACGGAGCTCCGGCTGCGACATCTGGTTCGCCGGCGTCGGCCCGGCGATGAAGATCGCGGCCTTGGGCTGGGTCAGGCCCAGCAGCGGGCGGCCACGGCCGACCGGCGCGACCAGGACGGCGAGCCGGTCGTCGCCGCCGGTGTCCGACAGGGTCAGCCCGCCGCCCGGCTCCAGCCCGGGGTCGTCGAGGATGATCGAGGCGGAGGCGATCAGCTGACGCAGCCGCGCGGTCTCGGACGGCTGGCTGGCGCAGATCAGCCCGCGCTGGTCGACCCGCAGCGCGGTTCCCGCCCGCAGCAGATCGTCGGCCACGCGGTTGGAGAACGAGACCCGCCCGGTCGGGTCGGTCAGGATCACCCCGATCGACAGGCGGTCCAGGCCGGTTTCCAGCGCATCGCGCTGGGTGGTCACGTCGCCGAGCCGCTGATGGACCTGTGCCGCGCGGGCGAAATGGGGCAGCAGCAAACGCATCAGCGTGGTCAGCCGCTCCGTGTCCTGCTCGGTCATCGGCGAGGCGTGCAGCACGCTGATATGGGCGGAGACGCCGCCGCGGCGCAGGAAGGTGCCGCCGATGCCGGAGAACAGCTGCTGCGGCCTCAGCCAGTCGGAGTAGAACTCCGTCCGCTCCAGCGAATTGCGGGGGACCAGCGTATCGCTAACCGTGACCTCGCCGACGCCGCGCTGCAGGACCCGGTCGCTCCAGGGGTTGGTGCGCCAGAAATGCTGGGCGTAGCTGTCGATGAAGGCCGGATCCCAGCTGCTGGTGGCCGCCAGCGCCTCGAAGGCGGCGGTGTCGACATCGTCGGATTCATGCAGCAGGTAGAGGCTGGCGTGGCCGTCGGCGAATTGCCGGGCGAGGTCGTTGAGAACAGAATCCCATAACCCCTGGTCGAGCGCCGCATCGTAGATTCTCGCGATGAGATCCGACAGACCATCCGCCATTCCGGGAACGATCCTCGACTGGGCGCCAGCGCAGGCTGCGCCGGCCTTGCGCCGCGATGCTTGCCCACTATCCCCCGGGCTTTGATAAAGATAGTCCATTTGGGTCAGGTTGCCATCCTTCAATTTGCAGATGGGACCGCGATGGGTTTTCAGTCATGCTCTCAGCGTTTCAAGAGTACAGACACCCACGCAAATTGATACGGTTTTTATCCAACGGGACACATAGCGTTTAATAAATCGTCAGCCGAGCGGCTTCGTCTGGTGGGAGGTTCACCCGAAGGCGGCGTACAAAAACCGACGGCAAAACAATGGACAGGCCACACCCAACCCGGTGTGGCCTGTCTCGCTTGTGGGCTGAGGTGGACACCTCCACGAGACAGCCGGGACGGCCGGTGGAGCCCCCTAACTGGACGGCACGGCGCTCCGACCCCACCGGCAGGATCCGCACCAGCAGACGCACCAGGTCCGCCTGCCTCATTTCGTGGCGGCCGGCGATCTCCTTCAGCGACGGCGCCGGGCCTTCTCTTTGGCCTCGGCGAAGGCCGTCCCGGGCAGCGGCTCGCGGATCAGAAGGCCGAAAGGGTGAGGCCGGCCACGCCGGCAGCCAGCATCGCGACCGTCACCGGCACGATGCGCAGCGCCATCGCCCGGCCGCCCAGAACGACGGCGAAGCCGGCCTTGACCAGGGTGTTCACCCCGGCCGCGATCAGCACCACGTTCGCGCAGACGGCGACATCGAGCCCGCCTTGGGCCAGCCGCGCCGCCGACAGGGTGATCGCATCGACATCGGCCAGGCCGGAGACGGCGCCGAGAAGGTAAAGGCCGGCGACGCCGAGCGTGGCCTCGAGCGCTTTCGACAGCACCAGCACCGCCACGATCAGCGCCACGATCTTCAGCGCCGACCACAGCTCCAGCGGGTTGCCGAGCGGCGGCGCCTCGCTGGTCCGATGGGCGGCGGCCCGCCACAGCCACAGGCCGCTTCCGGCCGCCACGATCGCGGCCCCCGCCAGGGGCGCCGCCAGGGCCAGGAACAGCGGCGGGTGGAGGACCAGGACCAGCACGCCGATGCGGAGGACCATCACCGCCCAGGCGGTCATGACGCCGGCGGCCAGCGCCGGCGCCGCCTGTGGCGCGGCCTGCGCCTGCCGGGCGAAGACCAGCGTCAGCGCGGTGGAGGAGACGAGGCCGCCCAGAAGCCCGGTCAGCAGGGTCCCGACCCGGGCGCCGGCGATGCGCACCGCGGCATAGCCGGCGAAGGACAGGCCGGCGACCAGCACCACCAGCCACCAGATCTTGGCCGGGTTGATCGCCTGCCACGGGTCGAGCGTCCGGTCCGGCAGCAGCGGCGGCACCACCACCGCGATCAGCAGGAATTGCAGCGCCGCCGCAGTCTCGGCCGGGGTGAAGCGGTCGAGCCAGCCATGCAGCCGGTCCTTCTCGCGCAGCAGCAGGGCGACGACGACGGATCCGCCCGCGCCCACCAGGACATGCCCTGCCCCGGCGGCGGCGCCGAGCAGGACAGTGACCAGCATCGCGACCTCGGTGGTCAGGCCGAGGCCGCCGTCGCGGTCGCGCCAATAGGCGGCCAGCATGTAAACCCCGATGCCCAGCAGGAACAGCAGCAGCGGGCCGGGCCCGAGATCAGGGGCCAGCAATGCGGCGACGCCGCCGCCGAAGCCGGCGATGGTGAAGGTGCGCAGGCCGGCGGCGCGGCGGCCCTCGGGCCGGCCCCGGTCGGTCCAGCCGCGCTCCAGCCCGATGATCAGGCCGACGGCCAGGGCAGCACCGAGGCGCAGGGCCGGAAGCGTCTCATCCATTCCACGGCCCCCGCCTCGTTGATCAGCGCCGAGCATAGCCGAAAGGTTGAATCCCGTGAAACCGAAGGGCGGACGCCGGGTGCATCAGTCGGGAGGACCAGCAACAGCCGAGCGACGAATTCGTACTTTGTTACAGTATGAATCCTGATGCTTTGAATTCAATGATATGCGGCGCTCCAAAGAACAATATTGATCTCGGGGGAAACGCCATGTCGAAATTGCCTGCCTTATCCTTAAGTATAGCAGTGCTCGGCGCGGTATGGGCATTCCTGGCCCTGGGGCCGCTGAGCGGCTTCGTCTTGGTCTGGGCCGGGTTCATCGCCTGGGGATGCTTCTTCCACTCGGGCGCCGACGAAAAGGCGCTGAGCAGGACGATCGCCGGCAATGTCTACGGCGCCATCGTCGCCTGGGTCGCATTGCTGATCATCGTCAAGGTCCCGGTCCCGGCGTTGGGGACGGTGTGGCCGGCCATCGTCGTCGGCGTCACCGTCTTCTTCCTGGTGATCGTCGCCTCGGTCGACCTGCTTTCGGTGGTCCCGGCCAATGTCTACGGCTATGCCGCAACCGTGGCCTATGCGCTGCACCAGGGCGCCGACGCCGGCGGCGTCGGGCCGCTGCAGCGCCTGACCACGGCGAGCATCGGCAACCCCGTGATCCTGCTGGTCGTGTCGATGGTGATCGGGGCGCTGTTCGGCTACGTCTCGGCCAAGCTCGCCGGGGTGCTGAGCAAGTCAGCCGCACCGGCCTAGCCGCTCGGCCCGCTCTGCCGGCATCGCGTGCGGCGATGCCGGCAGAGCGGATCAGCCGTTCAGCTTGGTCTTCAGCAGCTCGTTCAGCATCGCCGGGTTGGCCTTGCCGCCCGAGGCCTTCATCACCTGGCCGACGAAGAAGCCGAACAGCTTGTCCTTGCCCGAGCGGTACTCGGCCACCTTGTCGGCCTGCGCCGCCATCACCTCGTCGATCACCTTCTCGATCGCGCCGGTGTCGGTGACCTGCCTCAGCCCCTTGGCTTCGACGATGGCGCCGGCGTCGTGCCCGGTCTCCATCATCTCGGCGAAGACATCCTTGGCGATGCGGCCGGAGATGGTGTTGTCGGCGATCAGGTCGACCAGACCACCCAGCTGCTCGGCCGAGACCGGGCTGTCCTCGATCTCCTTGCCGGCCTTGGCCAGGCCGCCGAACAGCTCGTTGATCACCCAGTTCGCCGCCAGCTTCGGGTCGCGACCCTTGGCCACCCGCTCGTAGAAGAACGCCTTGGCCTGCTCGGCCACCAGCACGCTGGCATCATAGGCGGACAGGCCGTACTCGCTGATGAAGCGGGCCTTCTTGTCGTCCGGCAGCTCGGGCAGGGTCGCCTCGATCCGCTCGACATAGCCCTCTTCCAGCACCAGCGGCAGCAGGTCCGGGTCGGGGAAGTAGCGGTAGTCATGCGCATCTTCCTTGGTGCGCAGCGACCGCGTCTCGCCCTTGTTCGGATCCCACAGCCGGGTTTCCTGGTTGATCGACCCGCCGCCCTCCAGGATCTCGACCTGGCGCTGGCCCTCGAACTCGATCGCCGACATCACATGGCGGATCGAGTTGACGTTCTTGACCTCGCAGCGCGTGCCGAAGGCGGTGTCGCCGACCTTGCGCACCGACACGTTGACGTCGCAGCGCATGGAGCCTTCCTCCATGTTGCCGTCGCAGGTGCCGAGATAGCGCATGATCGAGCGCAGCTTGCGCAGATAGGCCGAGGCGTCGTCCGGACTGCGCAGATCCGGCTCGGACACGATCTCCATCAGGGCGACGCCGGACCGGTTGAGGTCGACGAAGGTCTCGCGCGGCGACTGGTCGTGCAGGCTCTTGCCCGCATCCTGCTCCAGATGCAGCCGGGTGATGCCGACGGTCCGCGCCGACCCGTCCGGCAGGTCGAGCACGATCTCGCCGGTGCCGACGATCGGGTCCTTGTACTGGCTGATCTGATAGCCCTGCGGCAGATCGGCGTAGAAGTAGTTCTTGCGGTCGAACACCGAGCGCCGGTTGATCTGCGCCTTCAGGCCCAGGCCGGTCTTCACCGCCTGTTCGACGCAATAATCATTGATCACCGGCAGCATTCCGGGCATGGCGGCGTCGACCAGGCTGACCTGGCTGTTCGGGGCCGCGCCGAAATCGGCGGCCGCGCCGGAGAACAGCTTGGCCTTGGACGTGACCTGGGCATGGACTTCGAGCCCGATCACCGTCTCCCAGACGCCCGTCTCACCCTCGATCGTGTACATCGAACCGCTCGCACTCAACCTGACAGAAAAGCGACGGTAGGGAGCGCGGAAGGGGCGCCGGTGTCAAGGATTGTCGCGCCCGGCGTCAGACCACGTTGAGTTCGACGATCGGCCGGTTCTCCAGGATGCGGGTGAAGGCGAAGGGCGACAGGTCGAGCGTGCGGAAGCCGCCATGGGCGATCAATTCGGCCACGCCCCGCCCGGCGGCGGGCGATTGCTGCAGACCGTGGCCGCTGAAGCCGTTGGCGAAGATCAGGTTCGGCAGGTCGGGATGCGGCCCGATGATGGCGTTGTGGTCGACCGTGTTCATCTCGTAATGGCCGGCCCAGGCATTCACCACCTTCAGGCTCTCGAAGGCCGGAACGCGCTCGGCCAGGGCCGGCCACATCATCGCGTCGAACAGGCTGTGGTCGACCGTGAGGTCGTCGGTGTCGGGATCCTCCCCCGTGGGCGGGGCGCCGCAGATGAACAGGTTGCCCTCGGGCCGGAACCAGACGCCGCTGGGGTCGATCACCAAGGGGCAGCCGGCCAGGGTCTGGCGGCAGTCGAACACGAAGACGCAGCGCTTGCGCCCCTCCACCGGCAGGTCGATGCCGGCCAGCGCCGCGACCTTGCCGGCCTGCGGCCCGGCGGCGTTGACCAGCGTGCCGCAGGCGATGCGGCGACCGTCCGAGAGGGTCACGCCGGTGACCTTGCTGCCGGCCCGGTCGATGCCGGTCACCGTCTCGGTGATGTAGGTGGCGCCGAGCGACCGCGCCTTGCGCTTGAACGCCTGCAGCAGGCTGTAGCCGTCGAACCAGCCCTCGCCGGCCAGGCCGAGCGACCCGGCGGAGAGGCCGTCGACATTCAGCCAGGGGAAGCGTTCGGCCAGCCGGTCCGGCGCCATCAGGTCGACGGCGACGCCCTCGCCCACCTGCATGTCGTGGTTCGCCTGCAGCACCGGCAGGCCGGGCGGGGTGGCGAGGAACAGGTAGCCCTTCTCATGGAAGCCGAAATCCGGCACCTCGCCCTCGACCTCGAACCAGCGCTCGGGGTGCTTCAGCACCTCGAGCCCGAAGCGCGACACCGCGACGTTGAACGGGGTGGAGAATTGCTGCCGGATCGAGGAGGCGGAGAGCGCCGAGGAGGCGGTGCGATAGGTCGGGTCACGCTCGATCACCGCGACCGAGCCGCCGAAGCCCTGGTCCAGCATCAGGAAGCAGGCGATGGCGCTGCCGATGGCGCCGCCACCGATGATGACCACGTCGAAGCTGTCCGCCATTGCCCGCACCCTGCCCGGAATGTCCCCGACTCCTACGCCGCCGCCGCACGTCGCGCAATCACGATTTTTCCGATCGGAAACAGATGCGGCGACAGCCGCCGCGTGCTTAGCTCCCGGCCATGAGCATGGATGTCAACGAAGGGCTGGGTCCGCGGCTGAAGGCGCTGCGCCGGACGCGCGGCTGGACGCTGGAGGCGGCCGCCACCCGCACCGGCCTGGCCAAATCCACCCTGTCGAAAATCGAGAACGGCCGGATGTCGCCGACGGTCGAGGTGCTGCTGAAGCTGTCGCAGGGCTTCGCCGTCGACCTGGCCGGGCTGTTCGGCGACGCCCGGCCGGATCCGGCGGCGCGCAGCCTGACCCGGGCCGGCACCGGGCCGCGCCACGAGACCCGCAGCTACAGCCACGAGCTGCTGGGCGCTGACCTGGCGGAGAAGCGCATCACCCCGGTGCGGGCCCGGGTCAAGGCGCGGACCCTGGCCGAATACGGCCCGCTGGATCATCACGACGGCCAGCAATTCCTGCTGGTGTTGTCCGGCATGGTGCTGATGCAGTTTCTGGGCGAGCCGCCACTGCGTCTGGCGGCCGGCGACAGCCTGTATTTCGACACCCGCACACCCCATGCCTGCCTGTCCGAGGGCCCCGAGGAGGCAGAGATCCTGTGGGTGCACACGGGGTGAGGCTGTGGGTTGCCACGCCCGTTCCAACCCCACTTGTCATGCCACGGCTTGACCGTGGCATCCAGGGGCGGCCAGAGCGGCTCTTGGTGGCCCCTGGATTGCCCGGTCAAGCCGGGCAATGACAGGTTGAGGGGATAGGTGGGAGCCCTTACTTCGCCCGCAGCGGCTTCAGCGCTTCGGTCCAGCGCGACAGCTCGTCGAGCATGGTGGTGGCGGCCTTGTCCTGGCCTTCGGGGGCGGTGAACTTGCCGTCGGCCACGGCGTTCCAGGCAAAGGGGATCGCCACCGCCTCAGGGATCGGCATGATCTTCAGCGTGGTCAGGGTCAGCTTCTCGGCCTGCACCGCGCGCAGCCCGGACGACGCGCCGCCATAGCTGACGAAGCCGGCCGGCTTGTAGTTCCATTCGAGATACAGGTAGTTCAGCGCGTTCAGCAGTGCCGGCGGCGGGCCGTAGTTGTATTCCGGTGTGACGAAGACGAAGGCGTCGGCGGCGCTGACGCTGGCGGCCCAGCGCCTGGTCGGCTCGTTCACATAGCGCTGCAGCCGCGGATGCTCCGGCTCGTCGAACACCGGCAGGTCGAAATCCCGGAGGTCGACCAGCGACGCGTCGAATTTGCCATGCGCGGCGGCGATGTCGTGGAACCAGGTCGCGATCGCCGGCCCGATCCGGTTCGGCCGGGTGCTGCAGATGATGGTGTGGAGCTTGGACGCCAAGACACTCTCTCCTTTTGCGCGGGTCGCGCGGCTGAAATCGACATGCGTCTATGCGGCGGCCGGCCGGCGGATGCAAGCGGCCGGGCCGGGATCAGGCGTTGTCGGGACGCCGAGCGATCAGGGCGGATGAGGTGACGACCTCGGCCACCATGCCGCCGGCCACGAACTCCGACATCAGCACCTCGATCTCGGCGATCAGGGCATCGGCGTTGTCGCCGATCCGGCCCGGCGCGGTGCCCGACATCGACAGGGCGCGATGGACCAGCGTGTCGGCCGGGATGTGCCGGCGCTCGATCACCGCGATTTCCTCCAGCCGGCTGAACGGCGAATCGAGCAGCACCGCGGTGTGGCTGAGCCAGCCCGGCGACCGCACCATCGCCCGGGCCGAGTCGCCTTCGGCATAGCGCTCGATCAGGTCGCGATAGGGCTTCACCCAGCGGTTGTCCGGCACCTTGGGGTGATCGTCGTGCAGCAGCACAACGGCGCCGCCCGGATCGACCATGCCGTCGAAGCGGCGCAGCGTCTCGACCCGGTCCATCCAGTGGAAGGACCGGCCCATGGCGACGAGGTGGAACCGCCCGAAATCGGGGCCAAGGTCGTAGGAGCTGCCCTGGCGGAACTGGACCGGGACGCCGGCGCGGGATGCGGTCTCGGCGGCGATCGCCAGCATCTCCGGCTCGGGATCGACGCCGACCACCTCGCCGGCGAAGGGCGCCAGCGCCACCGCGATCTGGCCCGGCCCGCAGCCGAGATCCATCACCCGATGGCCGTGGCCGAGGCCACACAGGCGGGCGATGCGCGGGAACAGGCTGGCGGCATAGGCGGGCCGGCCCTGCAGGTAGTGGGCGGCCGCCGTCTGGAAGCGACGGGGCGTAAAGGGAATGGTATCCATGACCAGCGTCCTTCTGCTGCGTCGGCGCATCCCCTCCCCTGCGCCATCCGCTTGGCATAGCAGACTTCCATGACCGCCCGAAGACGGCGCAGCGCCGCGGATCAGAGAATCCGGATGCGCAGCTCGTCGTCATAGGACCGGTCGCCGATGCGCAGCGCCCCCGGCTCGATCCCATAGACGGTGAAGCCGTGCCGGGCGTAGAGCCGGCGCGCCGGCTCGGCCTCGGGGATCACGGCGAGCAGGACCGCGTCCAGGCCCTCGGCCCGGGCATGGTCCAGCACCGTTGTCACCAGCGCGTCGGCGACGCCGCTGCCGCGCGCCTCGGCCCGGACATACATCCGCACCAGGGTGCCGCGATGCAGGCGCTTGGCCATGGTCTCGCGCGCCAGCCCGACGATGCCGAGCAGCCTGCCGTCCCGCTCCGCCGCGAAGGTCGTCACCGCAACGGTGCGCTCGGCGAACTCGTCCAGCGACAGCGCCGCCTCGGCCTCGAAGGACGAGCCGAAGGCTTCGGGATGGCGCTGAAGCCCCTCCAGCCGGATCTCGCGGTAGGCCGCCGCATCGGCGCGGTCGAGCCGGCGGATGGCGAAGGCCGCCATGTCAGGAGCCCCAGCTCACGAGATCGTCTGGGGCAGCGCAGTGAAGCCGACCGCCTTTTCCATGACATGGGCGATGCGCAGCACCGTCTCCTCGTCGAACGGCCGGCCGAGCAGCTGGAGGCCGAGCGGCAGCCCGTCATCGCCGAGACCCGCCGGCACCGACAGGCCGGGCAGCCCGGCCATCGAGGCCGGCACGGTGAAGACGTCGTTGAGGTACATCGCGATCGGGTCGTCCTGCTTCTCGCCGATGGCGAAGGCGGTGGACGGTGCGGTTGGGGTCAGGATCGCGTCGCAGCGCTGATAGGCCTCGGTGAAGTCGCGGGCGATTAGCGTGCGCAGCTTCTGCGCCTTGGTGTAGTAGGCGTCGTAATAGCCGGCCGACAGCACATAGGTCCCGATCATCACCCTGCGCTTGACCTCGCGGCCGAAGCCGGCGGCGCGGGTGTTCTCATACATCTCGTTCAACGACCCGCCCTCGACCCGCAGGCCGTAGCGCACGCCGTCATAGCGCGCCAGGTTCGAGGACGCCTCGGCCGGGGCGACGATGTAGTAGGTCGCCAGCGCGTATTTGGTGTGCGGCAGCGAGACGTCGACGATCTCGGCCCCGGCGTCGCGCAGCCAGTCGGCACCCTGCTTCCAGATGCGCTCGATCTCGGCCGGCATGCCGTCGACCCGGTATTCCTTGGGAATGCCGATCTTCAGGCCGCGGATGTCGCCGGTCAGCGCCGCCTCGAAATCCGGCACCGCGAGGTCGACGCTGGTCGAATCCTTCGGGTCGAAGCCGGCCATCGAGCGCAGCATGATCGCCGCGTCCTGCACCGTGCGCGCCATCGGCCCGGCCTGGTCGAGCGACGAGGCGAAGGCGACCACGCCCCAGCGCGAGCAGCGGCCATAGGTCGGCTTGATGCCGACGATGCCGGTGAAGGCGGCGGGCTGGCGGATCGACCCGCCGGTGTCGGTGCCGGTCGCCGCCAGCGTCATCCGCGCCGCGACCGAGGCGGCCGAGCCGCCGGAGGACCCGCCGGGCACCAGCTTGGCGTTGCTGCCGTCCTGCCGCCGCCACGGGTTCTCGACATTGCCATAGGCCGAGGTGATGTTGGCCGAGCCCATGGCGAACTCGTCCATGTTCAGCTTGCCCAACATCACCGCGCCGTCGCGCCACAGCTGGCTGGTGACGGTCGATTCATAGGTCGGGACGAAGTTGCCCAGGATCTTGCTGCCGGCCGTGGTGCGCACGCCCTCGGTGCAGAACAGGTCTTTAATAGCGATCGGCAGGCCCTCGAGCGGACCGCCCTCCCCGCGCGCCAGCTTGGCGTCGGAGGCCTTGGCCATCTCGATCGCCTTGTCCGGCGTCTCGGTGATGAAGGCGTTGAGGCCGCGCAGGTCCTCCATCGCGGCGACATGCGCCGTGGTCAGCTCGACCGAGGAGATCTCGCGCGCCTTCAACGCGTCGCGCGCGCCGGCCAGGGTCAGGTGGGTGGACTTCGACATCACTCGACCACCTTCGGCACGGTGAAGAACCCGGCCTTGGCCGAGGGCGCATTGGCCAGCACACGGTCGGGATAGCCGCCGTCGGTGACCTCGTCCGGCCGGCGCCGCAGCCCCTGCTGGGCGACGCTGGTCATCGGCTCGACGCCATCGGTGTTCACCTCGGCCAGTTGCTCGACGAAGTCCAGGATCTTGGACAATTCGCCGGTCATGGCATCGAGTTCCGTCTCGTCGAGGCGGATACGGGCCAGATGCGCGATTTTCGCGACGGTGGCTCTGTCGAGCGACATGTCGTAGTCATCTCCGGGGATCAGTGGCCGCCCCGGGCCGGCATGGCGCCGGGACCGCGGGGGACGGCCGACGGAAAGCGGCGCGGAAGGTATCACCCGATATGGCGGTCTGCAATCTTCGCGACCTCAAGGCCCTGCTGCCCCCCAACGGGCGGCTGATCGGGCTCGATCTCGGCGAGAAGACGATCGGCATGGCGGTGTCCGACCCCGGCCTGTCGCTGGCCTCGCCGATCGGCACCATCCGCCGCACCAAGTTCACCCCGGATGCGCAGGAGCTGCTGCGGATCATCGACGACCGCAGCGTCGCCGGGCTGGTGATCGGCCTGCCGATCAACATGGACGGCAGCGAGGGGCCGCGCTGCCAGTCGGTGCGAGCCTTCGCCAAGGACCTGCTGCGGCTGCGCGACCTGCCGATCGCGTTCTGGGACGAGCGGCTGTCGACCATGGCGGTGCAGCGCCAGATGATCGAATTCGACGTCACCCGGAAGAAGCGGGCCAAGGCGGTGGACACCGCCGCCGCCGCCTGGATCCTGCAGGGCGCGCTCGACGCGCTGCAGTTCGGCGGCTAGGCCGGATCAAGCAGCCCGAAGACCGCGACCAGGGCCACCGCCGCGACGCCGAGCAGGATCTCGGCGACCGCGCCGTCGCGGATCGCCCGGACGGCGCCGCCGTTCGACCGCTTGATCCGCGGCACCAGGACATAGCGGTTGGTGATCGCCAGGCCGGTCATAGCCAGCACCGCCGCGATCTTGGCCACCAGCAGGGCCTGGTAGGGCGACGACCATTGGGTCGGCCAGCGGTCGAGCACCAGGGCGACATTGACGGCCCCGGTCGCCAGCACCGCCGCCACCGCGACATGCCCGACCGTCGAGAACCGCCGCAGCGCCCACGCAGCGTCGGGCCGCAGCCGGGGGTCGCGCAGGGCCGGCAGGCACAGCACGAAGGGCACCAGCGCGCCCAGCCAGAAGCCGCCGGACAGCACATGGACAGCCTGGTTGAGCCGGTGCGCCATGCCGGACGCCCCGCTTTGCATGGCGGCGTGGCCGACCAGGGACAGGCTGGCGAGCAGTAGTCCGGCGACCAGCGCCAGCGCGCCCATTCGGCGCTGCCACCCCGCGACCAGAAGCAGCAGCACGACCGCCAGGATGGCACGGCCGATCCAGACTTGGCCGAAGCCGGTGTCGAACAGCACGGCCGACAGCGTGCCGGGATCGCCGGCGCAGTCCCAGCCGCCGCCGATCTCCGCCGCCTGGAGCGGCAGCCACAGCCAGGTGGTGGCCGCCGCCAGCAGGATGGCGAGTTGCATCGGCCGGCGCAGGGCCCGGCCGATCGGTGCCGCCAGGGCCGGCCCGGCCAGCAGGCGCAGGAAGGCGGCGGCGCCGAAGATGAAGGTCAGGGCCGCATAGTGCCCCAGCCGGCAGGCGGCCAGGACACCGTCGAGCGATGTCACGGCGCGACCGTGAAGGCGTAGCTGCCCTTGGTGGTGTGGCCGTCGGTCGACAGCGCGTGCCAGTCGACGGTGTAGGCGCCCGGTGCCAGCGGCCCGGTCACCGGCACGACCAGGGTGGCGCCGTCCCGCCCCAAGGTGGCGTCGCCGGTCGTGACCGCGGCGCCGCCCGGGCCGGTGACCTTGATGCCGGTGAAGCGCAGCTCCAGCCCTTCGGAGAAGGTCAGCTGTAGCGCGGCCGGCGTCGCGGTCACGGTCGCATTCGCGGCCGGGGCGGACGCGGTCAGGTGGGCATGGGCGAAGGCCGGGCCGGCAAGGCCGAGGCTGAGCAGCGCGGCCAGGCCATGCAGGCGGATACGGTTCATCGGAAACCTCCTCGAGGCGGTGGCAGGGTGGGAAACAAGGCGGGCCCTACAGTTTCACGCTGTCCTGGCCGGCGCTGATCTGCCGGCGCATCTCGTCCGCCAGGGGGTGCAGCACATCCGCCGGCTTGGCCCCGACTAGGGTGTAGCCGAGCCCCTGCTCGGCCCAGGTGACGCCGGAGACCGGGCCGTGGGAGCGCTCCGACATCGGCGTGTCGCCCTCGATCTCCATCGGCCGCACCAGCATGGCGATCCGGGTGCCGCGGTCGTCGTCATACATGAACATGCCGGCCGGCCCGTGCGGCGTGGCGACCAGGCGCCCGCCCATGAAGCGGTAGCCGGCCGAGGCCAGGTCGGGCACCGCGATCGGCCGCTGCAGCCGGTTCGACACCCAGCGGACCAGCTGCTCGCGGTCGGCGGCGCCGAGTTCGACCGCACGGGTCCGGTCCGAGGCATAAACCGCGTAGGTGTCGGCGCCCTCCTGGGCCAGCGCGGCGATCCCGGCCGATGCCGGCTGGGTCAGGCCGCGCGACAGCCAGCCGCCGCCGCCGCCGATCGCCAGCAGCAACACAGCGGCCACTGCCGGGCGCCAAGGCAGACGCCGGGCGGGCGACCGCCGCGCCTCGATCATCCGGGCGAGGGACAGCTGAGGCGGCACCGGCTCCTCCGCGATCGGGCCGAAGGCATCGCGCAGCGCCTCGCGCTGGCCGGCATAGCCCGCGATCCGCCGCGCCACCTCCGGATGGCTCGCGAGATAGGCCTCGACCTCGGCCCGCCGCTCGGGCGCCAGCGCCTGGTCGACATAGCCGTGCAGGTCGTCCTCGGTGATCGGTGGATTGGGGTTCATTTCACCCTCCGCAGGATCGGCGCCCGGCCTGAGGCTGGTGCGTCCGCATCCATGGTCCGTTGCAGCCTTTCGCGGGCCCGCGACAGGCGCGACATCACCGTGCCGATCGGCACGTCCAGCACCTTCGCCGCCTCGGCGTAGGTCAGGTCCTCGACCGAGACCAGCAGCAGCACGCTGCGCTGCTCCTCCGGCAGGGTGTCCAGCGCCCGCAGCAGCTCGCCGTGCCGCAACCCGGCCTCCTGCGTCGGAGGCCGCGCGGTGGCGGCCTCGTCGGCATCGTCGATCGGCACGTGCCAGCCGCGGCGGGCGGCCTGCCGCAGCCGGCTGACCGCGAGGTTGTGCAGGATGGTGAACAGCCAGGTCCGCGCATCGCCGTCGGCGCGGCGCTGGTGCCACCGGGTGATCGCCCGCTCCAGGCAGTCCTGCACCAGGTCGTCCGCCGCCGCGGCGTCGGCCCGCAGCAGCGAACGGGCATAGCGCCGCAGGGCCGGGATCAGCGGTTCGACCAGGATCATCATGTCCTTCATGGACTGGCCGCCTCCCCCCGGCCGCTCACTGCGCCTGGATCTGCACCGCGGCGCCGGTCGGGCCCGCGGCGGTTCCCGGCGCGATCACGAGAAAGCGCGGCGCGGTCCTGGCGTCGCCCTGCACGAACTGCCGGATCGGCCCCAACGCATTGACGACGGCGGCGCCGGCCGGGTTGGTCATGAAGGCGGCCAGCGGCTGCAGCGTGCCGCCGCCATCGGCCTGGCCGGAAAGCGCCAGGACATAGGGCTGCTTCGGCTCCAGCCCGGTGGCCGAGGCCTGCAGCACCTGGGTCAGCCCCTGGTCGAACAGCGAGACGCTGGTCGGCGCGACGCCCGAGGCCGGGGACGCGGCCTTGCCGTCCTTCAGCGCCTGCAGGGTCAGATGCGCAGTCTGCCCGGCGATGCCGAGCGGCTGCAGGTTCTGGGTGCCGTCGCCCTCCGGCACCGCGTCGGGCACGTAGTTGACCGCCTGCGGCGCCTGGCCGATCGCGACCGAGCCGATGACCTTGTTGGTCAGGGTGTCGACCGCGGTGATCTGGTCGCCGTTCTCGATGCCGACATAGACCCGGGTGCCGTCGCCCGAGGGCCAGATGCCGTGCGGCAGGTTGCCGACCGGGATGGTCGCGACCTTGGAGAAGTCGTCGGTGCGGAACACCTGGATCTGGTTCAGCCCGCCGACCGTGACGTAGGCGAAGATGCCGTTCCGGTTGTGGACGATGTTGACGTGGTTGGTGATCGGGCCGGTGTCGATCGTGGTCAGCAGCTTGAACGGCGGCCTGGCGTCGAACACCTGGGTCTTGCCGGTGTCCTTCAGGGTGAACCACACCTGGGTGCCGTCCGGCGTCGCCGCGATGTTGGGGCAGAACGGGCTGGCCTGCGGGACATGGCCGACGATCTGGTGGTCCGCCACCGTGATCACCACCGTCTCCGGATTGAACGACGAGCAGACGTAGCCGTACTTGCCGTCGGGCGAGAAGATCTGCATCCCCGGACCGGCAGGGACGATGATCCGCGTCTTCTCCTCATAGGTCGTGCCGTCGAGCACCGCGATGTAGTTCTCGCCCCGCACCGTGACCCAGACCTCCTTGCCGTCGGGCGTGAAGAATGCCTCGTGCGGCGAGCGGCCGACATAGGTGGTGTGCTTCACCGCGTTGGTCGCGGTGTCGATGAAGGTGACGGAGTTCGACCCGATCGACACCACCGCGAGGGTGCGGTGGTCGGGCGAGAAGCCCATGCCGTGCACCAGCAGCTGGCCGTGGTAGAGCGGACTGAAATTGGTCGGCTGCGGCTCGCCCAGGCGGATCACGCCGAGCAGCCTGTTGTCGACCGGATCGGTCACCGAGACGGTGTTGGAGAACTGCTCGGCGGCATAGACCCGGTCCTTGTGGCTGACCGGGATGTCCGGCGCCGCGGCGGCGAAGGGCGCCTGCCCGGCCCAGGCGGCGGAGGCGAAGGCCGTAGCGGCCAGCAGCGTGGACAGCAGGAGGGGGCGTTTCACGTCAGTGCTCCATCGGCATGGTCATGGGCATGGCTGAGTCGGCGGCCGGGGCGGCAGGCGTCCCCTGGTCGGGCGCGGCGACCGAGGGCGGCAAGGGCTGGCCCAGCGCCAGCCGCATCGCCGCGATCTCCTGCTGCTGCTCGACGATGATCTCCTGGGCGATGCGGCGCAGCTGCTCGTTGCGGCCATAGCGCAGCTCGGCCTGGGCCATGTCGATGGCACCCTGGTGGTGCGGTATCATCATCGCCGTGAAGTCGGCGTCGACATCCCCGGTCGGCTTGACTGTCATGCCGTCCATCATCTTCGTCATGGCGGCGTCGTTCTCGGCCAGGAACGGGGCCTCGTCCGGAGGTCCGGCGCCCCAGGCGGTGGCGGCGCCGAGCAGCAGTGCGGCACCGACCACCGCCCCAGGGCGGGGGACGACCGTCCGGGGACGGAGAAGGAAGCGGGGGGGGCGCATGGAACCTCCGGGGCAAGGGACGGCGTCAGCGCCGCGACTGATGAGACGCCGGCCCGCCGGCTTTATTCCCGTGCCGTCACTTTTCCTGATGAATTAACCGCAAACTTCGGCGCGTCTGTCGAAAATGGATTTTGCTACAATTGTAATAATATTAATTCCGACTGGACTTGCCGGCCGTCGTTCCGATTCTTCCGTCATTCTACGCCCATTTGCCGCGGCGAGTCGCCGCATCTTTCGGCGACTGCGGACGGGACTTCCATCAGGGGGCCGGCACCGGGCAGCTCAGATCACCCTCCTCGCACTCCAGCAGCGGCTTCAGCTCGTCGACGCGCCTGGAGGTCACCTGTTCCAGGCACATCGTCTGGAGCATCGGACGGACGGTGCCCCCCGCCGCGCCCGAGGTGATGAAGTCGCATTCGGCGTCGCGATAGGCGATCCAGGCGCGCTGGGCTGCGACCAGGGACTTGGTCGTGTCCGCGTCGTCCTTCAGGCGTTCGATGATCTGCTTGTAGGTCGCGTTCAGCGCCGCGTCCGCCTGCTTGTAGGCGTCGGCGGCACACTTGTTCATTCCAGACTGGGTCTCGTCCGGGCAATCCTGGGCGGCGGCGGGCAGGGCGGCCAGCAGCCCGACGGTGATAATGAGGGTCCTGAGCATCGGTGGATCTCCTGTGTCACCGCCAGCATGCGCGACTTTGCCGGCGCCGGGCATAGGCTAATCCACCGCAGTCTGGTCCGGCTCGGTCCGCGCCAGCCGGGCCAGGGCCGACAGCGCCTCGCGCAGCACGTCGGGCGGCGGCGAGGCCAGCGCCAGTCGCACCCCGGCCGGCGCATGGCCGGGCCCGATGGCATAGGCCGGGCCGGGCGTGAGCGCGATGCCGAAGCGGGCCGCCGCCGCGGCGAAGGCCTCCGCCCGCCAGCCTTCCGGCAGGTCGAGCCACAGGTGATAGCAGCGCGCGTCGCCCTGAAGGTCCAGCCCGGCCAAGGCCTCGCGGGCGATGGCCTGGCGGTCCAGGGCGTCCTGCCGCTTGTCCAGCACCAGCGCCGCCACGGTGCCGTCGGCCATCCAGCGCGTCGCCGCCTCCAGCGCCAGGCCGCCCGGGCTCCACGGGCCGGAGCGGATGGCCGCCACCATGCGCTCGACCAGGCCGCGCGGCGCCACGGCGAAGCCCACGGTCAGCCCCGGGGCCAGCCGCTTGGACAGGCTGTCGGCCACGATCACGTGATCCGGCGCCAGGGCCGCCAGCGGCGCGTCGTCGGCCAGGAAGCTGAACACCCGGTCCTCGATCGCGACCAGGTCCAGCCGCTGCAGCATCGCCGCCAGATCCGCCCGCCGGGCCGGCGGCATCGAGATGCCGAGCGGGTTGTGCAGGGTCGGTTGCAGGTAGACCGCGCGCAGCGGCGCCGGGTGGTGCGCCGCTTCCAGCGCATCCGGCCGCAGCCCGTCCCCGTCCATCGCGATCGGCACCAGGGCGATGCCGAGCCGGGCGGCGATGCCCCGGATCACCGGATAGGTCAGGGCCTCGACCCCGACCCGGCCGCCGACCGGCGCCAGTGCCGACAGCGCCGCTGCGATCGCCTGGCGGCCGTTGCCGGTGAACAGCACCCGCGCCGGCTCGGGCACCCAGCCGGCCTGGGCCAGGAAGGCCGCAGCCACGGCCCGCGCCGCCTGGGTGCCGGCGGCCGGCACCGGCCGCAGCGCCGCGCCCAGCACATCCGGGCGCAGCAGGCTTTGCAGTCCCTGCGCCAGCAGGGCGGGCTGGCCGGGCAGGATCGGGAAGCTGGATTCGAGGTTGACCGGCGCCTGCCAGGGTTCGGCCAGCACCGATGCCGGCACCGCCACCGCGGCCCGGACGAAGGTGCCGCGCCCGACCTCCCCCGACACCAGCCCGCGCCGCGTCAGCTCGGCATAGACCCGGGAGGCGGTGGAGGCGGCGATGCCGCGGCGGTACGCGAAGTCGCGCTGCGGCGGCAACCGGTCGCCCGGCCGCAATTGCCCCGAGACAATTTCGCTGGCCACGTCGTCGGCAATGCGGCGGAAATCATCCAGCATACGATATTGCTCCGAGTGCAATACTCCAATTGCACCGATATCATGATCGGATCAATCTCGGATTGCAACCCCCGCAGATCGGATTCATCCGGGCATGAGGCCCAACGGCTGCGGGGCCAACAGGAGAACTCCGATGTCGACGCGCGTTGTCGAGCGCCGCGTTTCCCACGCTGCCCTGCCCCGCCCCACCGCCCTGCGCGGCCTGCGGCAGACCTTTGGACTGTGGCTGCAGCGTGCGCGAACCCGACGCCAGCTCGATGCGCTGAGCGACCATGAGCTGCGCGACCTCGGCCTCGACCGCGGCACCGCTGCCCGAGAGGCGGTCAAGCCGTTCTGGAAGGGCTGACGGGGCAAGCGCGCCTGTGTCGGCGGCWGGTTGGGTTCGCCGCGGCGAACCCAACCCCGGCCCGCCTACTCCGACCGCGTCCGGTCCGATGCCGGCTTGAGCGCGTCCGGCGGCAGCACCAGGACGGGCGCCGCGCCCCCCTGGCCCGTGCCGGAGCCGAGCTGGACATTCGGGACCGTCCCGTTCCAGTTCTTCGCCGCCTCCGCCCGCAGGATCCCGGCATAGGCCTCGGCAGAGCCGGCCGACTGCACCTTGGTCGAAATCACCGCGGCCTCGGACGCGCCCACTTCCTTCTTGGCGGTCGCCTCGGCCTCGGCGCGCTTGGTGACGTCATAGGCCGCGGC
Organism: Inquilinus sp. 2KB_23; assembly: GCF_052115705.1. NCBI lineage: Bacteria > Pseudomonadati > Pseudomonadota > Alphaproteobacteria > Rhodospirillales > Rhodospirillaceae > Inquilinus > Inquilinus sp. 2KB_23. The sequence goes on along the minus strand of NZ_JBFRHF010000005.1, from coordinate 215,822 downwards.
GTCGGCAGCCAGGCGCACCGACTGCGCCTGGGCCTCGGCCTGGGCGATCGCCACGCGCTTCTGGCCGTCCGCGGTCGCAGCCGCGGCGTCGGCCTCGCCCTTGGCGACGGCGACGGCCTGCTCGGCCTCCGTCTGCCTGACCTTCAGGATGTTGACGGCGGCCAGCTGCTGGTTGCGGGTCTGGACCGTGATCTGGATGTTCTTCTCGAAATTCTCGTCGTACTTGATCTGGGTGATCTGGATATCCTCGACCTTGACGCCGAACATGTCGGCGGCCTGCGCCTGGATCGCCGTCAGGATCGAGTTCTCCAGGCCCTTCTTCTTGTCGGCGATCTCCAGCGCGTTGACCTGGCCGAACACGTCGAGCGTGCGGCTCTGCACGAAGGGGATGACCTTCTCGCTGACCGTGCCACCGCCCATGTCGCCGACCTGGAACAGCGCCTTGAGCGGGTCGGAGAAATGGTAGGTCAGGCTCATGTCGATCGACACGAACTGGTTGTCGATCGTCTTCACATGGATTTCCGGGATCGGGATCTTCTCGATCGAGGTGCGGATGGTGTGGACGCTGTCCACCACCGGAAGCTTGAAATGCAGGCCCGGCTGCACCGGTTCGTCGCTGACCAGCCGGCCGAAGCGCAGCACCGCGCCGACCTCGTTCTGGTTGACGGTGAAGTAGGACGACATCGCGAAGATGAACACGAGCACCAGCAGGACGACGAGCACGACGTTCGACCTGAGTCTCGTGAGCAGGGGATTCATGGTGGCTCCAGTGTCCAAGGCGCGGCCGCTCCGGCGGGTGGCAGGAGGATGCGACGGCCGCATCCGAGGCCGGCAGCCTAATCGCGGCACTGGGACAAAATCATGGCGTCTGATGGACCAAACACAGACGACGGAAGAAATTCAGCGCGACGCTGCACCCCTTTGTCATGCCGCGACTTGCCCCCGGCTTGCCGGCCTGCGCAGTCCTGGCCGCATCCTCTCGACAGGACGGTTCGGCCCGGCCAAGGTGCCCGCATGGACGATCTTGGCCCGACCGAACTCCGCCTGATGCAGGGCCTGGCCCAGCGGGTGACCGCATCGCGGCCGGAGCTGCTGAACGCCGACGCGACCGTTGGTGAGCTGGCCTGGGTCTGGGCCAAGGATTTCGACGCGCTCGGCCGGTTCTGGCGGCACCGGTTGTGGTTCGTCGACGGCCGGCTGGCCGCCTGGGGTTGGGTGCATCTGCCGTACCGGGTCCCGCGCGGCGACGGGACGTTCCGTGAGGCCGAGGCGGCCAACCTGATCTGGCAGGCGCATCCGGACCAGCCGAAGCTGCTGACCGGAATCCTGGACTGGTACGACGAGGTGGCGGGCGGTGCCGACCGGCTGCTGACAGTGCAGTCCGCGGATGGGCCGGCGCAGGCCGCCGTCGCCGCGCGTGGCTACGCGTTCGATGCCGAAGCCGGTGGGGATGACGGGTCCTGGGTGCAGTTCAATGCGCGGGCGCTGACCGACGTGCCGGATCCGGTGCTGCCCGAGGGGTTCCGGTTCCGGACGGCCGTGGACGTCCCGGCGGCGGACGCGGTCAAGGCACATCGCGACGCGTGGCAGTCGGCCAGCCTGACCGAGGCGGCATTCGCGCGGGTCCAGCGGACCTGGCCGTATCGGGCCGACCTGCATGTGCTGATCGCGGCGCCGGACGGCACGCTGGCCGCGACCGCGATCATCTGGCTGGACGAGGCGACGCAAACCGCCGAATTCGAGCCGGTCGGCACGCACCCGGACTTCCGGCGGCGGGGCTTGGGCACCGCGTTGCAGCTGCACGGCATGCATCTGGCCAGGGCCGCCGGCGCGAACCGCATGCTGGTCGCCTGCCTCGGCGCGCCGGCGCACCCGGCCGCCCGGACCCTGTACCACGGCGTCGGCTTTCGCGAGCTGACCCACGACCTGCCGCAGATCAAGCCCGCGCGGTAGCGTCTGGAGCGGGCCTTCGGGCCGGAGCGAGGCCATCGAGCAGGAAGCCGAGGCCTTTGCGGAAGGCGCCGTCCCAGTCGTCATCCAGCAGCAGGCGGGAGCGTTCGATTGTCGGGTAGCGTTCGCTGAGGCGTGTCAGGCGTTGCTGCCCGGCGGCCCGGTCGTCGTCCGAGACGTCGAAGCTCGCCCGGGTGATGGTGGCGCCCATCACATAGTTCCACAGCGACCAGATCGCGGCGTTCAGATCCGAATCCGCCACGCCGGCCCTGGACAAGGTCGTGCCCAGCAGTTCCAGGCGGCTGAGGATGTTCGGGCCGAGCGCCCGGCGCGGCAACAGCGATGCCGACCAAGGATGGCGCAGCATGCCGGCGCGCCAGTCTTCGAGCACATGAACCACGTCTCCACGCCAGTCTTGAGACTCCACTCCCTGCGGCGGCCCGCGATACTCGAGCACCGAGTCCAGCGCCAGATCGAAGACATCCTCTTTGCTGTCGACGTGCCAATACAGGCTCATCACGCCCGAGCCGAGCCGATCGGCCAGCCGGCGCATCGTCAACCCGTCGAGCCCCTGGGCGTCCAGCAGCTCCACCGCGGTCGCCACGATGCGGTCGCGGGAGAGAGGCGATTCACCGTGCGGTTCCTTCGCGGGCGGGATCCGCCCGCTTGTCCGTTGAGACCGCTTGCCCGGGGCGCCGCTGCGTTTGACTGCCATCCATCTTCCCTAGTGTCCAGACCGTCGATCCTGACCGGCAATGCCAGGAATGTCGATCTTGAACGGGCATCTCGTACGCTGTACCGTAGGATGACTCGTACATCGTACGGAATGGAAGGGCCAAGGTTCAATCATGTCGGCCGCGAGGGTTCGTTGCCCGCGGTCCGCAGAGCCGAGAGAACAATCATGTCACGCACAATCAAGCAGCTGCTGACCGGAGGGTTGATTATCATGACCGTGGGAATGTCCGCTGTGGCGATGGCGAATGAGAGCAGTCCCAAGCTGACCATCGTCAATCCGCAGACCCTCTACGACCCGTCGCCGAACGGCTACAGCGCGGCGGTGATCACCCCCGGCGAAGGCCGGGTGGCCTACATCTCCGGACAGGGCGGCCAGGACAGCAGAGGAGCGTTGTCACCCGACTTCGCCGTCCAGGTCGGGCAGGCCTACGCCAATCTGCGCGCCGCCCTCGATGCGGTCGGCGCCAGGCCGGATCAGGTCGCCAAGCTCACGGTCTTCGTGGTCGACCACGACATGTCCAAGCTCGGGGTGCTGACCAAGACCGTCAGGCAGGTCTTCGGCGAGGCGCTACCGGCACAGACCTTGATCCCGGTGCCCAAGCTGGCGGTCGACGGCATGCTGTTCGAAGTGGAGGCCGTGGCGGTACTAGACTAGCGGGGCGGCGCCGACCGATCCGCAATCGCATGATGAGACAGGTCGGTTGGGTTCGCTCCGGCGAACCCAACCGACAGGCCGATGGCCTACCGCTCCACCGACAGCCAGCGGCTGAGGTGATTGTCGAGCACGTTGTCCTGCCAGCCCTTCACCGCCGGCGAGAGCATCCGCTTGCTGGTGTAGTAGTAGATCGGGATGATCGGCTGGTCGGTGAAGAACAGCTGCTCCGCCTGGGCCAGAAGCTGGCCGCGCTTGGCCGGGTCGGCCTCGACCACCGCCGCATCCATCAGCTTGTCGTAGTCCGGGTTGGCGTAGGCCGGGTAGTTCTGCTCGCCGGCAGTGCTGCGGAACAGGTCGAGGAAGTTGCTGGGGTCGTCGAAATCGCCGATCCAGGAGGTCCGGCCGAAATCCTTGTACTCCTTCTTGCGCAGCGCGCTCTGCATCGTGCCCCATTCCAGATTGGTCAGGGTGGTGTCGACGCCGAGCTTCTGCTTCCACATCGCGCCGATGGCGACGGCGATCTTCTTGTGGTTCTCCGAGGTGTTGTAGGAGATCTCGACCGTCAGCGGATGGTCGGGGCCGTAGCCGGCCTTGGCGAACAGTTCCTTGGCCTCGGCGTCGCGCTGGCTTTGGGTCTCCTTGGCGTCCTTCGACTCCCAGGGGGCGAAGTTGCTCATCCCCGGCGGCACGAAGGTGTAGGCCGGCAGTTCCCCGCCCTGGGTGATCTTGGCCACCATCACGTCGCGGTCGATCGCCAGCGACAGGGCGCGGCGCAGTTCCGGATGGCTCTTCCAGGGCTCATGGGTGGTGTTGACCGTATAGTAGTAGGTGCCGATGTAGGGCACGATCCGCACCTGGTCGGCCATGGTCTGCTTCAGGTCGGGGATCTGCTGGTTCGGCAGGGTGTAGGTGTAGTCCAGCTCGCCGGCCTTGAAGCGCTGCAGCTCGGAGTCGACATCCTCGGTGACGAAGTAGCGGACGGTGTCGATCTTGACGTTGGCCGCGTCGTGGAACTCGGGGTTCTTGACCAGCTTGACATGCGACTGCGGCACCGCCTCGGCCAGCATGTAGGCGCCGTTCGACGCCATGTCGCCGGGCTTGACGTAGTCGTTGCCGAACTTGTCGACGTTGGCCTTGCTGAGCGGGAAGGTAGCGTGGTGGGTCAGCGTCGCCAGGAAGTAAGGCGTCGGCCCCAGCAGCTTGACCTCGAGCGTGTGGTCGTCGACCGCCCGGGCGCCCAGCGTGTCCGCCGGCTTGGTGCCGAGGCGGATCTCCTTGGCGTTGACCACCTGATCGATGAAATAGGCATAGGGGCTGGCGGTCTTCGGGTCCAAGAGCCGCTGCCAGGCGAACACGAAGTCGCCCGCCGTCACCGGCGTGCCGTCCGACCATTTGCCGTCGGCGCGCAGCTTGAAGACATAGGTCTTGCCGTCGTCGGAGACGGTCCAGCTCTCGGCCGCGCCCGGGATCGGCTGCGCCTTGGCGTCCTGGGTCAGCAGGCCCTCGAACAGGTCGTTCTGGATGTTCGCTTCCGAGACGCCCGAGGAGCGGTGGATGTCCAGCGACTCCGGCTCCTGGCTGTTGCCGGCGTTCAGCACCATCTCCGCTGTCGCCGCCTGCGACACCCCCGCGAGCAGGGCGCCGGCGAGCAGCCCGCGCATCAGAATCCTGGAGAAGCCTTGCATTGGATTGTCCCCCCGTTTGTGGCTGGGCCGTTCTTTCGGGCGCCAAGGCTATGGCCTAGACCACCGCCCCGTCCCTGCCAAAAAGGAGGATGGTCTTAACCCCAGGTCATGGCCCGCCGATCCGCTCCCGCAGGCCCGCGCATTGCGGCCCCTGCCCGCCTGGGCTAACCAAGGTGTCTGAATCAAGGGAGTTCCCAGGAATGACGGACAGCCCCGCCGGCGCCTTGGCCGGCCTCAAGGTGCTCGACCTGACCCGCGTGCTGGCAGGCCCGAGCGCGACCCAGATCCTGGGCGACCTCGGCGCCGACGTGGTCAAGGTCGAGCGGCCGGGCGTCGGCGACGACACCCGCAAATGGGGCCCGCCCTTCCTCAGGGATGCCGACGGCGCCGACACGACCGAGAGCGCCTATTACCTCAGCGCCAACCGCAACAAGCGCTCGATCGCCATCGACTTCACCCAGCCCGAGGGCCGCGCCCTGCTGCGCCGGCTGGTGGCCGAGGCCGACGTGCTGGTCGAGAACTACAAGCTGGGCGACCTCGCCCGCCACGGCCTCGGCTATGACGACCTCAAGGACGAATTCCCTGGGCTGATCTACTGCTCGATCACCGGCTTCGGCCAGACCGGGCCCTACGCCCCGCGCGCCGGCTACGACTATTTGATCCAGGCCATGGGCGGGATCATGAGCCTGACCGGCCCGGTCGACGGCGAGCCGATGAAGGTCGGCGTCGCCGTGGCCGACCTGATGACCGGCACCTACGCCACCATCGGCATCCTCGCCGCCCTCGACCACCGCCGTCGCACCGGGCGGGGCCAGCTGGTCGACCTGGCGCTGCTCGACACCCAGGTGGCGTGGCTGTCCAATGCCGGCCAGTACTACCTGACCTCGGGCGTGCCGACGCCGCGCTATGGCAACGGCCATCCCACCATCGTGCCCTACCAGGCGTTCCGGGCCTCGGACGAATACCTGATCCTGGCGGTCGGCAACGATTCCCAGTTCGCCAAGTTCTGCGACGCCGCCGGCCGGCCGGACCTGGCCGCCGATCCGCGCTTCGCCACCAACCAGTCGCGGGTGCGCAACCGCGACGTGCTGGTGCCGATCGTGGCCGGTCTGATCGCCGAGAAGTCGCGCGGCCATTGGCTGGAGACGCTGGAGCGGCGGCAGGTGCCGTGCGGCCCGATCAACACCATCGACCAGGTCTTCGCCGACCCGCAGGTCGCGGCCCGCGAGATGCGGATCGAGATGCAGCATCCGCTGGCGCCGGAACCGGTCGCCCTGATCGGCAGCCCGATCAAGCTGTCGGAGACGCCGGTCACCTATCGCCATGCCCCGCCGGCCTGCGGCGCCGATGGCGACGCGGTGCTGCGCGACTGGCTCGGTGAACCTTAAGCCGGTTTCTCCCGTTAATCGGAATTGAGGCTCGCTTCATGAGCCGGCGAGGCGCGCAGGCCCATCATCGGGCCGCGTCGCGCCGAGGCGCCGTCACACCCTGGCGCCGAGAAGATGGGAGAACAGAGAATGGCCAAGACAATCTGGGCGGCATCCGCCGCCACCGCGGCCGCGCTGCTGATCGCATCGCCGGCCCTGGCTCAGACCGTCCTTGTCCCGGCGGGCCCGCCGACCACGGTCATTGCGCCCGCCCCCGCACCGATGGTCGTCACCCCGACGCAGACGGTCATCGCCCCGGCGCCGATCGTCACGGAGCCGGTGACGTCCTATCCGATCGATCCCTACACGCGGATGCCGCAGCCCTATCTGGTGCATGGCGGCGTGCAGCCCTACAATCCGCCGGTCACGGCGATGCCGAGCGGGCCGTCGCCGGCCGATCCGCGCGAATACGCCACGGACACGCCGATCACCGTGACCGGCCGTATCGACGGCGTCACGAGCTGGGGCGGCGTGACCTCGTTCCGCCTGCAGACCCCGACCGAGGCCTGGACCGTCGTGGTGCCGACGGGCGAGCCCGTCGCCTTCGGCCGTCGCACGGCCACCGTGACCGGCTATCCGCATGTCGAGGTCCGCAACCAGTTGCTGGCCCAGAGCGTCATGGCCGGCCGCTGAGGCGGATTCCAGATAAAAAAAACCCCGGCGCCGAGGCCCGACGCCGGGGTCTACATGAACGATCGCTGGAAGGGGGAGAGAAGCGATCAGTTCACGGGCGTGGACGACGCCGCCGGCGCCGTCGAACTGGTCTTGTGGTGCGTCGTCCGAGCATGCTTGGTGTGCTTGGCCGTATGATGGGCCGCCCGGTGGTGGGTGGCCGAATGCTTGGTCGTCGGCGCGGCCGACGTGTCCGTGCCCGCGGTCTGGGCGAAAGCGGCGACAGGCAGGGCCAGCGTCATGATGCCGGCAAGGATGAGTTTACGCATGGTTTTGACGCTCCCGGAGGCCGTATCGAAGCGGTGCAGGTCAGCACCGCGCCAACAAGAGAACGCCATGAATCGCCCCTCGAGAGCATGTTAATTCCCGTTAATCCTCCTAAACTCTTCGTAAGGTTTCGATTCGGACGGTGAAGACCTGCTGAATCCCTTGGATTGCTTTTCCCGTCGACCACGGCGCCGCGGTGATCGACAAGGCTCCGCCCGCTTCTATATCGTCCGCCGTGAGGCCGCCGCGCCCACCGCCCGGCAGCTCGTCCTGCGATCACGAAGAGGGCAGCCCATGACCAGCTTCGCTTCCGATATTCAAAGTCTCGTGCAATCCGCCGACCTGTCGCGGCGGGCTTTCACCATGACATCGTTGATCGCGGGCTTCGCGCTCGCGACCCAGCCGGTCTCGGCCGCCACCATCACCACCGATGCCGAGGGTCTCGACGCCGGCGAGGTCCAGATCCCGGTCAAGGACGGGCAGATTCCGGCCTACCGCGCCAAGCCGAAGGGCGGCGCCCCGGCGCCGGTGATCCTGGTGGTGCAGGAGGTGTTCGGCGTCCATGAGCACATCAAGGACATCTGCCGCCGCCTGGCCAAGCTGGGCTACTACGCCGTAGCCACCGAGCTCTATGCCCGGCAGGGCGACGCCAGCAAGGTCAGCGACATCAACCAGCTGATTTCGACCATCGTCTCCAAGGTGCCGGACGCCCAGGTGCTGTCCGACCTCGACGCCACCGCCGCCTTCGCCGCCACCGACGGCGGCGACGCGGCCCGGCTGGGCATCACCGGCTTCTGCTGGGGCGGCCGGATCGTCTGGCTGTATGCCGAGCACAACCCGGCGCTGAAGGCCGGCGTCGTGTGGTACGGCAAGCTGGTGGGCCAGCCGACCGAACTGCAGCCGAAGAACCCGATCGACCTGGTCGCCGATCTGCACGCCCCGGTGCTGGGCCTCTACGGCGGCGCCGATACCGGCATCCCGGTCGACACCGTCAAGCAGATGGAGGCGGCGGCCAAGGCGGCCGGCAAGACCGTCGAGATGGTGATCTATCCCGACACGCCGCACGCCTTCAACGCCGACTACCGGCCGAGCTACCGCGAGGGGCCGGCGCAGGATGGCTGGAAGCGCATGCAGGCCTGGTTCCACACCCACGGGCTCTGATCAGATCGCGAACCGCCGGGACGGGCTGGGCCCGGCCAGTTCCGGCGGCATAATCCAATATGATATCGAAATTCGATAAAACCTTATTGACGATCGATAAGGAACGACTCATAGTCATCCTCATGATTCGACAGTGATGAGTCCCCTTCATGAACCGCGTCGCGCGCCTCAGCAGCGTGCTCCGTCTTACCGTTACGGTCCTGGCCTGGCTCATCCTGCTGGCGACGATCCCGTTCCTGGTCTGGGTCGCCGTCTACGGCAACGCCGATCTGGCGCAGGGCGTCAATGTCCCGGTGTCCGACCTGCCGCTGCTGCCGGTGGTGCTGTTCCTCGCGCTGTACACCCTGCGCTCGCTGGTGATGGTGGTGGCGCTGCTGTCCCTGCGCCGGATCCTCAACCATTTCGGGCGTGAGCAGTTCTTCACCCGGGAATGCGTCGTCGCGTTCCGCCGCATCGGGGTCCAGCTGGTGGCGCTGGCGGCGATCGACGTGCTCACGCCGGTCATCACCTACGCCGCCCTGGCGGTGACCGAACCGCGCTTCGACCCGACCGACGTCTGGATTTTGTTGACCGATCTTCCCTTCATGCCGTTGGTGGGAGGCCTGTTCGCCCTGATCATGGCCCATGTCCTCGGACAGGCCGCCGATCTGGCGGAAGACGCAGCCCTGACGGTGTAGCCCCGGATGCCGATCATCGTGCGCCTCGATGTCCTCCTCGCACAGCGGAAGATGAGTTTGACGGATCTGTCCAATGCGGTCGGGGTCAGCATCCCCAACCTCTCGATCCTGAAGACCGGCAAGGCGCGCGCGGTGCGGTTCTCGACCCTGATCGCCCTGTGCCGCCAGCTGGAGTGCCAGCCCGGCGACCTGCTCGAATATCTCCCGGGACCGGAGGACGACGCGCCGGTCCCGCCCGACTAGAGACCGCCCGAGGGCCCGACCGACCGGACCCCGCCCGAACCGGATGCCGAGACACCAGCGAGGATCGTCATGATCGCCCGCGACAGCCGCCCCATGCCTGTCCGCTAGGGCCCGACCCCGCCCGTCCACCGTTCTCTGCCCCCAGCGAGGATCTGATGATCGCCCGCAACGCCCTTGCCTTGTCCGCCGCCACCGCCCTGGCGACCCTCGCCCCGCTCGCCATGGCCCAGACCGACCAGGGCCTGGCCGGTTCCGACGTCATCGTCGGGCTCGGCGTCGCCGGCGGCTTCGCCCCGGCTTATGAGGGTGCCGATGTCTACAAATTCCAGCCGGCCCCGGTGATCAGCCTGTCCTGGGGCGACACGCTGGTGGTCGAGAACGGCACCATCCGGGTGGCGGTGATCAAGACTCCCTGGCTGCAGGCCGGCCCCCTCGCCGCCTGGCGCCCGGGGCGGCAGGAGGACGACAGCCGCCGGCGGTTGCGAGGCCTGGGCGACATCGACGATTCCTTCGACCTTGGCGCCTTCGCCCGGGTCGAGTTCGGCGGCTGGTCGGCCGGGGTCGCCGCCCGGCAGGATGCGGTGAACGACGGCGGCGCCCTGGTCGACCTGACCACCGGCTACGCCCTGCCGCTGTCCGACAGCTTCACCCTCTCGCTCGGCGCCGACGCGACCTGGGCCAGCGACGACTACATGGCCGCCAATTTCGGCGTCAGCCGGCGCCAGGCCCAGCGCAGCGACTACGACGAGTTCAAGGCGGGGGCCGGCTTCAAGAACGTCGGCGTGTCCCTCGGCGGATCCTATGCCCTGACCGAGCGCTGGGCGCTGGGCGCCACCACCGGCTACCAGCGCCTGCTGGGCGACGCGGCCGACAGCCCGATCGTCAAGCAGGGCGGTTCGCCGGACCAGTATTACGGCTTCGTCAGCGTCACCTACCGCTTCGGCCTGTAGCCGCCGGAGCGCAACCCTAGGGGGTCGGAAGCGATGATCGCTTGCCTGTCCATCCTGCGCCGCATGGTTCGTGCCTTCACCCGCCTGGCGTGGCGCCCGCGGCGCCAGGTCCGGGTCGTCCGCCTGCTGCCGCATGGCGGTGCCCGGCTGCGGCCCGCGGCGCCGCCGCGGCCGTGGAGGGACGCGCCATGACCTTCGCCATGCTGTGGCTCGGCGGCATCCTGCTCTGCGCCGTGCCGTATCTCTGGGGCTATGCGCTGTGCCGGGTCGCCCGCGACGGCGCCCGGCCGATGTCCCGGCCCCCCGAATCACCCCACCGCACCGGAGGCCTGCGATGCTGACCTTCCTGCACCTCGCGCTGCACCGAATCGCCGACCGCGAGATCCAGGTCCCGGCGCTGCCAGTGCGGCCCGGCGCGGAGCCCAAGCGACCGCCCGCCCCCGGCCTGGCCAAACCGGCCCGGCGGCCGGCCAAGCTTCGCGTCGTGGAGGCGCCCCAGCCGCTGTGACGATCGTCGAAAACCGGCAACGGGGTGGACCTCGGGTGGCATGATCGCCATTTATGGGGTAGGCCGGACCTGCTGGACGATCGCGAAACCAGGACCCCCGCGCCGTCACGGCCGGGCGATCCGCGGCGGCGCCGACGCCGCCAGCAAGCAAGGACGAGATATGCTGACCCATCGTTTCCGCCGCGGCCGCCCGCTCGGCGCGCTGCTGCTTCTGACTGCGGCCCTCGGCCTGTCCGGCTGCGGCGTCGTGGCCGCGCCGTTCCGCGTCACCGGCGCCGTGGTCAAGGCCGTGCCGATCGTGGGCCACCCCGTCGCCGCCCCGCTGGACGCGACCGGCGACGCCATCGACTAAGGCCCCTCAGCCCGGCACCGGTGATGCCTCGGGCTGCCCCGACCGTGTCGCCCGCCAGCCCAGGACCATGGCCAGCGCCAGGAACACCGCCGCCAGGGCATAGGGCAGGCCGGGGGCGCCCAGGCCGATCGTAGGCGCGATGCCGAGCGCGAAGGCCTGGGTGAACAGCACCGGCCCGACCATGCCGGTGATGCCGCGCAGCCCGCCCAGGGCGCCTTGCAGCCGGCCCTGCTCATCCGCCCCGACCCGGCGGCTCATCAGCGCCTGCAGCGCCGGGCCGGTCAGGCCCCACAGCGAGATCAGCGGGATCGCGGCCAGGAAGGCCCAGCCCACCGGCGCCAGGGCGAACAGGGCGAAGCCGGCGGCGCCGCAGGCCAGCCCGGCGGCCATCGCCCGGCGCTCGCCCAGCCGGGCCACGGCGGGGCCGACCAGCGCCACCGACACCACCATCGACCCGACACCGATCACCGCCAGCGACAGCCCGACCGCCGCCGCGTCCCAGCCGTAGCGCTGCATGACGTAGAGCACATACATGCTGGGCAGCGATTCATGGGCCAGGTACATCAGCACCGAGGCGGCGGCGAGGCCGAGCAGCGCCGGGTGCGAGCGCAGCAGGGCCATGGACCCGAAGGCGTTGGCGCCCTTCCAGGTGAAGCGCGCCCGCCGCTCCGGCGGCAGCGATTCCGGCAGGATCAGGAGGCCGTAGGCGGCGTTGGCGAGGCTGAGCGCCGCCGCGATCCAGAACGGCAGCCGCAGGTCGATGCCGCCCAGCAGCCCGCCCAGGGCCGGGCCGCCGATGAAGCCGATGCCGAAGGCGGCGCCGAGCAGGCCGAACTTGGCGGCCCGCTGCTCCGGCGGCGTGACGTCGGCGATATAGGCGCTGGCGGTCGGGAAGCTGGACGCGGTGATGCCGGAGACCAGCCGCCCGACGAACAGCCAGGCCAGGTTCGGCGCCAGCGCCATCAGCACGTAGTCGAGGCCGAGGCCGAGATTGGACAACAGGATCACCGGCCGCCGCCCGAAGCGGTCGGACAGCGCGCCCAGCACCGGCGAGGCCAGGAACTGCATCGCCGCCCAGGCGAAGCCGAACAGCCCGGTGATCGCGGCCGCCCGCCCCATGTCGCCGCCCTCGAAGCCGACGATCAGCTTGGGCAGCACCGGCGCCATGACGCCGAGCGCCAGCATGTCGAGCATGACGGTGACGAAGACGAAGGCGACCGCGGCGCGGCCGGGCTGGCGCGATGGCTGGCTGGGCATCTCTCACTCCCGAAAGGCCGCGCAGTCTTCTCCCGGATGCACCCACCCCGTCTTGGACGGATTTAACCACGGTTCGAGACGGCGCCTGCCTGTCTAAGTTCTTGCTGTCATTGCCCGGCTTGACCGGGCAATCCAGGGGCCACCAAGAGCCGCTCTGGCCGCCCCTGGATGCCACGGTCAAGCCGTGGCATGACAAGTAAGGGGGACCTGGGACAACCCGAAAGCCCACCATCTCCCACATCAGGGCAGCCATCGCGGCGACCCGGTTTCACCGGGGGCGATCACCCGCTATGGTCGGCGGCCTCAGCAGCAGCGCCGCCCCCATGACCGACGACGACCCTTCGCCCGCCGCGTCCGGAAGCATCTTCCGCCACCGCGGCTTCGCCTATTACTGGACCTCGCGCCTGATCGCGACCTTCGCGGTGCAGTTCGTCAGCGTCGCGGTCGGCTGGCAGGTCTACGACCTGACCCGCGACCCGTTCGACCTCGGCCTGGTCGGGCTGGTGCAGTTCCTGCCCTCGCTGCTCCTGGTGCTGGTCACCGGCGCCGCCGCCGACCGCTACAACCGGCGCAAGATCATGGGGATCTGCATCGCGGCGGAGATCCTGTGCGCCCTGGCGCTGCTGGCGCTGACGCTGGCCGGCGACCACCGGGTGTGGCCGATCTTCGCCGTCCTGGCCGGCTTCGGCATCGCCCGCGCCTTCCTGGGCCCGGCGGTGCAGTCGCTGCTGCCCAACCTCGTGCCCAACGCCGAGCTGTCGACCGCGATCGCCTGGAACTCCTCCTCCTGGCAGATCGCCACCATCACCGGCCCGGTGGTCGGCGGCCTGCTCTACGGCGTGGCGCCCGAGGCGCCCTATGCCATCGCGGCGGTGCTGATGGCGGTGTCGATCGCCCTGGTCGCCCTGATCCCGAAGCCGGCGCAGAAGACGGTGCCGGAGCCGGCGAGCTGGGAGACCCTGGGCGCCGGCTTCCGCTACATCTGGGGCGAGAAGATCGTGCTCGGCGCGATCTCGCTCGACCTCTTCGCCGTGCTGCTGGGCGGGGCGACCGCGCTGATGCCGGCCTATGCCCGCGACATCCTCGACGTCGGGCCCTGGGGCCTGGGACTGCTGCGGGCCGCCCCCGGCGTCGGGGCCCTGGTCACGGCGATCTGGCTGGCCCGCCGGCCGATCACCGACGCCGCCGGCGTGATCATGTTCGTCTGCGTCGCCGGTTTCGGCCTGTTCACCAGCGTGTTCGGCGCCTCGACCCTGCCCTGGCTGTCGATCGTGGCCCTGGCCTTCATGGGCGCCTTCGACATGGTCAGCGTCTATGTCCGCGAAAGCCTGATCCAGCTGTGGACGCCGGATGCGCTGCGCGGCCGGGTCAACGCCGTGAACATGGTCTTCGTCGGCGCCTCGAACGAGCTGGGCGAGTTCCGCGCCGGGATCTCGGCGTCACTGCTCGGCGTGATTCCCGCCGTGGTGATCGGCGGCGTCGGCACCATGCTGGTCGCCGGGCTGTGGTCCAGCTGGTTCCCGCAGCTGCGGCGGATCCGGCGGCTGGACCACGCCTAGGCGCGCCCCGCCGGATCAGCCCCCGAGGAAATCGGCAATCGCCGTGCCGAGCTCCGGCTTGGCCACGGCGCTCATATGGTTGCCGGGAATCGCGGCGTGGCGGCCGTCCGGCAGGGCAGCGGCCAGCGCCTCGGCCGAACCATTGTCGTCATCCTCGGTCCCCGCTAGCACCAGGACCGGCAGGCCGATCCGGGCCAGCGCCGCGCGCGGCGTGTCGACGAAGGTGTCGAGGATGCGCAGCAGCGCCACCGGGTCGCCGCCCACGGTCTTGAGAAAGGCTTCCGCCATCCATTCCGGCGTGCCGCGCTCGAATGTGCCGAGATGGGTCAGGATGTGGCGGAAATGGCTGCCGCGCCCGGCGGCGTCGACGATCCCTTCCAGCCCCATCCCGGCCACGATCGCGCGCCCCGGGGCGGCGCCACGCGCCAGCATGCGCATCACCGTCCGCCCGCCCAGCGAATAGCCGCCGAGGTCGTAGTCGTCGAGGCCGAGATGGTCGACCAGGGCGAAGCCGTCATCGGCCAGCACGTCGGGCGGATAGGCGGCCGCCTCATGCGGCCTGGCGCTGTCGCCATGAGCCCGCAGGTCCGGCATGATGACGCGGTGGCCCTGCGCCGCGATCGCCGCGGCATGGCCGTAGCGCAGCCAGTTGACGGTGGCGGTCGAGAAATAGCCGTGGATCAGCACCACCGGCCGCCCATCCCCGATCTCGCGATAGGCGAGTTCGGTGCCGTCACGGCCCTGGAAGCGGTGCACGGGAAGGTCGGTCGGAGAGCTTGCCACGGGTCTGGTCCACTGATTGCGGGCGATTGCGGGCGGTCGGCCGCGCCATGTTGCCGATGTAGCGCGATCCGGCAAAGGCGCAATCGGCCTGTAGCACGGGCCGGCCAGTGTGGCGGGGGTCTCGGGTCCGTCCCGGCCGACCCTCCACGGACAACAGGCAAGCGACCATGACGTCATCCCTCAGCGCACCCGCCCGCACCACCGGTCGCGGCGACCAGGATGGATGGATCGGGACGAGGCCGGGCGAGCACTGCCTGATCCGCGTCTCGGCCGAGGACACCGGCGGCGTCTATTCGGTGGTGGAGATCGTCTCCGACCCCGGCGACGGCACGTCCTTGCACGTCCACCAGAACGAGGACGAGCATTTCCTGATCCTGGAGGGCACGGCCCGCATCAACTACGGCGACCGGACCTTCAACGCCAAGGTGGGCGACACCGCGACCCTGCTGCGGGGCATCCCCCATGCCTGGCGCAACGCCTCCGACGTCCCGCTGCGCATGGCGGTGACCTGCACGCCCGGCGGCGTCGAGGAGGTGTTCCGCATCATCGCCCGGGGCGGCGAGATCGACCTCCCGGCCCTGGCGGCGCGGGTCGCCGTCCGGCAGCTCGGGCCGACGCCGACCGACTGAGGCCTTCCGACAGGGCGGGATCCGGCCAACCGGATCCCGCCGCACAATCCCGTTCCCCTAGCCCGCGAAATCGCGATGATGGTGCCGGCGCAGGAACGGATTCGCTCATGTCCTCATTCGACCCCACCTCGATCTGGGCGCTTGGCGCCGCGGCGCTGCTCGGCTACCTCCTCGGCTCGATCCCGTTCGGGCTGGTGCTGACCAAGGCCGCCGGCCTGGGCGACATCCGCAGCATCGGGTCGGGCAACATCGGCGCCACCAACGTGCTGCGCACCGGCCATAAGGGCCTGGCCCTGGCCACCCTGCTGCTGGATGGCGGCAAGGGCGCGGCCGCGGTGCTGATCGCCGGGCTCTTCGACCCGACCCTGGCGGTGCTGGCCGGCGGCGGCGCCATGCTGGGCCACATCTTCCCGGTCTGGCTGGGCTTCAAGGGCGGCAAGGGCGTGGCCACGGCGCTGGGCACCCTGCTGGCGGTGATGTGGCCAGTCGGCGTGCTGTGCTGCCTGATCTGGCTGGTGATGGCCCTCTTGTTCCGCATGTCCTCGCTGGCCTCGCTGACCTCGATCGCCGCGGCGCCGGTGCTGGGCTGGGCCCTGTCGGGCGTGCCGGTCTTCGGCATGGTCCGGACCGACCTGGCCTGCGCGGCCCTGGCGCTGTTCATCGCCGTGCTGGTGTTCATCCGCCATGACGGCAACATCCGCCGCCTGCTGCGCGGCGAGGAGCCGAAGATCGGCCAGAAGAAAACCGCACAGGGCTGAGGCGCGTCGGACACCCGCTCGAATTGCCTCTCCCGCCTCCCTTCCCCGTCATTGCGAGCGTAGCGAAGCAATCCATCGGGCCGTTCATGCGGCGCCATGGATTGCTTCGTCGGCTTCGCCTCCTCGCAATGACGGTTTAGGGGGCGGGAAAGCCCGGCGATCCGGGCGCAATAGTCGATTCCGGCCATCGCCTGTTTGACCACCTCGACCTGCGTCGCGCGGGCCACCGCCATCAAGATCTCGGCCAGCCGCTCGAGCACGCGCAGATGCCGCGCCGACCGCTCCTCCCGGGGAGCGGCCTCGGCCTCTGCTGTCTGAACGGTCCGCGTCTTGTCCATGGAACATATCATGAACTAAGATCGCTGATTGAGGATAGTGCACATAGTGTTTACCACCGCCCAAGGATGGCAATGACGATCGGGAAACAGGCTTCCGGGCAGAGGATCTGCCCGTCTGGCCCTCTCTCCCCGGACGACCGCCCGGCAAGTTGCCGGTTGACCGCGCCGCCGCCGGACCGCGAAGCTGCGGGCATGACGACGCCACGGCGCCCCCTGAGCGAGGCCGAACGGATCGACTGGCTTCGCCTGGCCCGGACGGACGCCGTCGGCCCCATCACCTTCCACATGCTGGTCGCCCGATGCGGTTCGGCCCGCGCCGCGATCGAGGCCCTGCCGGAGCTGTCGCGCCGCGGCGGCCGGCGGTCGGAGCTGAAGCCGCCCCCGGTGGCCCAGGCGGAGCGCGAGCTGGAGGCGCTGGCGCGGATCGGCGGCCGGCTGGTCGCCCGCTGCGAGCCCGACTATCCCCTGCCCCTGGCCCTGATCGAGGATGCGCCGCCGGTGCTGTCGCTGCGCGGCCGCGGCGCGCTTGCGGCCCACCCCATGGTCGGCATCGTCGGGGCGCGCAACGCCTCGCTGAACGGCCGCCGCTTCGCCCGCGACATGGGGCAGCAGCTGGGCGCCGCCGGCCTGACCGTGGTCTCCGGCTTCGCCCGCGGCATCGACACCGCGGCGCATGAGGGGTCGCTGGCCGCCGGCACCCTGGCGGTGATGGCCGGCGGCCTCAACGTCATCTATCCCCCGGAGAATGCCGGCCTCTACGACCGCATCGCCGAATCCGGCCTGCTGGTGGCCGAATGCGCGCCCGGCACCCAGCCGACCGCCCGGCACTTCCCCCGCCGCAACCGCCTGATCTCCGGCCTGTCGCTCGGCATCGTGGTGATCGAGGCGGCCTTGCGCTCCGGCTCGCTGATCACCGCCCGCCTCGCCGCCGAGCAGGGCCGGCAGGTGCTGGCGGTGCCGGGATCGCCGCTCGACCCCCGGGCGCAGGGCTGCAACCGGCTGATCCGCGGCGGCGCCACCCTGGTCGAATCGGCCGAGCATGTGATCGAGGCGCTGGCGCCGCAGATGTCCCGGCCCCTGCTGCGTGAGCCGCCGGCAGCGGCGCCGCAGCCGACGTTTAGCGGCCCGGTGGCGGGGCCGCAGGAGGCCGAAGCGGCCCGCGCCCAGGTGCTCGAACGGCTGTCGCCGACGCCGACGGCGGTTGACGAACTGTTGCGCGATTGCCAATTGTCACCGCCGGTGGTGCTGACCGTGCTGCTGGAGCTCGAACTCGCCGGTCGGATCGAGCGCCAGCCCGGCAACCGGATCAGCCTGCTCTGACGCGCCGCCCTCAAGCGATGCGTGCGTTTCCAGGCATCGCCCCCCCGGCGGTGCTGTCGTTATAAGATCGAGTGTGGCGCTTTGGCAGACCAGACCCTCGTCATCGTCGAGTCGCCCGCGAAGGCTAAGACGATCAACAAATACCTCGGCAGCGACTACACGGTGCTGGCGAGCTTCGGCCATGTCCGGGATCTCCCGGCCAAGGACGGCTCGGTGCGGCCGGACGAGGATTTCGCGATGGACTGGGAGCTGGCCGACCGCGGCAAGTCCCGGATGGACGAGATCGCCCGCGCCGCCAAGGACGTCACCCGCGTGCTGCTGGCCACCGATCCGGACCGCGAGGGCGAGGCGATCTCCTGGCATGTCCGCGAGCTGCTGCGCGACCGGCGCGGCCTGAAGGATGTCGAGATCCGGCGGGTCACCTTCCACGAGATCACCAAGGCCGCCATCCTCGAGGCCATCGCCCATCCGCGCGACCTGGACCAGGAGCTGATCGAGGCCTATCTGGCGCGCCGGGCGCTGGACTACCTGGTCGGCTTCACCCTGTCGCCCGTCCTGTGGCGCAAGCTGCCGGGGTCGCGCTCCGCCGGCCGGGTCCAGTCGGTGGCGCTGCGGCTGATCTGCGAGCGCGAGCTGGAGATCGAGCGCTTCAAGGCGTGCGAGTTCTGGAGCATCGAGGCGGTGTTCCGCACGCCGAAGGGCGAGGAGTTCACCGCCCGGCTGACCCATATCAACGGCCGCAAGCTCGACAAGTTCGACCTGCCGGACGAGGCCTCGGCCAAGGCCGCGGTGGCGACCATCGACCCGCTGGCCTTCGCCATCGCCGCGGTCGAGGCCAAGCAGGTGCGGCGCCACCCGTCGCCACCCTTCACCACCTCGACCCTGCAGCAGGAGGCGTCGCGCAAGCTGGGGATGAGCGCGACCCAGACCATGCGCACCGCCCAGCGGCTGTATGAGGGCGTCGACATCGGCGGCGAGACCGTCGGCCTGATCACCTATATGCGGACCGACGGCCTGACCCTGGCCGGCGAGGCCATCGCCCAGGCCCGCCAGGCGATCGGCAACCTGTACGGCCAGCCCTATGTGCCGGCCCAGCCGCGGGTCTACAAATCGACCGCCAAGAACGCCCAGGAAGCGCATGAGGCGATCCGCCCAACCGACCTGGCCCGCCGGCCCGAAGACGTCACCCGCTTCCTGTCGCGGGAGGAGCTGCGGCTGTACGAGCTGATCTGGAAGCGCACCATGGCCTGCCAGATGGAATCGGCGGTGCTGGACCAGGTCATCGTCGACGTCGCCGACGAAAGGCAGACCGCGGTGTTCCGCGCGGTCGGCACCGTCATCCGCTTCGACGGCTTCCTGAAGGTCTACCAGGAGGACCGCGACGACCCGGTCGCCCCAGGCGAGGAGACGGATGAGGGCCAGCGCCGCCTGCCCGCGGTGGCCAAGGGCGACGCGGTCGAGCGCCGCAAGACCCTGCCGGAGCAGCATTTCACCCAGCCGCCGCCGCGCTTCACCGAGGCCAGCCTGGTCAAGCGGATGGAGGAGCTGGGCATCGGCCGCCCCTCCACCTACGCCTCCATCCTGCAGGTGCTGCAGGACCGCGAATATGTCCGGCTGGAGAAGAAGCGCTTCTTCCCCGAGGATCGCGGCCGCATCGTCACCGCCTTCCTGGAAAACTTCTTCAAGCGCTACGTCGAATATGATTTCACGGCGAAGCTGGAGGAGCAGCTCGACGACATCTCGGGCGGCAAGCTCGACTGGAAGCAGGTGCTGCGCGACTTCTGGGCCGCGTTCCACGCCGCGATCGACGAGACCAAGGACCTCAAGATCGGCGACGTGATCTCGGCGCTGGACGAGGCGCTGTCGAGCCATCTGTTCCCGCCGAAGAGCGACGGCACCGACCCGCGGCTGTGCCCGTCCTGCGCCAAGGGGCGCCTCGGGCTGAAGCTGGGCCGCACCGGCGCCTTCATCGGCTGCTCGAACTATCCGGAATGCCGCTTCACCCGGCCGCTGGGCGTGCCCGGCGAGGAGGGCAGCGCCGAGGAATCGGCCCTGCCGCGCCTGCTGGGCGAGGACCCCGCGACCGGCCTGCCAGTGTCGATCCGCAAGGGCCCCTACGGCATCTACGCCCAGCTGGGGCCCAAGGACGAGGCCGCGAAGGACGAGGCGGCCAAGGCCGAGAAGCCGAAGCGCGCCTCGCTGACCAAGGCCCAGGACCCGATGGCGATGACGCTGGAGGAGGCCCTGGCACTGCTGTCGCTGCCCCGCGAGATCGGCCGCCACCCCGAATCGGGTGAGCCGATCCTGGCTGGCATCGGCCGCTACGGCCCCTATCTGAAGCATGGCGACAAGTACAAGAACCTGCCGCCGGAAGAGGACGTGCTGAAGATCGGCATGAACCGCGCGGTCGACCTGCTGGCGGCCGATGCCGCCAAGGGCCGGGCCAGCGCCGAGCCGCTGCGCGAGGTCGGGCCACATCCCGAGGGCGGCGATCCGATCAAGGTCTTCGCCGGCCGCTACGGCCCCTATGTCCGCCACGGCAAGGTCATGGCCTCGCTGCCCCGGGGTGTCGAGCCCGAGGCGGTGACGGTGGAGCAGGCGCTGGTCTGGCTGGCCGCCAAGGCGGCGAAGGGCCCGGTCAAGGGCGGCCGAAGCCGGTCGGCACCCAAGGCGGCGGCACCCAAGGCCGCTGCCGCCAAGAAGGTCCCGGCCAAGGCGAAAGCCGCCCCGAAGAAAGCCGCCGCACCGGCACGCAAGACCAAGGCCGCGGAGTGAAGCTCACCCCTTCCCTTCTATCGACCCGCACTTTTGCGAGTCCCCCCTCCCCTCGCGGGAGGGGGTTAGGGGGAGGGGGTTTGCGCCGGGGGAGTTGTTCGACACCGACAGGCCCGGTGGCTGCCAGATCCCGATTCCGCATTAGCGGCTCGCTTCGATCGACAGCCCCCTCCCCCTACCCCCTCCCGCGAGGGGAGGGGGGACTTGTTTTCTCTGCCGGTGACGACGGCTGCGCCGACCCAGGAGCGGCAGGCCAATCCCTGTCGGCCATATCATGAACGAGCCCCCGACCCGGAAGCCGCCGGTCCGCAGGCCGATCAAGCGGAGGAAGGTCCGTAACGTCGTCATCCCGGAAAAGACGCCGCTGGGCAAGGGCAAGAAGGCGGCCAAGCCGTTCCCGACCCGCGAGCAGATCCTGGAGTTCCTGCAGTCGCGCGACGACACGGTGGGCAAGCGCGAGATCGCCCGCGCCTTCCATGTCACCGGCGACGACCGGGTGCGGCTGAAGGAGCTGCTGCAGGAGATGGCCGAGGCCGGCCAGCTGGAGAAGCGCCGCGGCCGCCGCATGCGGGTGCCCGGCGCCGCCCTGCCCGGCGTGGCGGTGCTGCGCGTCGTCGCCATCGACAGCGAGGGCGAGGCCGTGGCCCAGCCGATGCGCTGGGAGGAGGCGGAGCCGCCGCCCCGCATCGCCATGGCGGCGGAAGGCCGCGGCCAGGGCGCGCTGGCGGTCGGCGACCGGGTGCTGGCCCGGCTGGAGGAGAACGAGGACGGCAGCTGGACCGGCCGGACCATGCGCCGGCTGGAGAACCAGGCCGATGTCCGCGTGGTCGGCGTGTTCCGCCGCGGCCGCGACGGCCAGGGCCGCATCGTGCCGGTCGACAAGCGCGCCCGCGACACCTGGCCGGTGCGCGAGGGCGACACCGCCGGCGCCCAGGACGGCGACCTGGTCGAAGGCCTGGTCGAGGCGTCGGACCGGCTGGGGCCCCGCCGCACCGTGATCACCGGCCGCTTCGGCGATGCCGAGGATCCGCGCTCGATCAGCCTGATCGCGATCCACGCCGCCGGCATCCCCACCGAGTTCCGGCCCAAGGCGCTGACCCAGGCCGAGGCCGCCGAGCCAGCCGCGCTCGGCAAGCGGGTCGACCTGCGTCAGATCCCGCTGGTCACCATCGACGGCGCCGACGCCCGCGATTTCGACGACGCGGTGTGGGCCGAGCCCGACCCCGACCACCCCGGCGGCTGGCACCTGATCGTCGCTATCGCCGATGTCGCGCATTACGTGCCGCCGGGGTCGCCGCTGGACCGCGACGCCTTCGAACGCGGCAATTCCTGCTACTTCCCCGACCGCGTCGTGCCGATGCTGCCCGAGGCGCTGTCGAACGGGCTGTGCTCGCTGCGGCCCAACGAGGACCGCGCCTGCCTGGCCGCCGACCTGTGGATCGACGAGCACGGCCAGCTGAAGCGGCACCGCTTCCGCCGCGGGCTGATGCGGTCCTCCGCCCGGCTGACCTACGAGCAGGTGCAGGCCGCCCGCGACGGCCAGCCGGACGAGACCACCGGCCCGCTGGTGGAGCCGGTGATCACCCCGCTGTACGGCGCCTATCAGGCGCTGCTGGCGGCCCGGGCGAAGCGCGGCACGCTGGAGCTCGACCTGCCCGAGCGCAAGGTCCAGCTTGGCGAGGACGGCCGCGTCGCCTCGATCGGCATCCGGCCGCGGCTCGACAGCCACAAGCTGATCGAGGAGTTCATGATCGCGGCCAATGTCGCGGCGGCGGAGACGCTGAGCGACAAGTCCCTGCCGGCGCTGTACCGCGTGCACGACCAGCCCGACCGGGCCCGGCTGGAATCGCTGAAGGAGTTCCTGGGGCCGCTGGGCTACACCCTGTCGCTGGGCCAGGTGATCCGGCCGCGCGTCTTCGGCCAGATCCTGGAGCGGGCCGAGGGCCGGCCGGAAGAGTCGATGGTCAACGAGATGGTGCTGCGGGCCCAGGCCCAGGCGGTGTACAGCCCGGACAATCTCGGCCATTTCGGCCTGGCCCTGCCGCGCTACGCCCATTTCACCTCGCCGATCCGGCGCTATGCCGACCTGACGGTGCATCGCGGCCTGATCCGGCTGCTGCATCTCGGCGCCGACGGCGCGACCGAGGAGGAGCTGTCGCGGCTGGAGGAGATCGGCACCCACATCTCGGTGACCGAGCGCCGCGCCGCCCAGGCCGAGCGCGACGCGATCGACCGTTACCTCGCCAGCTGGCTGTCGGACCGGATCGGCGCGATCCTGCCCGGCCGCATCGGCGGCGTCGCCAAGTTCGGCCTGTTCGTGAAGCTGGACGAATCGGGCGCCGACGGGCTGGTGCCGGTCTCGACCCTGCCCGACGATTTCTACGACTATGACGAAGCGGCCCAGGCCTTGATCGGCCGGCGCTGGAACCGCGTGTTCCGGCTCGGCGCCAAGGTCCGGATCCGGGTCACCGAGGCCGACCCGCTGACCGGCAGCACGGTCTTCGCCCTGGTCGATGCCGGCCACGGCGCCGATCTGGAGGGGATGGCGCCGCTGCCGACCCAGCGCCGCCGGGTCAGCGACCGCGGCCCCAGGTCGCCGTGGAAGCCCCGGCGCTGAACGCAGGCCTGCTGCGCTGCAATATCGCCTTTTTCCTGACAGATCCGTAGCCTAGGATGGGTGGGACCAGTGCTGGGGCCGGAGTTGCATTAAGTGTTTCGTCAGAAGCGTTTCGCGGCTGTTGTTGCGGCGCTGCTCGTGCTCCCGGGCTGTATGGCTTCCGCCCCCGACCCCTCCCTGCCCCAGGCCGAGTCCGAACCCCGTGAAGCCGGCCATTTCTCCGACCCTTCGGTGTTCACCGTCGGCTTCGGCCGGATCCAGGAAGTCTATCTGGTCAAGGAAGATTTCGGGAAGCTGGCCCTGGACGGGCTGAATGGGCTGAGCAAGCTCGACGACACCCTCAGCGCCCGCCGTGACGGCACCCAGGTGCAGCTGATCCGGGCCGGCCATGTCTTCGCCGATTTCGACGCCCCCGCCCCCGACGCCGCCTATGACTGGGGCACCCTGGCCGCCTCGTCGCTCGACGCCGCCTCGCTGGCCTCGCCGAAGATCGCCACCGCCGGGGTCGAGGCCGGCTACCAGGCGGTCTATGACGGGCTGCTGGCCGATCTCGACCCCTATTCCCGCTACGCCAACCCGGACCGCGCCCGCGACGACCGCGCCACACGCGACGGCTACACCGGCGTCGGCATCGTCCTGAGCCAGGACGAGAAGGGGCGCGCCGTGATCGGCGACGTCTTCCCGGACACCCCGGCCGCCCGCGCCAATCTGCTGAAGGGTTCGCTGATCATCGCCATCAACGGCGTGTCGGTGGAGGATGCGAAGGTCGACGAGATCGCCGACCTGATGCGCGGCCCGGTCGGCACCAAGGTCGACCTCACGGTGCGCGAGCCCAGGGGCGGCAGCCGCACCGCGACCATGATTCGCGAGAAGGTGATCGAGAACATGGTCCGCGCCCAGGTGCGCAACAATGTGGTCATCGTCAAGCTGCTGCGCTTCAACACCACCAGCGCCGCCGCCGTACGCAACGCCGTGACCGGCCAGTTGCACGGCCTCAACGGCCGGGCCCGCGGCATCATCCTCGACCTGCGCGGCAATCCGGGCGGGCTGCTCGACCAGTCGGTCGCGCTGGCCGACCTGTTCATGGAGCGCGGCCCGATCATCTCGACCCGCGGCCGCAACCCGGACAGCGTCCAGAACTTCAACGCCCATGGCGAGGACATCACCGGCCACCTGCCTCTGGCCGTCCTGGTCGACGGCCACTCCGCCTCGGCGGCGGAGGTCACGGCGGCGGCGCTGCAGGATTCTGACCGCGCGATCCTGGTCGGCTCGACCTCCTTCGGCAAGGGCAGCGTCCAGACCGTGACCCGGCTGCCCAATGACGGCGAACTGTTCCTGACCTGGAGCCGGATCTACGCGCCCTCGGGCTACACCTGGCACCGCCAGGGCATCGTGCCGACGGTGTGCACCAGCAGCAGCACCGAGACCGACGCCAAGACGGTGATCCAGGCCTTCCGCGCCGGCCAGCTGCCGCGCCCGGCCGACATGATCGCGGACCGCTTCGCTGCGCCGGAGGACGACAAGGCCCTGCGGCGGCTGCGCAGCGTCTGCCCCTGGCAGGTGCATGACGCCGATCTCGACATCGACGTCGCCGTCGACCTGCTGACCGACCCGGCGCTCTACGCCCAGGCGATGGGCGCCCAGGACATCCACGCTGTCGCCGCCACCCACGAGCCGTAGAAGCCCGCGGCTGGAGGCTGCGATGCCCATCGCCGGGCTTGACTCGCGCGCGCCGGACGGTATGGTGCGCGCTCCCCGGCCCGTGATGCGGCGCCGAGCATCATTGATATTGGAGCCAGCATCATGGCGAAGCCGAGCACCATCAAGATCCGCCTGAACAGCACCGCGGACACCGGGTTCTTCTACGTGACCAACAAGAACCCGAAGACCAAGACCGAGAAGCTGACGCTGCGCAAGTACGACCCGGTCGTGCGCAAGCATGTCGATTTCAAGGAAGGCAAGATCAAGTAAGCAGGCCTCGCGCCGCTTAGCTTCGATCTTCACGTCGACGAAGCCCCGCCCTCGGCGGGGCTTTTCGCGTTGGCCTATCCGTCGAGATGCCGCCGCACCGTGGCGATGAAGCCGGCCACGCTGATCGGCTTGGAGATGTAGTCGTCGCAGCCGCCGGCCCGCACCATCGCCTCGTCGCCCTTCATCGCCAGGGCGGTCACCGCGATCACCGGGATCGGCGCCAGCGCCTCATCCGCCTTCAGCCATTTCGTCACCTCCAGCCCCGAGATCTCCGGCAGCTGGATGTCGAGCAGGATCAGGTCGGGCCGGTGCGCCCGCGCCAGCCGCATCGCCTCGGCGGCGTTGTCGGTGCCGATCGTGGCGTAGCCATTCGCCTCGAGCACATCGACGAACAGCTTCCGGTTCAGCTCGTTGTCCTCGACGATCAGCACCGTCTTCGCCATGGCTCGATTCCCCCCTCGCGCCGCTTCCGGCGGCGCCCCCGATGGCAAGGATCGGCCCCCGCATCATGCGTTGTAAAGGCCGCGCGGATCACAACCGCAGATGAGCCTTCGATCGGCGGCGCCGTCGCCCTCCCTGCACCGCTGACGGCCGGGTACAAAAGGAGTACGATGCGCGCCATGACCGAACCGTCCGGGCGCCGCGGCGTTCCCTTCCATGTCTCCGCGGCCACAGCAGGCTGACCTGCTGCCCGGCCTGTGCCGGGACTGCGGCGCGCATCCGCCGCCGGGCGCGCGGCGCTGCGCCAAATGCGGGTCGCCGCGCCTGATCCGCCATGCCGAGCTGCACAGCCTGACCATCGCCCATCTCGACTGCGACGCCTTCTACGCCACGGTGGAGAAGCGCGACCGGCCGGAGCTGGCGGCCCTGCCGGTGGTGGTCGGCGGCGGCACCCGCGGCGTGGTCTCCGCCGCCTGCTATGTCGCCCGGCTGTACGGCGTGCGCTCGGCCATGCCGATGTTCAAGGCGCTGGAGGCCTGCCCCGACGCCGTGGTGCTGCGCCCCGACATGGCCAAATACGCCGCGGTCAGCCGCCAGATCCGGGCGGTGTTCCTGGCCGCCACGCCGAAGGTCGAGCCGCTGTCGCTGGACGAGGCCTTCCTCGACCTGTCCGGAACCCAGGCGCTGCACGGCCGCAGCCCGGCCGAGACCTGCGCCGCCATCGCCCGGCAGGTCGAGCGCGAGATCGGCGTGACCCTGTCGATCGGCCTGGCGCCGAACAAGATGCTGGCCAAGATCGCGTCCGACCTGGACAAGCCGCGCGGCTTCGCCGTGATCGGCCGGGCCGAGGCCATGGCCTTCCTGGCCGACAAGCCGGTCGGCATCATCCCCGGCGTCGGCCAGGTGATGCGCGAGAAGCTGTTCAGCGACGGCATCCGCAGCGTCGGCGACCTGCGCCGGCTGGACGAGAGCCGGCTGGTGCGCCGCTTCGGCGTGTTCGGCCGCCGGCTGTACCGCTACGCCCGCGGCGAGGACCAGCGGCCGGTCGACCCCGACGGCGAGACCAAGAGCATCTCGGCCGAGACCACCTTCAACACCGACATCCAGAACCCGCAGGCGCTGCAGCGCGAGCTGTGGCCGCTATGCGAGACGGTGGCGGCACGGCTGAAGAAGCAGGAGCTGGCCGGCGGCACCGTGGTGCTGAAGCTGAAGACCGCGGGCTTCCGGCAGCTGACTCGCAGCCATCGCCTGGCCGACCCCACCCAGCTGGCCGAGACGATCTGGCGCACCGCCGCGCCGATGATCGAGCAGGTCGCCACCGGAGAGGCCTTCCGGCTGATCGGCATCGGCTGCAGCGACCTGGTCGAGGGCCGCCTGGCCGACCCGCCGGACCTGCTGGACCCCGCCCCGGCCCAGCGCCGCGCGGTGGAAGCGACAATCGACGCCGTGCGCCGCAAGCTGGGCCCGGATATCATCGCCAAGGGCCGGTCCGGCCCGCCGCGGCGAACCGGGTGAGTCGCGCCGCGGCCTTGCTTTGACCTCAGGGACGACAGCGACATGCGCCATCACAGGATCGCGGCGATACCGGGCGACGGCATCGGCGGCGAGGTCATCGCCGCCGGGATCGAGGTACTGCAGGCCCTGGCCGCCCGCGACGGCAGCTTCGGGCTGGACTTCGAGAGCTTCGACTGGGGCTCGGATTACTACAAGACGCATGGCGTGATGATGCCGGCGGACGGGCTGGCGCGGCTGAAGCCGTTCGACGCGATCTATTTCGGCGCGGTCGGCGCCCCCGACGTGCCGGACCACGTCACCCTGTGGGGCCTGCGCCTGGCGATCTGCCAATCCTTCGACCAATACGCCAATGTCCGCCCCACCCGGCTGCTGCCCGGCATCGCCGGGCCGCTGCGCGATGTCGGGCCGGCGGATCTGGACTGGGTGATCGTGCGCGAGAATTCCGAGGGCGAATATGCCGGCCAGGGCGGCCGCAGCCATCGCGGCCTGCCGGAGGAGGTGGCGACCGAGGTCGCGATCTTCACCCGCGCCGGCGTCACCCGGATCATGCGCTTCGCCTTCGCCCTGGCCCGGTCGCGCCCGCGCCGGCACCTGACCGTGGTCACCAAGTCGAACGCCCAGCGCCACGGCATGGTGCTGTGGGACGAGATCGCGGCCGAGGTCGCGGCCGAGTTCCCGGAGGTCACCTGGGACAAGATGCTGGTCGACGCCATGACCATGCGCATGACCCTGAAGCCGCGCACCCTGGACACCGTCGTCGCCACCAACCTGCATGCCGACATCCTGTCCGACCTGGCGGCGGCGCTGGCCGGGTCGCTGGGCATCGCCCCGACCGCAAACCTGAACCCGGAGCGGCGCTTCCCCTCGATGTTCGAGCCCATCCACGGCTCCGCCTTCGACATCACCGGCCAGGGCATCGCCAACCCGATCGGCACCTTCTGGACCGCGACGATGATGCTGGACCATCTCGGCGAGGCCGCGGCCGGGCAGCGGCTGATGCGGGCGGTCGAGCGGGTCACCGCCGACCCCACGCTGCACACGCCCGACCTCGGCGGCCGGGCGACCACCCGCGCCGTGACCGACGCCGTGATCGCCGCCATCCAGGGCGACAACGCCTGAGGAGAGGCCGCGCGTCGTTCGGTCGCGGCGTGTGATCCGCTATGGGCGCAGCCTCATATGAGGGGAAGACTGCGTCCGTCCTTCTCCCTGGTCTCGACGCGATCCGCTGGCCGCCGGCCGGCGCCAACCCGAGGAAGAGCCCCATGAACCCCATGCCCCTGAATCGGCGTGAAGCCCTGATGCTCGGCGGTGCCGCCGCCCTCGCCGCCACCGCCGCCCCCCGCCTGGCGGCAGCCCAGACCGCGGCCGCGACGACCGGTCCGTTCAAGCAGCCGAAGCTGCCCTTCGCCGAAAGCGCGCTGGCCCCGACCATCAGCGCCGAGACCGTCGGCCTGCACTACGGCAAGCACCACAAGGCCTATTTCGACACGCTGAACAAGCTGGTGCCCGGCACGCCCTATGAGTCGATGACCYTGGCCGAGGTGGTGGTGAAATCCGCCACCAACAAAGACACCGCGATCTTCAACCAGGCCGGCCAGGCCTGGAACCACGATCTGTACTGGGAGCAGTTCACCCCCGGCGGGCCGAAGGCGCCGCAGGGCCAGYTGGCCGCCGCCATCGCCGATGCCTTCGGCGACCAGGCCGGCCTGGTCAAGGCCACCACCGAGGCCGCCGGCAAGGTGTTCGGCAGCGGCTGGGTCTGGCTGGTGGCCGATGCCGGCAAGCTCAGCCTGGTCGGCAGCTCGAACGCCGATTCACCCTTCGCCCATGGCGGCCAGCCGCTGTTCGGCATCGATGTCTGGGAGCACGCCTACTATCTGGACTACCAGAACCGCCGCCCCGACCACGTCAAGGCCGTGCTCGAGACCATCGTCAACTGGTCGATCGTCTCGGACCGGCTGGGGGCCTGAGAGCCCATTCGACAATGCTACTGGTGCGGCCGTCTGATGGCGGTTTCTGCGCTTCCGGTGCTCACGGACGACCATGTCCGCTGCGCGCCGGTTCTCGAAACCACCACCAGCCGACTCGCACCAGCGCATTCTCGAACGGACTCTGAAACCGAAGGGCCTAGACTCAATCGCAGTGCGGCGCCTCGATCGGCTCGATCTTGTCGAGCTTCGCGGCCATGGCGAAATCGCCGTAGTCGATCACGATCTGATCGGCGATGCCGTTCTCGAACAGGCGTTGCCGCAGCTCGTAGCCGGGCAGTTCCACGCTCTCGTCCTTGTCCTTGGCCGTCCCGAGAGTGAAGAACGCCATGCTGACGGCGTGCGACGGGCCGCGCAGCAGCGGGTCGGCCGACGGCTCGCCCGACTTGGCGCGGCCGATGGCGACGCTGACATATTGCGGCCCGTCGGTGGAGCTGCCGTCGAAGAAGCCGGCGGTGAAGATCGGCCGGCCCGCCTGCATCGCGCCGATCAGCCGCTCCATATGCATGGTCGGGAACAGGCTGGCGGCCGGGATGTCCTGCTTGAGATCGGCCGGCGTCTTGAACACCGCATCGCCCTGCCCGGCCTCGTCGAGCTGGGCCGTGCCGCGGATGTCCTCGTTGTCCTTGCCGTTGGTGGAGGAGCTGAGATTGTAGGTCAGCTCATGCCCATCGGCGGATTCCCAGCCGGCGTAGCGGGTCTTGCGCGTCAGCGTGTCGCCCGAGGCGTAGACCATCGCCACCTGGTAGTTCTGCTCGAAGCTGGAGCCATCGCAGGCCGTGGCCCAGCGATACTCCATCTGGCCGTCGATCGCGATCACGCTGCGCTGGCCGCGCGTCATGTCGAGCTTCAGCGAATAGATCGCCCGGTGCGGCTGCAGCACCACGGTCGGGGCCGCCTGGGCGGCGCCGACCGGCAGCAGGAGGGCGAGAAGGGCGAGGGAGGAGAGCCTGCATTGCATCGCAGCATCTGAGCCCGAGCCGCGGGCGGACGCAAGGCCCACGGCGTCGCCCCTCACTGGGCCGCCCCTCACTTGGCCGCTTCGATCTTCACGCCCTGCAGGCGGATCAGCCCGTCGGGATAGGCGGTGAAGCCGGTGACCGCCCGGCGCATCCCCCACACCGAGGTGTAGTGGTAGAGCACGATCTGCGGCAGATCGGTCAGGAAGACCCCGGCCGCCTGCCGGTACAGGGTCGCCCGGCGCTCGTCGTCGGTGGTCTCGCGGGCCTGGGCCAGGATGCCGTCGAAATCCGGGTTGCAGTAGCGGCCCCAGTTCTGGAATGCCTCGCAGCCGGCCCAGGCCGCGATGTTGGCGTCCGGGTCGGGCCGGCCGCTCCAGATCGCGATCGCCGCCTGGTAGTTGCCGTCATTGGCGCTGGCGGCCAGGGCCGCCGCCTCCAGCGCCTGGACCTTGATGTCGAAGCCGGCCTCGCCCGCCATCGCCTGGATCATCTGCCCGACCTGCTGGGTGACCGGGTTGTTGGTCACCAGCAGGGTGAAGGACGGGCTCGGCACACCCGCCTCGGCCAGCAGGGCCTTGGCCTTGTCGAGGTCGCGGGCCGGCAGCGGGTGGCCGGGATCGTAGAACCGCGTCCCCGGCCCTTCCGGCTGGTTGCTCGGGGTGAACAGCCCGTCATAGGCGACGGCGTTGATCGCCTCGCGGTCCAGCGACAGCTCCAGCGCCTGCCGCACCTTGGCGTTCTGCCCGATCGGGCTGTTGGCCTGGTCGCCGTGATGGATGTTGAAGGTGATCAGATCGTAGGCCAGCGACGGCGCCTGGACCAGCGCCACATCCGGGTCGTCGCGCACCGACGGGATGTCGGTCGGCGCCACATGCTCGACGATGTCGAGGTCGCCGGAGCGCAGGTTGAGCAGCCGCACGGTGCCGTCGGGGATCGGCAGGTATTCGACCGAGTCGAGGAAGATCGCGTCCTTGTTCCAGTACCGGTCGAAGCGCTTCAGCAGGATGTGGTCGCCCTGGCGCCGCTCGACGAACTGGAACGGGCCGGCGCAGACCGGGTGCAGGCCGATGGCGTCTCCCGCCGCGGCGACGGCCTTCGGCGACAGCATCATGCCGGCACGGTCGGACAGCACCGCGATCAGCGGCGCATAGGGCCGCGACAGCGTGATCTGCAACGTCAGGCGGTCGACGACGGCGATGCTGTCGATCGGCTTCAGCTCGGACTTCCGGCGCGAGACCGGGGCCGAACGGTAGCGTTCGAGATTGGCCTTCACCGCCGCCGCGTCCAGCGGCTCGCCGTCATGGAACACCACGCCGTCGCGCAATGCCAGGGTGAGGACCTTGTTGTCGGGAGACCAGGTCCAGCCGGTGGCGAGCTGGGGGGCGAACCCGCCCTCCGGGGTGGCGGTGACCAGCTTGTCGCACAGGGCCGCGAAGATCTCGCGCCCGGAGACGGACCCGCCCTGCGCCGGGTCCAGGATGTCAGGGTCGGCGTCGATCCCGATCCGGATGCCGGCGGCGGTGGCCGGCGATGCCATGACATGCATGGCGACGAGCGCCGCAATGACGGCTCCCCCACGAAATCCCAGCATTCGAGTGCTTCCCTGCTTGTTTGGTCTGCCGGCAGGGCGGAACGAACCGCCCGGCGCCGGGCCAGGGATGCAGGCTAACACACTTGTCTGACGAGTCGACCCGATGCGGCGACCGGCGATCGCCTATCGGCTTCCGCCTCACCCCCAATTGTCACTGCCCGGCTTGACCGGGCAGTCCAGGGGCCACCAAGAACTGCTCCGGCCGCCCCTGGATGCCACGGTCAAGCCGTGGCATGACAATAAATGCTGAGACTCGAGCCCCGATCTGCGGCTCAGCCGGCCTTCTTCGGCAGATCGAGCTTGATCGAGAGCTCCTTCAGCCGGGCCGCATCGACCTCGGCCGGGGCGCCCATCAGCAGGTCCTCGGCGCGCTGGTTCATCGGGAAGGCGATGACCTCGCGGATGTTCGGCTCGTCCGCCAGCATCATGACGATGCGGTCGATGCCGGGGGCCGATCCGCCATGCGGCGGGGCGCCGAAACGGAAGGCCGACAGCATGCCGCCGAACTTGGCCTCGAGCTCGTTGCGGCCGTAGCCGGCGATCTCGAACGCCTTGATCATGATCTCCGGCTTGTGGTTCCGGATGGCGCCCGAGGACAGCTCGACGCCGTTGCAGACGATGTCGTACTGGAACGCGTTGATGGTCAGCGGGTCCTGCGTCTCCAGCGCCTCCAGCCCGCCCTGCGGCATCGAGAACGGGTTGTGGCTGAAGTCGATCTGCCCGGTCTCCTCGTTCAGCTCGTACATCGGGAAGTCGACGATCCAGCAGAACTCGAAGCGGTTGCCGTCGATCAGCTCCATGTCCTGGCCGATCCGGGTGCGGGCGAAGCCGGCCATCTTGGCGGCCGCGGCCGGCAGGTCGGCGATGAAGAACACCGCGTCGCCGTCGGCGGCGCCGGCCGCCGCGCGCAGGGCGGCCTGGGCCTCCTCCGGCAGGAACTTGGCGATCGGGCCCTTGCCGGCCCCGGCCTCGAACAGCACATAGCCGAGGCCCGGCGCCCCCTGCTCCTGCGCCCAGCCGTTCAGCTTGTCGAAGAAGCTGCGCGGGCGGTCGCCCACCGCAGGCGCCCGGATGGCGCGTACCACGCCGCCCTTCTCGATCACGCCCTTGAAGGCGCGGAAGGTCACGTCCTCACGGGCGAAGACCGAGGTGACGTCGCAGATCACCAGCGGGTTGCGCAGGTCCGGCTTGTCGTTGCCGTATTTCAGCATCGACTCGGCATAGGGGATGCGCGGGAACGGCCCGGCGGTGACGGCCTTCTTGGTGCCGGTGAAGTCGGCGAACTCCTCGAACACGCCGCGCAGCACCGGCTCGATCGCCTGGAACACGTCCTCCTGGGTGACGTAGCTCATCTCGAAATCGAGCTGGTAGAACTCACCCGGGGAACGGTCGGCGCGGCTGTCCTCGTCGCGGAAGCAGGGCGCGATCTGGAAGTAGCGGTCGAAGCCGGCCACCATCAGCAGCTGCTTGAACTGCTGCGGCGCCTGCGGCAGGGCGTAGAACTTGCCGGGATGCTGGCGCGCCGGCACCAGGAAGTCGCGCGCGCCCTCGGGGCTCGACGCCGTCAGGATCGGCGTCTGGAATTCGCGGAAGCCCTGGTCGATCATGCGGCGGCGGATCGAGGAGATGACCTCGCTGCGCAGCACGATGTTGCGCTGCATCTTCTGGCGGCGCAGGTCGAGGAAGCGGTGGCGCAGACGGGTGTCCTCGCCGGCCTCCTCGTCGGACGCGACCTGCAGCGGGATCACCTGGGCGGCCGACTGCAGCACGAAGTCGTCGATCCGCACCTCGATGCCACCGGTCGGCAGCTTGTCGTTCGAGGTCTCGGTGTTGCGCTTGACCACGGTGCCGGTGATGGTGACGACGCTTTCGACGCGCACCGCCTCGGCCGCCGCGAAATGCGGGCTGTCGGTGTCGACCACGCACTGGGTCAGGCCGTAATGGTCGCGCAGGTCGAGGAACAGCAGATTGCCATGGTCGCGCTTGCGATGGACCCAGCCGGACAGGCGGACGGTCTGGCCAGCCTGTTCGGGACGGAGCTGGCCGCAGGTGTGGGTGCGGTAGGGGTGCATGGGAGCGCTCTCGGACCAGGGCATGAAACGCCGGTCAGTGACACTCCACGCGCCGGCCTGTCAAGCCGCGGCTGGATAACCCAGACCTCCTTCGACAGAATGGCTGCCGCTTCGCCTCGACAACGGCCCGTGAGCGGCATGCGCCGGATCCTCTCCCTCCTGCTCGTCCTCGCCGCCTCCGGCGCCGTCGCGGAGGAGCCGCAGCCGCCATTCTTCACCGCCCGGGACTGCCCTGCCGGCACGGCGCTGCCGGAGGGGATCGCGGTGCAATGCGGCACCGTCACGGTGCTGGAGGACCGCACCCGCCCGGACGGGCCGCGCATCGCCCTGGCGGTGGCGACGCTGTGGCGGACGGGGCAGGACCTCGCGCCCGATCCGCTGCTGTTCATCCAGGGCGGGCCCGGCCTGCCGACCCATCTCGGCCCCGGGGATCTCAAGGTCTGGGCAGGCATGGTGAAATCCCGCGAATGGCTCGGCCGACAGCGGCTGGTCTTGTTCGACCAGCGCGGCGTCGGCGCGTCGCCGATCCTACCGAGCGGTTGTTCTCCCCTCGACCCCAACGCCGTCAACCGCACGGTCGACCACCTGCAGCCGCCGCGGGCGGCGTGGCTGGCGGACCTGCGGCGCAGCGCCAAGGAATGCTGGGCCCGCTACCGGGACAGCGGACACGGCCCAGGCAACATCACCACGGCGACCATCGCCGCGGATGTCGCGGATCTGCGCCTTGCCCTCGGCTATCCCGCCTGGAATCTCTGGGGCATGTCCTTCGGCTCCCGCGTTGCCCTCGCCGTGATGCGGGATCATCCGGAGGGGATTCGGTCGGTCATCGTCGAAGGCGTGGCCCCGCCGGAAGCGAATCTCGTCCGGGACCACTTGGCCGATCTGGGCAGTGCCTTCGATGCCCTGGTCGGCACCTGCCGCGACGATGCCGATTGCGACGCGGCCTTTCCCGATCTGGAGCGGCGCTACTTCGCGCTGGCGGCGGCACTGGACGCACACCCCCGGATCGCCCCGGTCACCGTGCCCGATGAGCCGACGGTCATGGCGCGGATCGATGGCTGGGCCCTTCGCGACCTCACCTTCCAGATGCTGGGAAGCCCCGAGAGATCCCGCTTCCTGCCGCTGCTCGTCGCCGAGGCCGAGGCCGGGAACATGCGCCTGCTGGACTCGATGAAGACCTGGCAGGTTCTCGTCGCCGAAATCGAGCAGGAGGATCTCGCCAGCGACGTCTATGCCTCGGTGATCTGCGCCGACCTGCTGCCGACGGAAAGCGATTGGGCCGATCGGGCCCGGTCGCAGGATCCGCGCTTCGCCGATCAGGTCTGGAATCCTCAAAGCGACGGCGCCTGCGCTGCCTGGCCGGTGGCGCGCAGCCCGGCCGGCGATGCCGCCCCTGTCACGAGCGCGATCCCGACGCTGCTGATCTCCGGCGCGTTCGACCCGATCACGCCGCCCGGTCGGGCCGAGGCGGCTGCGAAACGGCTGGCCAATGGCCACAGCTACGTCTTTCCGGGACAGGGCCACGGCGTTCTGATCCGCGGCCAGCCCTGCGCCCGCAGGATCGCGAACCGCTTCCTCGACGACCCCGGCAGCCGCCCGGACGACGCGTGCTTCACCAGCCTCGCGCCGCCGATCTTCGAGCCGCCGTCACGGCGCCCGTGATAATCTCGGCGGCATGAGAATCGACACCCCGCACGGACGCCAGCGATGAGCGCGAAGGCCCAGCCCAGGCCGGCCCAGGACCGGGTCACGGTCGATCTTTCGGCCGTGGTCGTCGCCGTCGCCGGGGACACGCCGCGGGTGCTGGCGCTGCGGGGGGCGGACGGGGTCGACGCCCTGCCGGCCGGCCCGCTGGAGCCGCAGCACCGGACGCTGGAGCTGGGGCTGCGCGCCTGGGTCGAGACGCAGACCGGGCAGCGCCTGGGCTATGTCGAGCAGCTCTACACCTTCGGCGACCGCGACCGGCAGCTGGCCGGACCGGACCGGATGCTGTCGGTCGGCTATCTCGCCCTGGTGCGCGAGGCCGCGTCGGCCGCCTGGGGCGACAGCCTGTGGAGCGACTGGTACCGCCACTTCCCCTGGGAGGACCGGCGCGACGGCCGCCCCGCCCTGCTGGACCGGATCGAACCCGGGCTGGCGGCCTGGGCGGCAGCGGCCACGACCGAGGCCGAGCGCCGCAGCCGCAACGCCAGGCTGCGCACCGCCTTCGGCCTGGGCGGCATGCCCTGGGGCGAGGAGCGGGTGCTGGAGCGCTATGAGCTGCTGTATGAGGCCGGCCTGGCCGCCGAGGCGCAACGCCACGGCGCGGCGGTGCCGGCCGCGGCCGACGGCGCGGCGATGGCGGCCGACCACCGCCGCATCCTGGCGACCGCGATCGGCCGGCTGCGCGGCAAGATCAAGTACCGGCCGGTGGTGTTCGAGCTGATGCCGCCGACCTTCACCCTGTCGCAGTTGCAGCGCACGGTCGAGGCGTTGGCGGGCCTGCGCCTGCACGCACCGAACTTCCGCCGCCTGGTCGACAGCCAAGGGCTGGTCGAGGAGACCGGCGAAGTCGCCGGCGGCACCGGCGGCCGCCCCGCCCGGCTGGTCCGCTTCCGCCGCGAGGTGCTGCAGGAGCAGCCCGAGCCGGGGGTGAAGCTGCCCCTGTCGCGGCGCCAGGCATGACCCTCGCCCTGCGCCCGCTGGTGCCGGCCGACCATGACCGGCTGCTGGCCATGGCCGTCGCATTCCACGACGAGGACAACCATCCCCTGAGCCCGGGAGGAGGCCGGGCGATCGCCGAAATCGCCGCCGGCACCCGCTTCGCCACCGGCTGGATGATCGAGGCCGGCGGCGATCCGATCGGCTATCTCGTGGTCACCTGGTCCTGGAGCATCGAGTTCGGCGGCCGCGACGCCTTCATCGACGACCTCTACATCGAGCCGGCCCATCGCGGCCGCGGCCATGGCGGCGCGGTGCTCGAGATCCTGGCCGAGCTGCTGCGAGCGGAGGCCGTGCACGCGGTGCATCTCGAGGTCGAGGCCGGCAATCCCGGCGCCGCCCGCCTGTACCGGCGCCACGGCTTCGCCGGCACCGACCGCACCATCCTGTCGCGCCGGTTCTGAGGCCGACCCAGGCTCAGTGCGACAGGATCTTCGACAGGAACAGCTGCGCCCGATCGCTGCGCGAGCTGCCGAAGAACGCCTCGGTGGCCGCGTCCTCGACGATCTCGCCCTTGTCCATGAAGATCACCCGATCGGCGACCCGGCGGGCGAAGCCCATTTCATGGGTCACCACCATCATCGTCATGCCCTCCTGCGCCAGCGCCACCATGACGTCCAGCACCTCGTTGATCATCTCCGGATCGAGCGCCGAGGTCGGCTCGTCGAACAGCATGGCGATCGGGTCCATCGCCAGCGCCCGGGCGATGGCCACGCGCTGCTGCTGCCCGCCCGAGAGCTGGCCGGGGAACTTGCCCGCCTGTTCGGTCAGCCCGACCCGGTCGAGCAGCCTGGCGCTGCGCGCCATCGCCTCGTCGCGGCCGCGGCCCAGCACCTTCTGCTGCGCCAGGCACAGGTTCTCGATGATGCGCAGATGCGGGAACAGCTCGAAATGCTGGAACACCATGCCGACCCGGGCGCGCAGCCGCGGCAGGTTGGTGGCCTTGTCGCCCAGCGACACGCCATCGACCCGGATCTCGCCCTGCTGGAACGGCTCCAGCGCGTTGACGCATTTGATCAGGGTCGACTTGCCGGAGCCGGAGGGGCCGCACACCACCACCACCTCGCCCTTGGCGACGCTGGTCGTGCAGTCCTTCAGCACATGGAAGGCGCCATACCATTTGCCGAGCTTGCTGATCTCGATCATCGGCCCCTCCTCACGGCGCGCGATTGATGGCGACACGCGCCTGCAAAGTCTTCACCAGCCGCGACGCCAGGTACGAGACCAGGAAGTAGATTGCGGCGGCGAACAGGTACATCTCGACCAGCCGGCCGTCGCGCTGCGCGATCTTGGAGGCGGCGCCGAGGAAGTCGGTGATCGACAGCACATAGACCAGCGAGGTGTCCTGGAACAGGATGATGGTCTGGGTCAGCAGCACCGGCAGCATGTTGCGGAAGGCCTGCGGCAGGACGATGTAGCCCATCACCTGCCAATAGGTCATGCCCAGCGCCTGCGCGGCCGCGACCTGGCCTTTCGGGATCGACTGGATGCCGGCGCGCATGATCTCGGCGAAATAGGCCGCCTCGAACAGGGTGAAGGTGACGATCGCCGACAGCGACGCGCCGACCGCCATCGGGCGCGCGGAGCCGGTGACCCACTGTCCGACATAGGGCATCAGGAAGTAGAACCAGAACAGCACCAGCACCAGCGGCAGCGACCGCATCAGGTTGACGTAGCCGGCGGCGATCCTGGCCAGGGGCGTGAAGCCGGACAGGCGCAACATCGCCAGCAGGGTGCCGAGCACGACGCCGCTGGCGGTGGCGAGGCCGGTCAGGGTCAGGGTGAAGACCATGCCCTCGCGGAACAGATAGGGCAGCGACCGCCAGATCACCCCGAAGTCGAAGCTCTCGAACATCGGCCCGCCCCTACCGGCCCGAGACGATGTAGCCGGGCACGGCGACGCGCCCTTCCAGCCAGCGCATGGCGAAGACCACCACGGCGTTGACCAGGAGGTACAGTAGCGTCGCCACCGAGAACGCCTCGAACACCTGGAACGAGAATTCCTGCATGGCGCGAGCCTGGGCGGTCAGCTCGATCAGCCCGATGGTCAGCGCCACCGAAGTGTTCTTGATCGTGTTCAGGAACTCCGAGGTCAGCGGCGGCAGGATGATGCGGTAGGCCATCGGCAGCAGCACGTAGCGGTAGGTCTGCGGCAGGGTCAGGCCCAGCGCGGTGCCCGCCATGCGCTGGCCCGGCGGCAGGGCGGCGATGCCGGCGCGCACCTGCTCTGCCACCCGCGCCGACATGTAGAAGCCGATGCCGAAGATCGCGGTCCACAGCGGCGCGTCCGGCAACTGCTTCAGCCACAGCCCCCAGGACCTCGGCAGCAGCTCCGGCAGCACGAAGAACCACAGGAACAGCTGCACCAGCAGCGGCACGTTGCGGAAGATCTCGACATAGGCGGTGCCCAGGCGCGGCAACCATCTCGACGGCAGGCTGCGCAGCGCCCCGACCACCGAGCCGAGGATCACCGCGATGGCCCAGGCGCCGATCGCGGTGATCACGGTCCAGGCCAGCCCGGCCAGCAGCATGTCGAAATAGGTGCCCTGCCCGTCGGGCGAGAGCTCCCACAGGATGCCCCAGTTCCAGTGGTAGGCCATGCGGCCCGGCCCCCGCGGCGCCGGTTCAGTAGGCAGCCGGGTCGCCGCTGTCGTTCGGGTGCTCGAACGCCTTCTTCAGCACCGGATTGAGCGGCACCGCCAGGGTCAGCCCCTTGGGCGGGATCGGCTTGGCGAACCACTTGTCGTAGATCGCCAGGATCTCCGGGCTCTGGTAGAGGGCGGCCGTCGCCTTGTCGACCACCGCCTTGAAGGCCGGATCGTCGCGCCGCAGCATGATGCCGTAGGGCTCCGGCTTCGAGAACGCATCGTCCGAAATCACATAGGCGGCCGGGTCCTTCGAGCTGGCGACCAGGCTGGACAGCAGGATGTCGTCCATGACGAAGGCGGCGGCGCGGTCGGTCTCGACCATCAGGAAGGCCTCGGCATGGTCCTTGGCCGGACGATGGTGACGCCGAGGCTGCGCTGGGCGTTCACCTCGGTCAGCTGCTTGATGTTGGTGGTGCCGGAGGTCGACACCACGGTCCGGCCCTTGAGGTCGTCGATGGTGGCGATGTGGTTCTCCTTCTTGGAGACGAAGCGGCTGGCGGTCAGGAAATGGCTGTTGGTGAAGGCGACCTGCTTCTGTCGGTCGAGGTTGTTGGTGGTCGAGCCGCATTCAAGGTCGATGGTGCCGTTGGCGATCAGCGGGATCCGCGTCGCCGAGGTCACCGCGAGCATCTTGACCGCGATCTGGTCGCTCTTCAGCTCCGCCTTGATGGCATCGACCACCTTCAGG
Source organism: Inquilinus sp. 2KB_23 (assembly GCF_052115705.1). Lineage (NCBI taxonomy): Bacteria > Pseudomonadati > Pseudomonadota > Alphaproteobacteria > Rhodospirillales > Rhodospirillaceae > Inquilinus > Inquilinus sp. 2KB_23. The sequence continues at coordinate 175,928 of NZ_JBFRHF010000005.1, read as the reverse complement.
CAGATGTCGATGGCATAGCCGACCGGCTGCTGGTTCTCGTCGTTGTAGGAGAAGGGCACCGATGATTCGCGGACGCCGAGCGTGATCTCGCCGGTCTCCTGGATCTTCTTCAGGGTGCCGTCCAGCGCCTGCGCCCCGGCCGGAAGCGCCAGCAGCGCGGCGGCGCCGAGCGCGATGACAAGCCTGCCGATGAGCATATCTTCCTCCGGTTGACCGTGGTCGTTGGGGGAAGCATGGCATCGTTCGGGCCGCGAGCCGACCGAATGTTGCGTTCCGTTGGAGAGATCCCCACCAGGCTCCCTTTTCGTCATCCCCGCGAAAGCGGGGATCTCCTGCGGACCGACCGGAAAGAGATTCCCGCTTTCGCGGGGAATGACGACTTGGGAGGCTGTCTCTACTTTCCGGCCTCGTCCAGCAGCCGGATCTCGTCGGCGGCCAGGGTCAGCCGGGTCGCCGCCAGAAGGTCGTCCAGCTGCTCCAGCGTCGTCGCGCTGGCGATCGGGGCGGTGATGCCGGGCCGGGCGATCAGCCAGGCCAGCGCCACCGTGGCCGGGCGCACGCCATGCGCCTCCGCCACCTTGTCCAGCGCGCCGAGGACGCCGAGGTTGCGGGCGTTGAAGCGGTCCTTCATGCCGCCGCCGCGGACGCTCTTCGCCAGATCGGCCTCGCTGCGGTATTTGCCGCTGAGGAAGCCGGAGCCGAGCGAGGAGTAGGTGATCACGCCGATCTCCTCGCGCCGGCACAGATCCTCCAACGCGCCCTCATAGCCTGAACGATCGATCAGGCTATAGCGCGGCTGCATCGTCTCGTAGCGCGGCAGGCCCTGCTCGCTCAGCTTCAAGGCGGAGGCGAAGCGCTCGGCCGAGAAGTTCGAGGCGCCGATCGCCCGCACCTTGCCGGCCTTGATCAGCTCGGCATGGGCCGCCAGCGTCTCTTCCTGCGGCGTCTCCAGGTCGTCGTGATGCGACTGGTACAGGTCGATCACGTCGATCTGCAGCCGGCGCAGCGAATGCTCGACCTCCTCGCGGATCCAGGCGCCCGACAGGTCCTTGCGCTGCACCCGGCCCGGCATCTCCCAGCCGACCTTGGTGGTGACCACCACCTTGTCGCGCTTGCCGCTGCGCTTCAGCCAGTTGCCGATGATGGTTTCGGATTCGCCGCCCTTGTTGCCCGGCGCCCAGGACGAATAGCAATCGGCGGTGTCGATCAGGTTCAGCCCAGCATCGACGAAGGCATCGAGCAGCCGGAACGAGGTCGCCTCGTCCGCGGTCCAGCCGAACACGTTGCCGCCGAAGGCCAGCGGCCCGACCCGGATGCCGGACCGGCCGAGATTGCGCAATTCCACGGGATCTCTCCTTCGATCGCTTGCCCGCGCGGCGCCGCTCGACGCCCGCACCAAACTCCATGGGGACGCCTGCGACGGCCCCTGTCCTATGTAGACCCCTGGCCGCTCTCGCCAACAGGAGTCTCGTCGCCACTTGATTTTCTTATTCTGAGAATTAGAGTAACTAAAGCGACACCGATTCGGGGCCGCGCCCGTCTTCGTAATTCTCCAAGTGAGTAGAACCGATGACCGCTTCCCTCGCCTACACCCCCGCCATCGCCGCGCGCCTGGCCCCGCTGTATGGCCGGCTGTCCGGCGTCATCCCGGCCTTCGACTGGCCGGGCTTCGCCCCCGACATCGACGCCATCCTGCGGCTGAAGCGCGAGCGCGACGCCGTGATCCTGGCCCACAACTACCAGACGTCGGAGATCTTCCACGGCGTCGCCGACATCACCGGCGACAGCCTGGCCCTGGCCCGCGAGGCGACCCGGGTCGAGGCCCCGGTGATCCTGTTGTGCGGCGTGCACTTCATGGCCGAGACCGCGAAGCTGCTGAACCCGGCCAAGACCGTGCTGATCCCGGATTCCGCCGCCGGCTGCTCGCTGGCCGACTCGATCACGCCCTCGGATGTGCGGCTGCTGCGGCAGCGCTATCCCGGGGTGCCGGTCGTGACCTACGTCAACACCTCGGCCGCGGTGAAGGCCGAGAGCGACATCTGTTGCACCTCGGGCAACGCCGTGAAGGTGGTGGAGAGCCTGGGCGTGCCGCGCGTCATCTTCATTCCGGACGGCTATCTCGCCGCCAATGTCGCGGCCCAGACCAAGGTCGGGATCATCGCCTGGCAGGGCGCCTGCGAAGTGCATGAGCGGTTCACCCCGGGCGACATCCGCCAGTTGCGCGACGCCCACCCCGGCGTGGTCGTGCTGGTCCATCCGGAATGCCCGCCCGAGGTGGTGGCCGAGGCGGATTTCGCCGGGTCGACCGCGGCCATGAGCGACTACGTCGCCACCGAGCGGCCCGGCCGGGTGGTGCTGGTGACCGAATGCTCGATGAGCGACAACGTCGCCGTGCAGTTCCCCGAGATCGACTTCATCCGGCCCTGCAACCTGTGCCCGCACATGAAGCGGATCACCCTGCCGAAGATCCGCCGCGCGCTGGAGACCATGACCGAGGCGGTGGTGCTGGACCCCGGCGTCACCGACCGGGCGCGCCTGGCGGTCGAACGCATGCTGGCGGTACGGTGATGGACATGCCCCATCCGCAGGACCGCATCGTCGTCATCGGCGCCGGCATCGCCGGCCTGGCCACGGCGCTGAAGCTGGCGCCGCTGCCGGTGCTGCTCCTCTCCGCCGCCCCGATCGGGGCCGAAGCCGCCACCGGCTGGGCCCAGGGCGGCATCGCCGCGGCGCTCGGCCCCGACGACGACCCGGCGCTGCACGCCGCCGACACCCTGGCGGCGGCCGCCGGGCTGGGCGACCCCGAGGTGGCGAAGCGCGTCACCGAAGCGGCGCCCGGCTGCATCGCCTGGCTCGACGGGCTCGGCACGCCGTTCGACAGGACCGAGACCGGCGGCTTCGCCCTGGGTCTCGAGGCCGCGCATGGCCGCCGCCGCATCGTCCATGTCGGCGGCGACGGCACCGGTGCTGCGGTGCTGCGCACCCTGATCCGGGCGGCGGAGACAGCACCCTGGATCACCATCCGCCACGCCCGCGCCACCGCCCTGCTGCGCGACGAGTTCGGTATCACCGGCGCGAGGGTGCAGGCGGACGGGGCGCCGGCCGCGATCCCGGTCCGGGCGGTGGTGCTGGCCACCGGCGGGGTCGGCGGCCTCTATGCCCACACCACCAACCCGCTCGGCGCCACCGGCGCCGGGCTGGCGCTGGCGGCCCGGGTCGGCGCGGTGCTGCGCGACCTCGAATTCGTCCAGTTCCACCCCACAGCGATAGCGGTCGGCCGCGATCCGATGCCGCTGGCGACAGAGGCGCTGCGCGGCGAAGGCGCCACCCTGGTGACGGCCGATGGCAGCCGGGTGATGGCCGGGCATCCGCTGGGCGATTTGGCGCCGCGCGACGTTATCGCCCGGGCCATCTGGCGCCATGTCGCGGCGGATGAGCCGGTGTTCCTCGACGCCCGCGGCCTGGGCGACCGGCTGGCGCGCTTCGCCCGGGTCGGGGAGCTGTGCCGCGCCGCCGGCCTCGACCCCATTCGGCAGCCGATCCCGATCCGCCCGGCGGCGCATTACCACATGGGCGGCGTCGCGGTGGATGGCCACGGCCGGACCTCGGTGCCCGGCCTGTGGGCCGCCGGCGAGGTGGCCGGAACCGGGCTGCACGGCGCCAACCGCCTGGCCAGCAACTCGCTGCTGGAGGCGCTGGCCTTCGCCGGCTGGATCGCCGAGGACATTCGTGGCGAGGCGGCGCGGCCAGCCCTCTTTGAGTCCCCCCTCCCCTCGCGGGAGGGGGCTAGGGGGAGGGGGTTCCCGCAGCAAGACCTGCGGCCGAGTCAACCCGGCCCATCGGCTCTGGCTCTCCCGACTCCGTTCCCTTCGATCGGCAGCCCCCTCCCCCTACCCCCCTCCCGCGAGGGGAGGGGGGACAAGGAAGATGGAACCGTCCCCGCCCTGCGGGCCCTGATGGACCGTCACGTCGGCGTGATCCGCGACGGCGCCGGTCTGACCCAAGCGATTGCTGCCTTCCGCCCTCTGGCCCTGTCCCGCTCCTCGCCCGCCGCCGACCGTGCCCTGGTCGGGCTGCTGATCGCGGCGGCCGCGCTGCGCCGGCAGGAAAGCCGCGGCGCCCAGTACCGCCGCGACCGGCCGGACGCCGACCCCGCCTCCGCCCCCTCCTTCCTCACCCTCGCCGATGTGCTGGAGGGCGTCGACGGCGTGCCCCAGTCCGGCGCCGCCAGCCTTTAAGGCCCCCGATCATGGATCTCGCCCCCCTCCCCACCCTGCTGATCGAACCGATCGTGCGGGCCGCGCTGCTGGAAGACCTTGGCCGCGCCGGCGACATCACCAGCGTCGCGGTGATCCCGGCCGATGCCCGCATGGCCGGCGTGATCGCCGCGCGCCAGCCGGGCGTGGTGGCCGGCACCGATGCCGCCGCCCTGGCCTTCCGCCTGCTCGACACCGCCATATCAGTCGCCATCCTCACGCCGGATGGCAGCCCGGTCAGGCCGGGCGACGCGGTGATCCGGATCGGCGGTCCGGCCCGGCCGATCCTGGCGGCGGAGCGGGTGGCGCTGAACCTGCTGTGCCGCCTGTCCGGCGTCGCCACCGCCACGGCGACGCTGGCTGCGGCGGCCCGGCCGCACAAGGCGCGGATCGTCTGCACCCGCAAGACCACCCCCGGCCTGCGGGCGCTGGAGAAGCATGCGGTGCGGGCCGGCGGCGGCGCCAACCACCGCTTCGGCCTGGATGACGCGGTGCTGATCAAGGACAACCACGTCGCCGTGGCCGGCGGGGTGCAGCCGGCGATCGCCCGGGCCCGCGCCGCGGTCGGGCATCTCGTCAAGATCGAGGTCGAGGTCGATACCCTGGCCCAGCTCGACGAGGCGCTGGCCGAGGGCATCGACGCGGTGCTGCTGGACAACATGACGCCGGACCAGCTGCGCGAGGCGGTGTGCCGGGTCGCCGGCCGCGCGGTGACCGAAGCCTCCGGCCGAATCACGGTCGAGACCGTGCCGGCGATCGCGGCCAGCGGCGTCGACCTGATCTCCACCGGTTGGATCACCCACAGCGCCCCCATTCTCGACCTCGGGTTGGATTGGGAAGGCTGAGAGGCCCTGGCGACAGCGTCGCCGCCGGTTGCTAGGCTGGCGGCGACGCTGGGACAGAGGCGGGCCGATGCGGATCATCGACATCCGGGAGCGTTCGGTCGCGATCTCGCGCTATGCCGACCCGGCCGTGCCCCCCGGCGGCCTAACCACCAGCATGGTCGCGGTGATCACCGACGTGGTGCGCGACGACCGGCCGGTGGTCGGGTACGGCTTCGCCTCGGTCGGCCGCTACGCCCAGGGCGGCCTGATCCGCGAGCGCTTCGCCCCCCGGCTGCTGGCCGCGACCGAATTTGCCGACGCGGCCAACACCAATCTCGACCCGTTCCGGGCCTGGGCGGCGATGATGGCCGGGGAGAAGCCCGGCGGCCATGGCGAGCGCTGCGTCGCGGTCGGCACGCTCGACATGGCGGTCTGGGACGCCGCCGCGAAGATCGCCGGGCTGCCGCTGCACCGCTTCCTGGCGGACCGCCTTGGCCGGGCCGACGCCGTGCCGGACCGCGTGCCGGTCTATGCCGGCGGCGGCTACCCCTACCCCAGTGACGATATCGCCCACCTGTCGGACGAGATGCGCCGGCTGGCCGATCTCGGCTACACCAGGGCCAAGATCAAGATCGGCGCCGCCGGGCTGGCGCAGGACCTGAGACGCATCGAGGCGGCGACGGCGCAGCTGGCAGCACCTAGCCATCTGGCGGTCGACGCGATGAATGCCTACGACCGCGCATCCGCCCTGGCCGCCGCGGCCGCCCTGGCCCCGCTCGGGCTGTGGTGGTTCGAGGATGTCTGCGACCCGCTCGATTTCCCGGTCCAGGCCGAGGTGGCGGCGGCGTATCCCGGCCCGATCGCCGCCGGGGAGGCCCTGTTCTCGGTGGCCGAGGCCCGGCTGCTGGCCCGGCATGGCGGGCTGCGGCGCGACCGCGACATCCTGCTGTTCGACCCGGTGCATTGCTACGGCCTGCCGGGCTATCTGCAGATCGCCGAGCACATGGTCGCGGACGGATGGCCACGGCACGCGTTCTGGCCGCATGGCGGGCACCTGTTCACCCTGCACGTGGCCGCCGCGCTGGGGCTGGGCGGCGCCGAGGTCAACCCGCTGTGCTTCCAGCCCTTCGGCGGGCTGACCGACGATGCCGTGGTGACCGACGGGTCCGTCGCCCTGCCCGACCGGCCCGGCATCGGCTTCGAAGGGCGGGCCGGGCTGCACCGCCTGTTCGGCACCCTGCTCGACGCCGAAGGCTAGCGGCCGGCCGTCAGCGTGAGTCGGGCTCCCTTTCGAATCAGGGCGTCAACGTATTCCCGTCCGCAGTGAGGCCGCCTTTAGTGTGGTTTCATGAACTCCCGCAGCAATTCTTCCCGCATCCGGTGCAGCGTCGATCGCCGGTTTTCTGAATCCTCCAGGATCCGGGCGAGCGCCCAGCCGTGATGGCGGAGCTCAGCATCGAAACAAGAAAGACAGCACCTGCGAAAAAGTCTCCCGTTCCCGAAGACTAAGCCCTGAGAGCCAAGACAACACCAATCAAAAGCGATAAAATTGCGATAACCCGCAATGCTGAAAGCAAGATCCCTTCCCACTGCGGGCTCGTCACCGAGCGATAATGAGAATTCAATAGACTTCAACTATTGATCGCACGGCCCTTCGATTCGCTCGACCGACAAGATCGGCGTCGCCGCAGCGCCCCGGCGTTCGAACCGGCCGAGCACCATGAGGCAGCCGCCCGTCGCCCAGGCGCGCCGGATCTCCGCCTGAGCCCGGTCCAGCAGCTCCGGCGGGGCGGCGATCACCGGCGGCGCCTCGCCGACATAGGCCGGGTCGGCCGCGCCGGCGCCACCCGCGTCATTCACCGGCACCACGCCGCGCCAGGGGCATGGCGCCCGCTTGCAGCGGATGCCGGTGTCGCCGACCCGCAGCAGGGTCGGCGCCGCCTGCTCTGCGGTCGCGGCGGCGGCCGGCAGCAGGGTCAGCATCACGGCGAACGCGGCTGCGGCCAGGGGTCGTGTCATGGCTGTCCTCCTCCACCTCCGCGCACCGTCCGGGATGGCCGTAGCGAAACCATGGCCTGGTTCGGAACCGCCCAACTGCCGGACCAGCGTAGCCGAACGCGCCGGCCGCGATCATTTCGTTTGACGCATCGGGCGCAAACTTCTCGGCAACAGGGGGGTTCATCCGCTACAACGCTGGGGATGACACTGATCACCTCCTCCGACGAGCTCGCCGCCTTCTGCGACCGGATGATGGCCGCCGAGTACATCGCCATCGACACCGAGTTCATGCGCGAGCACACCTTCTGGCCGAAGCTGTGCCTGGTGCAGATCGCCGGGCTGGACGAGGCCGTGGCGATCGACCCGCTGGCCCCCGGCATCGACCTGGCGCCGCTGTTCACCCTCGTGAACAACCCCAAGGTGCTGAAGGTCTTCCACTCCGCCCGCCAGGATGTGGAGATCTTCGTGCACCTGACCGGCCAGGTGCCGAAGCCGCTGTTCGACACCCAGGTCGCGGCGATGGTCTGCGGCTTCGGCGAATCGGTCAGCTACGAGAACCTGGTCGGCAAGCTGGCCAACGCCCGGATCGACAAGTCCTCGCGCTTCACCGACTGGTCGCACCGGCCGCTGACCGAGCGCCAGATCGAATACGCCCTGGCCGATGTGATCCATCTGCGGCCGGCCTATGAGGCGCTGCGCCAGCAACTGGGCAAGTCGGGCCGCGAATCCTGGCTCGACGAGGAGATGGCGATCCTCTGCGCGCCGGAGACCTACCACACCGAGCCGGACCAAGCCTGGCTGCGGCTGAAGCCGCGCAACGCCTCGGCCAAGTTCCTGGCGATCCTGCACGAGGTCGCGGCCTGGCGCGAACGCGAGGCGCAGAAGCGCGACATCCCGCGCGGCCGCATCCTGAAGGACGAGGCGCTGCTGGAGATCGCGGCGCACAGCCCGCGCGACATCGAGGGCATGGCCCGGGTCCGCGGCATGAGCCGCAACATGGCCGAGGGCTGGCAGGGCCAGGGGCTGATCGCGGCGGTCGAGCGCGGCCTGGCCACCCCGCCCGAGGACGCGCCGAAGCTGGCCCAGCGCCCGCCGACGCCGCCCGGCATCGCGCCGCTGGTCGAGCTGATGCGCGTGCTGCTGAAGATGAAGTGCGAGGATGAGGGCGTGGCCCAGAAGCTGGTCGCCGGCAGCGACGACCTCGAGGCCATCGCCATGGATGACGACGCCGACGTGCCGGCGCTGCACGGCTGGCGCCGCGCCATGTTCGGCGACCATGCGCTGGCGCTGAAGCGCGGCGCCATCGCGCTGGCGGTGCAGGGCCGGCGCATCCGGGTGGTCACGCTCTAGGGGTGGCGACGATGCGGCGTGCTCTGTTCGGGCTTCTCCTTCTCGCCGCGCCCGCTGCCGCCCAGGCGCAGGACGAGCCGCGCTTTTCCTGGCCGGTCGCCTGCACCGTCGGCAAGGACTGCTTCGTCCAGAACTACGTCGATGCCGATCCGGGCCCCGGCCGGGCCGATTTCCATTGCGGCCCGCTGACCTATGACGGCCATGACGGCACCGACATCCGCCTGCCCGACCTGGCCACCATGCAGCGGGGCGTCGCCGTGGTGGCGGCGGCCGACGGCACCGTGCTGCGGGTGCGCGACGGCGAGCCGGACGTGTCGGTCGACGACCGCGGCAAGGCCGCGATCGAGGGGCGCGAGGCCGGCAACGGCGTGATCATCGACCATGGCAATGGCTGGCAGACGCTGTACGGCCACATGAAGCGCGGCAGCCTGAAGGTGCGCGCCGGCGATGTGGTGAAGGCCGGCCAGCCGCTGGGCCAGGTCGGCCTGTCCGGCGACACCGAGTTCCCGCACCTGCATTTCGGCATCCTGAAGGGCGAGCAGCGCATCGACCCCTTCACCGACGAGCCGACCGGCGCTGGCTGCAACGTCACCCGGCATTCGCTGTGGACGGCCGACGTGCCCTACATCGCCACCGGGACGCTGATCGCCGGCTTCGCCACCGGCCCGGCCGACGCCAATTCCGCCCGGCTCGGCCGCTACTCCGACATCACGGGCTCGCGGCTGGCGCCGCTGGTGTTCTGGGCCGAGAGCTTCGGCGTCCAGGCCGGCGACGTGCAGATCATCACCATCGCCGGCCCCGACGGCGCCCTGGCGTATCAGGACCAGAAGGCGCTGCCGGCCTCGAAGATCATCTGGTTCGCCTTCAGCGGCAAGCGCCCCCCGGCGACGCAGGGCTGGAAGCCGGGGACCTACACCGGCCGCTACCGGCTGGAGCGCAACGGCGCCGTGGTGGCGGAGGCCGAGCGCACCCTGGTGGTGCCGTGAGCCCGCGGCCGATCCTGTATGGCGCCCGCTACAGCGCCTATGTCCGCACCGCGCTGATGGTGCTGCAGGAGAAGGGTGTCGCCTTCGACCTGGTCGAGGTCGACATCTTCGCGCCCGGCGGGCCGCCGCCCGACCATCTGCCGCGCCACCCCTTCGGCCGCATCCCGGCCTTCGAGCATGACGGCTTCGCCCTGTACGAGACCGCGGCGATCACCCGCTATGTCGACGAGGCCTTCGACGGGCCCGCGCTGCAGCCGGCCGATGCCCGCGGCCGCGCCCGGCTGACCCAGATCATCGGCATCCTCGACGCCTATGCCTATCGCCCGCTGGTCTGGGACATCTATGTCGAGCGGGTGTCGAAGCCGGCGACCGGATCGCCGGCCGACGAATCGCTGATCGCCAACGCCCTGCCCCGGGCCGAACTGTGCCTCGACGTGCTGGCCGGATTCCTCGGCGACGGTCCCTGGCTGCTGGGCGACGCGATCAGCCTCGCCGACCTGCATGCCGCGCCGATCCTCGACTATTTCAAGATGGCGCCGGAAGGCCGCGCCCTGATGGCCGGCCGCAACCGGCTCGAAGCCTGGTGGGACCGCCTCGCCGCCCGGCCGTCGGCGACGGTGCTCGGCCCGGAGTAGCCTGCAGCCGCTGCACCCAATTGGGCCTCACCGTGCCCAATAGCGTCTCATCGGCGATCCGACTCCGCTTTGCATAAAATTTGCGCTATCTTTGCTTAAGAAGCGATTCAATAGATCTGCATACGATCGTCGTCGAGACCATAAAGGCTAGAATTTTTACAAATAATACATGTCCGGGGAGTTTTATTGTGACCGTTTTGATCGGTACGGCGTTCGGTGAGTCCCTGTTCGGCAGCAATTCGAACGACAGTTTTCAGGGACTGGGCGGCGACGACTACCTGTACGGGCAGCAGGGCGTCGACAGCTTCGACGGCGGCGACGGGGTCGACACGGCCTATCTCGACCGCTCCAACCTGGGAACCGCCCTGATCCTGACGCTGGACGCCCCGACGACGACCACCACCGCATCCGACGGCACGACGCTGTTCAATGTCGAGCAGATCGACGTCTATGGCGGTTCGGGTGCCGACCGCATCACCGGCGGCGCGGGCAACGACACGATCCGCGGCGGGTCCAACGACGACATCCTGATCGGCGGCAACGGCCGCGACACCCTGTATGGCGGCACCGGCAACGACCAGCTCGACACCGGGAACGGGTCCGGCTCGATCTATGACCGGGAATATGCCTATGGCGAAGGCGGGAACGACATCCTCACCGGCGGCGCCGGACCGCAATCCCTCGACGGCGGCAGCGGCAACGACACCCTCTCCGCCGGCGGCGACAACGACGTGCTCAATGGCCAGGACGGCAACGACACGCTGAATGGCGGCGACGGCGACGACGAGATCTATTCGGGCACGGGCGTCGACGCGATCGACGGCGGCGCCGGCGCGAAGGACTGGGCCGAACTCGACCGCAGCGCCCTGTCCGTCGCCTTCACCCTGACGCTGGGTTCGCCGGGCACTACCAGCACGGCGAGCGACGGCACCACCATCCGCGGCGTCGAGACCCTGTCGGTCTATGGCGGCGCCGGGACGGACACGATCACCGGTGGCGCCGGGGGCGACACCCTCCGCGGCAACAACGGCAACGACGTGCTGAATGGTGGCGACGGGGTCGACACCCTCTACGGCGGTGAAGGCAATGACACCCTGTCGACCGGGGCCAACACGTTCAGCACCTACGCCGAATATGCCTATGGCGAGGGCGGCAACGACACACTCATCGGCGGGATCGCCTCCGCCAGCCTCAACGGCGGATCCGGCGACGACACCCTTTCCGGCGGCGATGACGACGACACGCTGGATGGCGGCACCGGCAATGACAGCCTCTCCGGCGGCGCCGGCGGCGACTACCTCTATGGCGGCGATGGGATCGACCGGATCGACGGTGGCACCGGCAACGACCGGATCTATGGCGACGCCGGCGCGGACGACATCAAGGGCGGGCTCGGGGACGACTCCATCTCCTCCGGCCTCGGCGCCGTCCTCGGTGCCGGGACGGAGGCGATCGACGGCGGCGGCGGCATCGATTGGCTGTCGCTCGACCGGTCCAACCTGACGACCGCCTTCACCCTCGCGCTCGGCGCGCCCGGCGCGGTGGCGACCGCCAGCGACGGCACCACGATCACCGGCATCGAGACCTTCGAATTCGCCGGCGGATCCGGCATCGACACGGTCACCGGCGGCAGCGGCAACGATCGCCTCGGCGGCAATGCCGGCGCGGACCGGCTGAATGGCGGCGCCGGCGACGACACCCTGTCGGGCGGGGCCGGCGGCGACCAGCTGAACGGCGGCGACGGCACCGACTACCTCTATGGCGGCGATGGCGACGATACGCTCGACACCGGCGTGGCGAATCCGTCCGGCTACACCGAGGGCGCCTATGGCGAGGACGGCAACGACACCCTCATCGGCGGCGACGGACGGAGCAGCCTCAGCGGCGGGACCGGCAACGACATCGCCTCGGGCGGGGCCGGCGACGACGACCTCTCCGGCAACGAAGGCAACGACCGCCTCGGCGGCGGCCTCGGCAACGACTACCTCTATGGCGGCACCGGCAACGACACGATCGACGGCGGCGACGGCGACGACCGCATCCAGTCGGGCACCGGCGTCGACGCGATCGACGGCGGCGCCGGAACCGACCAGCTGGTGCTGGACCGGACGGACCTCGCCGTCGCCTTCGCCCTGACCGTCGCATCGCCGGCGGTGTCGGCCCTGGCGTCGGACGGGACCACCGTCATCGGCATCGAAAGCCTCGATTTCCGCGGCGGGGCCGGGGTGGACACCGTCACCTCCGGCGCGGGGGAAGACTCATTGTCCGGCGAGAACGGCAACGACATCCTCGATGGCGGCGCCGGGCGGGACTACCTCTATGGCGGAACCGGCGACGACCGCCTCAAGGGCGGGGCCGGAAACGACACCCTGAACGGGAACCAGGGGGACGACATCCTCGAGACCGGGGCGGGGAGCGATTCCGCCTATGGCGACATCGGCCTGGACACCGCCGTGGTGGACCGCAGCGCCGTGACCGCCGACCTGACCTTCCAGCTGCTGGCGCCGGACACGTCGTCCTCGTCATCGGATTTCAGCGTCTACATGACCGGAGTGGAGCGCATCCGCTTCACCTCCGGATCCGGCAGCGACACCCTCACCGGCAACGCCCTGGACGATGTCCTGGCCACCGGCGCCGGGACGGACCGGCTGGTCGGCCTCGGCGGCAATGACGTGCTGAGCGGGGGTGCCGGAGCCGACAGCATGACCGGCGGCACCGGCAACGACACCTACATCGTCGACAATGCCGGCGACATCGTCACCGAGAATGCGAACGAGGGCACGGACACGGTGCAGAGCTCGATCACCTATGTCCTCGGCCCGACGCTGGAGATCCTGGTCCTGACCGGCGCCGCGGCGATCAACGGCACCGGCAACGCCCTGGCCAACACCATCGTCGGCAATGCCGCCGCCAACCTGCTGAACGGCGGCGCCGGGGCGGACCGCATGACCGGCGGCGGCGGCAACGACACCTATATCGTCGACAATGCCGGCGACGTCGTGGTCGAGGCGGCAGGCGGCGGGGTCGATACGGTGCAGTCTTCCGTCACCCACACGCTGGGCGCCGAGGTCGAGACCCTGATCCTGGCCGGCGCCGCCGCCATCGACGGCACCGGCAACGCCCTGGCCAACACCATCACCGGCAACGCCGCCGCCAACACCCTGAACGGCGGCGCCGGGGCGGACCGGATGACCGGCGGCGGCGGCCACGACATCTATGTCGTGGACAATGCCGGCGACGTCGTGGTCGAGGCGGCCGGCGGCGGCACCGATGCGGTGCGGTCGTCGGTCAGCTTCACCCTCGGCGCCGAAATCGAGACCCTGGTCCTGACCGGCGCCGCGGCGATCAGCGGCACCGCCAATATCCTGGCCAACGTCATCGTCGGCAACAATGCCGCCAATATCCTGGACGGCGGCGCCGGGGCGGACCGGCTGTTCGGTGGCGGCGGCAACGACACCTTTGTCGTGGACAATGCCGGCGACGTCGTGACCGAAGCCGCCGGCGGCGGCATCGACACGGTGCTGTCGCGGATCACCTGGTCGCTCGGTGGCGAGATCGAGAACCTGACCCTGCTCGGGGCCGGCGCGATCAACGGCACGGGCAATGCGCTGGCCAACGCCCTGGTCGGCAACGCCGGCGTCAACGTGCTGGCTGGGAATGACGGGAGCGACACCCTGGAGGGTGGTGCCGGCGCGGACACGCTGACCGGCGGGGCGGGCGCCGACCGCTTCATCCTGTCGGCCGTCGCGCACAGCCCGGTGGGGGCGGCGACGCACGACCTGATCACCGATTTCAGCCATGCGGCCGGCGACCGGATCCAGCTCACGCTGATCGATGCGAACACGGCCGTCGCCGGCGATCAGGCCTTCGCCTTCATCGGCGCGGCGGCCTTCTCGGCAGCGGGACAGATCCGGGTCACCCAGTCCGGCGGCCAGACGCTGGTGGCCGGCGACGTCAATGGTGACGGCGTGGCGGATTTCGACATTGCGCTCACCGGCGCGGTCACCCTGGCGGCCGCAGATTTCGTGCTGTAGGCGGCCGGCCGCTAGTCCCAGTGGCGCACGCCGGCGGGCGCCAGCAGCACCGCCTTGAGGTGCTCGACGATCCGGGACTGGTTCTTCGGTGCCCGCCCGCCCGCGATGACCAGCCCCTCCGGCACGGCGGTGAGCCGGTCCGGTTCATGCCACCCGTCCGATGCATCGGCGGCGCCCGAACCGTCGAGCGGATCCGGCTGCCCCCCTGTCTGCGGCGGCTCCGCCGGACGACCACTGCGATCCACAACCATCCGCTTCACCTGTCACTACTTATAAACAAGAGAAAGAAACCAGACCTTCAGTTTCCTGAATTTACTTCTCCGTCCGTTCGATATGAACAGAGTTTCCCCAGTTAACCGATAATTAACCTCCGCCACATTTGGAAAATGGCTGATCGTCGGCGATAAATCGCATATCATATCTTTGACAGCTTGTTGTCCGGGGATGCGATTTGCAGACGCTGACGATTCTCCTGATCGAGGACGATGCCGACACCGCGGCCTATGTCGCCGAGGGCCTGGCCGGCGCAGGGCATCGGGTCGAGACCGTGGCCGAAGGTCCGCGCGGCTTCCTCGCCGCCGCCGGCGGCGCCTTCGACCTGCTGATCGTCGACCGGATGGTGCCCGGCCTGGACGGCCTCGCCCTGGTCCGGCGCCTGCGCGCCGCCGACATCCGGACCTCGGTCCTGTTCCTGACCGCGCTCGGCGACATCGACGAGCGGGTGGCCGGGCTGGAGGCTGGCGGCGACGACTACCTGCCGAAGCCCTTCGCCCTGGCCGAACTGCTGGCGCGGGTCGACGCGCTGGGCCGGCGGGCGCGCCAGGCCTCGGCCGAGACGGTGCTGCGCGTCGCCGATCTCGAGGTCGACCTGATCCGCCGCACCGTGGTCCGGGCCGGCCAGCCGATCGAGCTGCAGCCGCGGGAGTTCCAGCTGCTCGAATACCTCCTGCGCAACGCCGGCCATGTGGTGACCCGGACGATGCTGCTGGAAAAGGTCTGGCACCTGCGCTTCGACCCCACCACCAATGTGGTCGAGGCCCATGTCAGCCGGCTGCGACGGAAGCTGGACCGGCCCTTCGCCGGAGAGCTGCTGACCACTATCCGCGGCGCCGGGTACCGCCTTGGCCCGCCCGGTTAGGATCTTCCGCACCACCAGCTTCCGGCTGACCGCGCTGTACACCGGGGTGTTCGGCCTGTCGGTCGCGGCGATCCTCGGCGTGCTCTACTGGGCGACCGCGGGCTATACGGCACGGCAGTTCGACGGCTCGCTGACCGCCATCGTCGCCGAGTTGACCGAGGACTATCCGCGCGATCCGCCCGAGGAGATCGCCTCGGACATCGAACAGAGCCTGAAGAGCGATCCGAACAGCCCCGGCTTCTTCCTGTACCAGGACCGCGACGGCAAGCGCCTTGTGGGCAACCTGCCGGTGATGCCGCCGACGGCGGGGGCCCAGGACCTGAGCCTCCCCGGCCCCCCCGGAGACGACCGCGACCTCCGCGGCGTCGGGAAGATCCTGCCGGATGGCGCATTCCTGCTGGTCGCCGCCGACCGCGCCCCGCTCGAGGACCTCCGCGAGCTGTGGCTGCGTGGCCTTGGCTGGAGCCTGCTGGCGACCGCCATCCTCGGCGTCGGCGGCGGGCTGCTGGTCAGCGCCGGCGTCCTGCGCCGGGTCGATGCCATCAACCGCATCTGCCAGAAGATCATGGACGGCGACCTGACCCAGCGCCTGCCGGGCCGCGAGACCGGCGACGAGTTCGACCGGCTGACCGACATCGTCAACACCATGCTCGACCGGATCGAGGCCCTGATGGACGGGCTGCGCCAGGTCTCCACCGACATCGCCCACGACCTGCGCACCCCGCTGGGCCGGCTGCGCCAAAGGCTGGAGGGGGCGGTGCTGAAATCACGGTCGACGGCGGAATACGAACGGGCGGTGGAGGGCGCGATCGTCGAGGCGGACCAGCTTCTGGCCGTGTTCAACGCCCTGCTGCGCATCGCCCGGCTCGAGGCCGGCAGCGCGCGCCGGGGCTTCGCCCGCTGCGACCTGTCGGAGCTGACCTCGACCATGGTCGAGGTGTTCCAGCCGACGGCCGAGGAAAGCGGCCAGACCATCCGGTGGGACAGCCCGCCGCCGGTCGAGGTCACGGGCGACGTCGACCTGCTGTCGCAGATGGTCGCCAACCTGATCGAGAACGCGCTGCGCCACACGCCGCCCGGAACCCAGATCGACATCCACCTGGCCCGCCGGCCCGACGGGCGGGCCGAGCTGGTGATCGCCGATGACGGCCCCGGCATTCCGGAGGAGCAGCGCGACAAGGTGTTCCAGCGCTTCTACCGGCTGGAGCAGAGCCGCAACACGCCGGGCAACGGGCTGGGGTTGAGCCTGGTGTCGGCCACCGCCCAGCTGCACCGCATCACGGTCGCGCTGTCGGACAACCGCCCGGGGCTGAGAGTGTCGCTGCTGTTCCCTTGACCGGCCGCTAGTCCCAGACCTGCGAGCGGTCGCCGATCAGCAGGGTGGAGCGCAGATGTGCGACGATCCGGGCCCGGTTCTCGGCCGAGCGGCCCCCGCCGCAAGCGGGCTGTGCCGTCATGGACGGCGCATGCCGGGCGGCCTCGTCGGCATCCGGCCGCTCGATGTCGAAAGCGTCATTGTGGTCCAGGCTCATCCTCTTCCCCCGCTGCTGGTCGATCGCCAGTTGAGAGGGGGAAGATGGTTTCTTTGGGCCGATCCCCGTCCGGCCTGCCACAATTCGGCGGCTACTCGGAGAATCGCCCAGGGGTCACGCCGAAGCCGGCCCGGAAACGGGTGATGAAGGCGCTGACGCTGTCATAGCCGACGGCGAACGCCGTGTCGGTCACCGAACCCCCGGCGCCGAGCAGCGCCGCCGCCCGGATCAGCCGGGCGTGATGACGCCACTGCACGAAGCTCAGCCCCGTTTCTGCCTTGAAGCGCCGCACCAGCGTGCGCTTCGGCAGGGCCAGTTCGGCCGCCCAGTCGTCGAGGCGGCGCGGATCGGCCGGGTCCGCAGCCAGCGTTGCGGTCATCCGGCGCAGCCGCGGGTCGCGCGGCGTCGGCAGGCGCAGGGGCTCTTCCGGCGCCGCCCGCAACTCGTCCAGCAGCACCGCCAGCAGCCGGGAGCGGCGGTCCGCATCGGCCTCGACCTCGGCGATCCGGACCAGCAGCGACAGGGCCAGCGGCGGCGCCCGCAGCACCTGCGGCCGGTCCGGCAGGCCCGCGCTTGTCCCGGCATCGAAATAAAGACTAAGCCCAGCCACCGGCCCCAGCGTCAGCACGCCGTGCGGCACGCCTTCCGGCATCCAGCACAGCCGGCCCGGCGGCATGATCCAGTCGCCCGCGGCGCTGCGGATCAGGGCGGTGCCATGGTCGAGGGCGAAAAGCTGGCCGCGGCCATGGGCATGGATCGGGCCGTCGAAACGGCCGTCATGGCGGAAGCGGCGGATCTCAATCGGCACGACCTGGCCAGAATGCGCAATTGGCGGGCCCGATCCGGTTAGCACGCCATTTCACGGGCCGCTAGGGTGCCGCCATCACCCGATCGAGGTCCCCGATGACGCCCCTGACCCCCGGCCCGTTGCACGAGTCCCTCGCCCGCCTTGAAGGCGCCTGGGAGGGCGAGGAGGAGGTGTTCCCCAACCCCTGGGGCCCCAGCGGCCCGGCGAAGGGGCGCTGGGACTTCCGCTTCGATCCGGCCCGGCTGTCGCTGATCCACGACTTCGCCGAGGAGCGGGCGGGCGGCTGCCGCTTCGACGCGCATGGCGTGCTGACGGTCGACCCGGCGGCGCAGGAGATCGTCTGGTTCTGGTTCGACAGCTACGGCTTCCCGCCGCTGGCCCCGTCGCGCGGCAGCTGGGAGGGCGACCGGCTGATCCTGGTCAAGCACACCCCGCGCGGCATCGGCCGGTCGGTCTTCACCGTCGGGCCCGACCGCTTCCGCCACGAGATCGAGACCCGGCTGGCCGATCAGGCCGATTTCACCCCGATCATGCGCGGGGAATTCCGGCGCCTGAGGTGACCGGCCCGTCCGGATCGGCGAAGACGAAGGGCCGCACCAGCAGCCGGCGCTTCCAGTGCAGCAGCCCCAGCCGCCCCTGCTCCGCCGCGCCGTACAGCAGGAAGCGCGCGCCCAGCACCCGCGGATCGTCGCGGCGCAGCAGCCAGCGCACGATCTCGACGAACAGCAGCTTCATCGCGCCCGAGGACAGGTGGTCGGCATGGCCGAGGAAGCTGACGATGCGGATGATGTTGCCGATCCGGCGCAGCACGATGGTGCCGACCAGCCGGTCCCGCCCGCCATCGTCGACGAAGACGCCCCAGTCGGCCGCCCAATGCGCCGGGCAGGCCGAATCGAGCCACGGGTCGCCCTTCACCCCGCTGCCCCGGCCGAAGCGCTGGGCGAAGGCCTGCGGCACCGGCCCGCCGGAGCGGAACAGCTTCGACGCCTCGATGTCGCGCATGTCGTCGCCCTGGCCGAAGCGGTCGAACATCCGGCAGCGGTAGCCGGCCTTGGCCGCCTTGCGCGTCTCCCGCAGGATGTAGCCGAAGCTGTGCTTCCGGATGTCCCGCTCATAGGCCGCGGCGTCCGCGAAGCCGTCGAGGTCGAGCAGGCAGGGCGTGCCGTACCACAGGCCGGCGGTGCCGTCCGGGCCGCGCCGGGCGAATTTGGCGAGATAGTCGCGATGCTTCTCGACCATGTGGCGGCAGCGCTCGTCGGTGCAGCCCTCCGCCTCCAGCGTCAGCGGGGCCTCGGGCAGGTCGGCGGCGCTGTGCCCCCACAGGCGCAGCCGCGGCTGCTTCCGCAACCGGAACAGCAGCGGTTCGACGCCGCCAAGATAGAACCGCATCGCGATGGCATCGGGAGAGATCGACACAGAAATCCTTGTCCTGGCATCATGCAGATGAAGGCCAACTATGCTGGACAATCCGATCTTTCACCCATGAATCCAAGATGAAATTCTTCAGCCATTGAGTTCAAATTTTGTGAAAATTACTCCAATTCATCAGAATATCTGGCGCCTTCATGCCGCCGCCGGCCGGTTCCACCGGCGCCGGATCTCTGGCAGGCTGTGCCGACCGGCAAGGCCGGAGGAGACCCGATCATGACGCTCGACGACTACCTGCTCTTCCTGCCCGCCTGCTTCGCCATCAACATGGCGTTCGGGCCGAACAACCTGCTGTCGCTGTCGAACGGCGCCCGCGACGGCACATTCCGCGCGGTGGCCGCCGCATCGGGCCGGCTGGTCGCCTTCGCCATCATGATCGCGGTCGCCGGGCTGGGCCTCGGCACGCTGCTGACCGCCTCGGAGGTCGCCTTCGCGGCGGTGAAGTGGATAGGCGCCGCCTATCTGGTCTGGCTCGGCATCAAGCTGCTGCGCGCCGACGCGCCGGTGCTGGACCGCGACGCCGCCGGCCGGCCGCAGCCGTTGCAGGCCCTGATCCGGCAGGAGTTCTGGGTCGCCGCGGGCAACCCGAAGGCGATCCTGGTTTTCACCGCCTTTTTCCCGCAATTCGTGGTGCCGTCGGACTACGCCGCCAGCTTCGCCCTGCTCGGCGCCAGCTTCCTGGTGCTGGAAGTCGTGGCGATCACCGCCTACGCCCTGATCGGCGCCCGGCTGGGCCGCGTCTTCCGCACCGCCCGGCCGTTCCGCTGGCTCAACCGCATTTCCGGCAGCCTGATGATCGGCTTCGGCCTGCTGCTGGCCGCCGCAAGACGGCCGGCGGGGTAGATCGGTCGAAGTCTCAGCCCAGAAAATCTTCGACCGCGGCGCCGAAGGCGTCGGGCTGTTCGATGTTGGCGATGTGTGCGGCGTCGAGGGCCAGGAATTGTGCCCCCGGAACCGCCGCGGCGATCTCCCGCCCCCGCTCCGGCGGGGTGCCGGCGTCGTGCGCGCCCGAGATCACCAGGGTCGGCGCCGCGATGCGGCCGATCGCGTCGCGCTGGTCCATGTCGCGGATCGCGGCGCAGCAGCCGGCATAGCCTTCCGGCGAGGTGCCCAGCAGGGTCTGGCGCACGCCGGCGATGGTGCCGGGCGCGCGCTTACGGAAGCCCGGCGTGAACCAGCGCTCGATCACGCCGTCGGCCAGCGCCGCCATGCCGCCCGCCTGCACCGCCGCGATCCGCGGGTCCCACACCGCGGCGCCGCCGGCATAGGCGGTGGTGCAGCAGGGCACCAGCCGGTCGACCCGGTCCGGCGCGTGGATGCCGAGCCACAGCGCCACCATCCCGCCCATCGACAGGCCGGCGACATGGGTCCGGGCGATGCCGAGCGCGTCGAGCAGCCCGACCGCATCCCGCCCCAGCCGGTCGAGGCTGTAGGCCCCCACCGGCACGTCGCTGCCGCCATGGCCGCGATGGTCGTAGCGCAGCACCCGGAAGCGGCCGGCGAAGCGATCGGCCTGCGGCGCCCACATGCCGAGATCGACCCCGACGGCGTGGATCAGCAGCAGCGGCGGCGCATCCTCCGCCCCATCGAGGCGATAGTGCAGGCGGCATCCGTCGACGGTGACGTGAGGCATGGTCGGTGCTCCGTGTCGGGTGGGGTCAGCGCGCCAGGGCGTAGGGGCCGCCCTTCGCCACCGCGGCCTGGTAGGCCGGGCGATCCTGCATCCGCCGGTTCCAGCCGTCGAGATCGGGATAGGCGCCGCGCCGGCCCTGGGCGCCGGCGACCTCGCCGATGAAGCTGAGCTGGATGTCGGCGGCGGTCAGCGAATCGCCGAGCAGGTAGGGCCGGCCCTGCAGCGCCCCGTCGACATAGGCGAGGTGGCTGGCCACCTGGCTGTCGATCCGCGGCTGCACCGGCGCCGCGGCCGCGCCCAGCCGCCCGGCATAGAGGTTCAGGATCAAGGGCAGCATGGCCGAGCCCTCGGCGAAGTGCAGCCAGTGCACATAGTCGTCATAGGCCGGCGTGTCGGGCGCCGGCTGCAGCCGGCCGCCGCCGTGACGGCGGATGAGGTAGTCGATGATGGCGCCTGATTCGGCCATCACCCGGCCGTCATCGACGATCACCGGCGCCTTGCCCAGCGGATGCACCGCCAGCAGCTCGGGCGGGGCCAGCCGGGTCTGCGGATCGCGCCGGTAGTACTCGACCGCATAGGGCAGCCCGAGTTCCTCCAGCAGCCACAGGATGCGGTGCGACCGGGAATCGTTGAGGTGATGGACGGTGATCATGGCGTCTCCAGCCGCGCGGCGTGTCTTGGCGCCGCAGTGTGGCCGGAGGGCACGCCGAAGTCGACCGCGCCCGGTTGGATCGCCGGGGGCGGCGTGCGATCCTGGCGGGATGATGACCGATCACCGCCAGCATGCCCCCGCCGCGGCGCGCAACCGCGACCCGATCCTGACCGTGCTGCGCGAGGTGCTGCCCCGCGCCGGCACGGTGCTGGAGATCGCCAGCGGGTCGGGCGAGCACATCCTGCATTTCGCGCAAGCCATGCCGGACCTGGTCTTCCAGCCATCCGACCCCAGCCCGGAGGCGCGGCAGAGCATCGCGGCCTGGGCGGCGGAGAGCGGCCTGGCCAATCTGCGCCCGCCCCTGGTCCTGGACGCGGCGGCGCCGCCCTGGCCGATCGCGGCGGCCAATGCGGTGCTGTGCATCAACATGATCCACATCTCGCCCTGGGCGGCGACGGAAGGGCTGATGCGCGGTGCCGCCGCCCTCCTGCCGCCCGGCGCACCCTTGTACCTCTACGGCCCGTATCGCCGCGCCGGCGCGCCGACCGCGCCGAGCAACGAGGAATTCGACCGCAGCCTGCGCAGCCGCGATCCGGCCTGGGGCCTGCGCGACCTGGAGGCGGTCGCCGCCCTGGCGGCCGCCGCCGGATTCGCAGGCCCGGCGGTCACCGAGATGCCGGCGAACAACCTCAGCGTCGTGTTTCGGCGGGCCTGACCGCCAGCCGTCAGCCGAAGCGGGTGGGATAGGCGGTGCGGACCCGGCCGGCCGCATCCACGCCCCAGACCAGGCGCCAGCGGTCCAGGCAGGTGCAGGGATGGGAAATGCCGAATTCGACCACGTCGCCGACCGCGACCGGGCTGTCCGGCCGCAGCGCCAGGAAGCTGTGCTGGTCGTTCAGCTTGGCCACCCGGGCGTCGTCCGGCCCGGCGAAATCGGCCAGCACCCGGCCGTTGCGGTGCAGACGCAGCGGCATCGGCAGGTCCTGGTCGTAGGACACGTCGCGCATGCCCATACCGCACAGGGCCAGGCCGGGCTCCGGCCGCGACAGCACCTCGGCCCACAGCCGCAGCGCCGGGCGGAAGCCCTGGGCCGCGCTGCGGACCTCGCCGCCGATGCGGAAGCCCTGGCGCGCATCGATCTCGGCAAGGCCGCGGGCGGTGAAGGCGTGGTCGCCCAGGAACAGCGACCCGCTGCGCAGCACCAGCGTCGCCGCGCCATCCGCCGCGACCACCGGGCCGAGATGGCGCACCACCAGGTCGAAATAGTAGGACCCGCCGGCGGTGACAATCAGCGGCGCGCCGGCGCCCGCCGCGGCGCGGACGCGCTGGAAGGTCGCCGCCGCCAGCTCGGCCAGCCCGGCGACGACGGCTTCGGCCCGGCCCGGGGCGGCGCTGGCCGCCGCGGCCTCATAGGTGGCGACGCCGGCCAGGCGCAGCCGGCCCTGGCTGGCCGCCACCGCGGCGATCACCCGTTCGGCCGCGGCCAGGTCGCGGGCCCCGGCGCGGCCGGCACCGATCTCGACCAGCACCGGCAGCGGCGGCCGCCCGGCCTCGCGCCAGGCGGTGTCAAGCGCCTGGGCCGCCTCGACCGAATCGACGAAGGGATACAGCTCGGCCTGCGGATAGGCGTCGAGCAGCCGGGCCAGGCGCCCGGCGCCGCCCAGGCCGCCGACCTCGTTGGCCAGGATCAGGCGGTTCAGCCCGGCATGCAGCATCACCGCGGCCTGGCGGATGTCGGCCACGGTGGCGCCCCAGGCCCCGGCCGCGACCAGCGACCCCGCCAGCTCCGGCAGCATCGGCGTCTTGCCATGCGGCGCGATCGCCACGCCCTGCTCCGCCGCATAGCGCAGCATCAGGTCGCGGTTGCCGGCGAAGGCGGCCTCGTCCAGCGTCAGCACCGGCAGCGACATCACACCTTCGGCGGGGTGCCAGCCCTGCGCCGCCACCGCCGCCAGCGGCAGCGGCGCGGTCCCCGGCGGCACGCCCCGGATGCGGTCGTCCAGCACGGTGATATCCAACGCATCGATCGCGACAGCCACGGACGAATTCCTTCCGATGAGTTCCGGCCCCATCGAAGGCGGCACCGGCGGCCGCGTCAAGCGAGGATCTGTTCCCCTCACCGCACCGTCGAATCTGGGGTAGACCAGCACCGACCCGATTCCTCGCCTTCTCCAGGGAGCCGCCGATGATCACCTGCCACATCCGCTACATCGTCGATCAGGACAAGCTTCCCGAGTTCGAGACCTATGCCCGGATGTGGCTCGAGCTACTGCCGCGGTTCGGCGGCACCCATCACGGCTATTTCCTGCCGTCCGAGGGCGAGAGCGACGTGGCGCTGGGGCTGTTCAGCTTCCCCAGCTTCGCCGCCTACGAGGACTACCGGCGCAAAGCCGCCACGGATCCGGAGGTCGCCAAGGCCATGGCCTATGCCAAGGAGACGCGCTGCTTCCTGCGCTACGAGCGGTCATTCTTCCGGCCGGTCGGGACTGAGGGCTGAGCCGGACGGGGCAGTCGGCGTTCACAGCCGGTACGGCTACAAAGCCGTCACGTCCAAATCCGCTCCCACAAACTTGTAGGCCACGAGCGACTCGGTGCGCGGTTTGTATTTGAACCAGATGACCATCAAGGTAATGCCGACCGCATCCTCTTCGATCCTATAGATCTCGCCATCTTCGGATTCCGGCACTATCCCCTCGGCCAGGAGGCCATCTCGAAGGATCTCTCGGCAATTCCGGATCGAGATGCGGGTCGGCGGGCACATCTCAACCGGGGACAAAGCAAATTCGTTCACTTCGATGTGAATCACGCTGCCCTCCACGGAGAGACGGGCAATCGTCGCGTCGTGAAACACTGCTGAGCTGATCATCGGCACAGGCTAGCACCCGCCCTGAACCACGGCCATCCGGGAGCGGCCCGGCATCCGGCACTGACATGATCCTGCCCAGAAGGCGAGGCAGAATGGGCCACCCAATCTGACAGAGCCTTGCCGATGGAGCTGCTCGAACGGGGCTACGAACTGCAGCTGCTGGCCGCCGCCCTGCAGGAGGCGTGCGCCCACGCGGGACGCATCGCGCTGGTCAACGGCGAGGCCGGTATCGGCAAGACCTCACTCGTCGATCGCTTCATCGCGACGAGCGGCCAGGCGATGCGCATCCTCAAGGGGCATTGCGACGCGCTGTTCACCCCCTCGCCGCTCGGCCCGTTGCACGACATCGCCCGCCAGACCGGCGGAAGACTGCTGGCGCAGCTGCAGGACGAGGCGCCGCGCACCGCGGTGTTCTCGACCGTGCTCGACCTGCTTGACGAGCCGAGCCGGCCAACGCTCCTCGTGATCGAGGACATCCATTGGGCCGACGAGGCGACGCTCGACCTCATCAGGTTCCTGAGCCGCCGCATTGCGCAGACCAAGGTTCTTCTCATCCTCACCTATCGCGACGACGAGGTCGGCGCCCGGCATCCCCTCCGCGTGCTCCTCGGCGACCTGGCGACGTCGGGGGCGACCCTCCGCATCGAGCCGCCGCGCCTGACGATCGACGCCGTGCGCAGCCTGATCGCGGGCCGACCGTTCGACCCCGAGGCGCTGTACCGGCAGACCCGCGGCAACCCATTCTTCATCACCGAGATCCTGTCTTGGGCGGAGCGGGGACTTCCGAAGACGGTGCGCGACGCGGTGCTGGCCCGGGCGGCGAAGCTGACGCCGGCCGGCCGATATGTGCTGGAGGCCGCGGCCGTGATCGGCAGCCGGATGGACCATATCGCGGTGGAGCGGGTGCTTGGCGGCGCAGCCGAGGGCCTGGCCGAATGCATCAGGGCCGGACTGCTCGAGGCGACGCAAGGTGGCATCTCCTTCCGGCACGAGCTGGTTCGCGAGGCGGTGCTGACCGATCTCGAGCCCGGACGCCGCCGGGAGCTCCATCGATCGGCGCTCGACGGCCTGAGGACCTCCGGGGCCGGGCGCATCGACCTGGCGCAGCTGGCGCAGTTCGCCGAGGGCGCGGGCGATGGCGACGCGGTCCTCGAATTCGGGCCGGCGGCGGCCCGTGCCGCCGTCGCTGCCGGGGCCCACCGGGCGGCGGCGGCCCAGTATCTCCGTGTCCTCGGCTTCGCCGGCGATCGGCCGCCGGCCGAACGGGCGCAGCTGCTCGAGGCCTATGCCGAGGAATGCGCCATCATCGACGACCTCGCCGAAGCCAGCCGGGCCCGCCAGGAGGCGATCGAGCTGTGGCGCCAGGCCGGGGACCGACTGAAGGAGGGGGAGAACCTCGCCGCCCTCGCCTGGCCCCTGGTCCGGAGCGGCCGCAACGCCGCCGCCGAGGAGGCGAGCCGCCGCGCCATCGAGGTGCTGGAGGCGCTGCCCCCGACGCGCCAATTGGCCGCCGCCTATCGGATCCAGGCCCATCTGCGGATGCTGCACCGGGATCGCGAGCCGGCGGTGCGTTGGGGCCGGAAGGCGATCGCACTGGCCACGCGTCTTGGGGACGAGGCCACCATCGCGGCCGCCGAGAATGTCGTGGGGTCGGCGATGCTCGCCTTCGGAGACGAGCGCGGCCGCCCGCATCTCGACCGCAGCCTCGCCCTGGCGCGCCGCGCGGGGCTGGACTCCCTGGTCGGCCTCGCCCATTCGAATCTGGGCTCGTGCTATGGCGAGCAGTACCAGTTCGCCGAGGCGGAGCGCCATCTCGCCGACGGCATCGCCTACACGGCCGAACGCGACCTGGATCATGCGAACCACTACATGCGGTCCTGGCTCGCCTTGACGCGGTTCTATCAGGGCCGCTGGGACGAGGCCGGCGACATCGCGGTGTCGCTGGTCGAGCGCCCCCATGTCGGGGCCGTCAGCCGGATCATGGCGCTGATCGCCCTGGGCCGCGTGCGGACCCGGCGCGGTGATCCGGGTGCCGCCGCGGTGCTTGACGAAGCCCTCGAGCAGGTGCTGCAGACCGACACGCTGCAGCGCCTGGCGCCGGCCCGCGCCGCCCGGGCGGAGGCGGCATGGCTCGCCGGCGAGCCTGACCGCGCGATGGCGGAGGCGACGGCGGTCTACGATCTCGCGATCAGGCATCGCCACCCCTGGCATGCGGGCGAGTTCTCGTTCTGGCGCTGGCGGGCCGGCGACACCATCGCCGCGCCGGGCTGGGCCGCGCCACCCTTCGTCCTGCAGATCAGGGGCGATTGGCACCGCGCGGCCGAAGCCTGGCACCGCCTGGGCTGCCCCTATGAGCAGGCGCGCGCGCTGGCCGATGGCGACCAGCCGGCGCAGCTGGCGGCGCTAGAGATCTTCGATCGGCTCGGCGCGGCCCCCGCGGCCGCGATGCTGCGCCAGCGGATGCGCGGCGAGGGGGTTCGCCGCATCCCGCGCGGGCCCAGGGCCAGCACACGCCGGAACCCGCTTGGCCTGACCAGGCGCGAGGTGGAGATCCTGGGCTGCCTGGCCGAAGGCCTCAGCAACGGCCGGATCGGCGACCGGCTCCACGTCTCCTCCAAGACCGTCGACCATCATGTCTCGTCCGTGCTGGCCAAGCTCGGTGCCGCGACGCGTGGCGAGGCGGTTCGCATCGCCCATGAGCAGAATCTGATGGCGAAAAATGGGGAAGGCCCCACCGCAAAATGGGGAAGCCCTCCCGATGTGCGGGAACGCCGCGGCGCATAGCCTGATCACCTCAACACGGCCCGATGCCGCAAGCAGGAGATACGACGCCATGCCCCGCTATCTGATCGAACGCCATTTCCCGGATGGACTCGGTCTCGCCCCCGACCAGCCGGGCCGCCAGACGGCGGCCACCGTCATCGCCAACAACGCCCAGCACGGGGTGACCTGGGTGCATTCCTATGTGACCGCGGACAAGAAGCAGACCTTCTGCATCTACGACGCCCCGACCCCGGAGGCCATTCGCAAGGCCGCGGACCGCAACGGGCTGCCGGTGGAGCGGATCACCGAGGTCCGCGTGCTCGATCCGTATTTCCACCTCTAGGGTGGATTTCCAGCGGGGCGGGTGACGGACTCCGCCGCGTCAGCCGAAGATGGCGGGCCGCGCCCCGCAAGGCCGAGCGCGCCGGGCCTGCCCAGGCCGCGCCTGACCGGATCGGGGCCGACGCCTCGATTCCCTTCCGAAACCGCAAACATCCCGATCGACGCCGCAGGCACGGTGGCCAGCCCGGCCCCGCCGCCTGCGGCGCCCGATCCACAATCAAATGGAGAGGCAGATGAAATCACGTCGCCATGCCCGGACTCTCGTCGTCATATCCCTGATGGTCATCGGCACCGCGGTCGCCCATGCGGCCGGCAATCCGCTGGCGGACAAGGTGCGCACGGCCAACGACCGCTTTCACGACGTGTCGGCGGCCACGGCCGAGGGCTACACCCCGATTCCCTGCGCCAGCGGCGTGAGCGGGGGGGCCATGGGGATCCACTACGTCAATGCCGCCTATCTGAAGGACGACGCGATCGATCTGGCCAGGCCCGAAGCGGTGATGTACGAGCCGAAACCCGACGGCAAGCTCGAGCTGGTGGCGGTCGAGTACATCACCTCCAAAGGCCCGGCCGCGATCGAGGGCCAGCTGTTCAACTTCAACAGCGCCCCCAACCGCTACGGGCTGGATGCGTTCTACGAGCTTCATGTCTGGGCCTGGCGGCCGAACCCGACCGGGACCTTCGCCGACATGAACCCGAACGTCTCGTGCGACGCGGCGATGGAGATGGGCAAATAGGCCGCGCCGGGCGGCCCGCTTCTCCACCCTTGGTTCGATGGGCAGCGATCATGTTCATTCTGGTTGCGGCGGCGCGCGTGGCACGCCTGTCCCTGCTGCGCGCCGCCGTCTGGTGGCGTCCGGCCCGCCGGACCAGGGCAGCCCGCAAGCCGCCCGACATCAGCGCGCTGAGCGAGCACCTCAGAAACGACGTCGGATTGTACCTTTGAGGGTTCGGAAGCGGCCGCCGGCCGTGCCTATGCCTCCACCCGCCAGCCCGGCACGGTCTTGCCGCGGAAGACATGGACGTCGTCGCCGCCCGGGACCGCCAGCCGCTCCGGCAGGTCGTCCTCGCCGCGGACCAGGGTGATGGTCTCGTCGTTCACCGGCAGCTGGTAGAAGGCCGGGCCGTTGAGCGAGGCGAAGGTCTCGAAGCGGTCCAGCGCCCCCTCCTCCGCGAACACCTCGGCGTAGCAGGCCACCGCGGCCAGGGCGTTGAACACGCCGGCGCAGCCGCAGGCCGCCTCCTTGGCATGCACCGGATGCGGCGCGGAATCGGTGCCGAGGAAGAAGCGCGGGTCGCCCGAAGTCGCGGCCGCCCGCAGCGCCAGGCGGTGGCTTTCGCGCTTCACCACCGGCAGGCAGTAGTAGTGGGGGCGCACCCCGCCGACGAGCAGGTCGTTGCGGTTCAGGATCAGGTGATGCGGCGTGATGGTGGCGCCGACCAGGCCGTCGCCCTGGTCCAGCACGAAATCCACCCCGTTCCGGGTGGTGACGTGCTCGAACACGATGCGCAGTTCGGGGAAGTCGGCGCGGATCGGCTGCAGGTGGCGTTCGATGAACACCGCCTCGCGGTCGAAGATGTCGATCGCGGGGTCGACCACCTCGCCATGCACCAGCAGCGGCAGGCCGATCGCCTGCATCCGCGCCAGCACCGGCCGGACCTTGGCGAGGTCGCGCACCCCGGCATGGGAGTTGGTGGTGGCGCCGGCCGGATACAGCTTGACCGCGGTCAGCACGCCCTCTTCCTTGCCGCGGGCGAGGTCGTCGGGGTCGGTGCCCTCGGTCAGGTAGGCGGTCATCAGCGGGGTGAAGCGCGCCCCGGCCGGCAGCGCCGCCAGGATGCGGTCGCGATAGGCGACGGCATCGGCGGTGGTCACCACCGGCGGCGTCAGGTTCGGCATGATGATGGCGCGGCCGAAATGCGCCGTGCTGTGCGGCAGCACCGCCCGCAGCATGGCGCCGTCGCGCAGATGCAGGTGCCAGTCGTCGGGGCGGCGGAGGGTCAGGCGGTCAGGCTGGGTGGTCATGGCGGGGTCCCTGAAGCGGCGCGCGGATCATGGCCATGCGGGCTTTCCCCCGCAAGCCCGCTTGCCAGATGGCTGTCCCCGCCCTAAGACGCGCAAACCCCTGCGCCGGAGCCCGCCATGATCCTCTCGACCAGCTTTGCCGACCGCAAGACCATCGCCCGCCTGACGGTCCAGGCCTATCTCGAGGCCGGGGCGATCAGCTTCAACGTCGAGACGCCCTACAAATTCACCTCGGGCTGGGCCAGCCCGGTCTACACCGACACGCGGCGGCTGATCTCCTTCCCCCGCATCCGCGGCGTGCTGATGGACTTCGCCACCTCGATCATCCTGAGCGAGATCGGCTTCGAGAAGATCGACGCGGTGGCGGGCGGCGAGACCGCCGGCATCTCCTACGCCGCCTGGATCGCCGACCGGCTGGCGCTGCCGATGCAGTATGTCCGCAAGAAGCCGAAGGGCTTCGGCCGCAACGCCCAGATCGAGGGCGTGCTGACCGAGGGCCAGCGCGTGCTGCTGGTCGAGGATCTGAGCACCGACGGCCGCAGCAAGGCCAAGTTCTGCCAGGCACTGCGCGACGCCGGCGCGGTGGTGGAGCACGTCTTCGTCATCTTCAACTACGGCATCTTCAAGGACACGCCGAAGTTCTTCCACTCGATCGGGGTCGAGCTGCACGCTTTGGCCACCTGGTGGGACGTGCTGGAGGTGTGCAAGGCCGGCAACCACTTCGACACCAAGACCCTGGGCGAGGTCGAGACATTCCTGCACGACCCGGTGTCCTGGTCGGCCGCGCATGGCGGCATCGACCAGATGCCGACCGACTGAGCCCCGGAGCTTCGGTTCCGGCACATGAGCCATGCCCGATGCGCGCAAGACGGGCGCGGCATCGAGGGATGAACTGGGTTGAGGCGGCGGGCGGCGACGGAGGGGGCGCCGCCCTGCGCACTCAACGGCTCAAGAGGCTCCGACATGCAGGGATGGACCGCCCAGCAGCGCAGCGTCGTCGTCGCCAGCTTTCTCGGCTGGACCCTCGACGCCTTCGACTTCTTCCTCCTCATCTTCATCCTGACCGAATCTTCATCCTGACCGACATCGCCCAGGAATTCGGTACCGGGGCCGAGGCCACGTCGTGGCTGGTGACGCTGACCCTGGTGATGCGGCCGCTGGGCGCCTTCCTGTTCGGCCGCGCCGCCGACCGCTTCGGCCGCCGGCCGACGCTGATGGTCGACGTGCTGCTGTACTCGCTGCTCGAATTCGCCTCGGGCTTCTCCCCGACCTTCACCGTGCTGCTGATCCTGCGCATGCTGTACGGCATCGCCATGGGCGGCGAATGGGGCGTCGGCGCCTCGCTGACCATGGAGACGGTCCCAGTCAGGTCGCGCGGCTTCGTCTCCGGCCTGCTGCAGGCGGGCTATCCCACCGGCTACCTGCTGGCCTCGGTGGTCTACGGCCTGTTCTACGAATCGATCGGCTGGCGCGGCATGTTCATGATCGGCGTGCTGCCCGCCCTGCTGGTGCTGTACATCCGCCGCAGCGTGCCGGAATCCCCGTCCTGGACCGAGACCCGCACCGCCGCCGCCCCGATCTCGCTGCTGGACACCATCCGGCGGCACTGGCGGCTGGGGATCTACGCCATCCTGCTGATGACCGCGTTCAACTTCTTCAGCCACGGCACCCAGGACATCTACCCGACCTTCCTGAAGGTCCAGCACGGCATGACCCCGCACGAGGTCAGCCTGATCGCCATCGTCTACAACATCGGCGCCATCATCGGCGGCCTGGCCTGCGGCATCCTGTCGGAACGCTTCGGCCGGCGCCGGGTCATCGTCATCGCCGCCCTGCTGGCGCTGCCGGCCCTGCCGCTGTGGGCCTTCTCCTCCGGCGCCGTGACGCTGGCCGCCGGCGCCTTCCTGATGCAGGTCGCGGTGCAGGGCGCCTGGGGCGTGATCCCGGCGCATCTGAACGAGCTGTCGCCCGAGGAGGCGCGCGGCACCTTCCCCGGCTTCGTCTACCAGACCGGCAACCTGCTGGCGGCGATCAACCTGACGCTGCAGACCCACATCGCCGTCGGCAACGGCAACGATTACGGGATGGCGATGGCGCTGGTGACCGGGATCGTCGCCGTGGTCATCGCCGTGCTGATCGCCTTCGGTCCCGAGCGGCGCGGCGTCGCCTTCGGCAAGGCCCGGCTCGATTCCGAAATCGCGTCGGCCCCGGCGGAGTAGCGGGGGGCGCCGGACCGCCGATGACGACGGTTGCGGCGTGCTATATCACTCCGTTGCCGGGATCGGCCGCCCGGTCAGGGGCCGGTCCGCCACCATCGTGATTCTTCATGCCGGATGAACGCGCGTTCCTGAATCTGATCGGACAGCTCTACGACGCCGCGGTCGGCGACACGGATTGGGCCGTGGCGCTGGACACCCTGTCGGGGATACTCGGCGGCCGGGCCGCGGTGCTGCAGCGGCGCAGCGCCCCAGGGCAGGCGGTGCAGACCCTGGTCGCTGGGATCGACCCCGCCTATGTCGAGCTCTACGGCGCCTATTACCATGAGATCCTGCCGATCCGATCCTGGCTGCCGCGCCTGCCGGCGGGGTCGGTCTTCCTCGACCGCATGCTGCTGTCCGACCGGGACTATGTCAGGACCGAATTCTACAACGACTTCCTGATGCCGCAGGACCAGCACGCCAGCCTGTCCTGGATCGACAGCGGCCGGGAGGAGGAAGGCGTCCTTCCCACCACGATCTCGCTGTGGCGGCCGCGGCGAGCGCCGGAATGGGAGCCTGAGCAGCTTCGCCTCCTGCGCCAGATCGGCCCCCATCTCGGCCAGGCGCTGGAGATCGAGCGGCGCCTCGTCGACGCAGCGGTCCGCCGGGCGGCCGTCGGCCTGCTCCAGAGCGGGGCCGACCTGACCTGGCGCGAGCGGGACTGCCTGGCCCGGATCGCCCAGGGCGCCTCCAGCGCCGACATCGCCCGCCAGCTCGAACTGCCGACCCACGCCGTCAACGACCATGTGGCATCGGCGATGCGCAAGCTGGAGGCGACCAGCCGCACCGAGGCGGTCGCCACGGCGCGGGTGCTGGGCCTGCTCGACGACTGATCCTCGCCGCGATCGACCCCAGCCGTCCCCTAATCTTGGGGGATTGAGGGCCTCGTCCCGATCCGGGACACTGATGGCGTCACGGAGGTTCCGTGAATCGCGCCCGGACAGGATGTCACCTGTCGATTTTTGCGTTTCGAACGAACCAATTCGACGCAAATGCCGTTGTTGTCGCAAGGCGAGGTCGACTTGCGATCCCGGTGCCGGCGGGCGTGGCGCGGGGAAGCAGGGTCTGGGAGGACGAGCGATGCATGCGGTTCTGATGGCGAGTGTCGGGCTGTTCGCGGTGCTGCTGTGGCGCGCCGGGCCGGCCTTCGCCGCCGTGGCGGGCGGGACGGCGCTGTCGGCGACGGCCCTCCTCCTCACCCTGCACTGGTGAACGGACGCCGCGTCAGGCCGTCGCCTGGGAGCGCAGTCCGGCACAGCGACAGGCCATAGGCACATATCCCCTAATCCTCGGGGATTGAGGCCTTTCGTCCACTCCACGATATTTCCCGGCATCGGAGCGCTGCCCGGCAGGCCGGAAGCAGCGCCCACGCCAAGAGCCGATCAAGGCGCAGGAAACAGGGCGGCTTTCTGACATCTCAGGTCCCACGGACCTCGCAGCTCTCAAGGAAGCAGAATGTCCATTGAAGCGATCGCGGCCAATCTCGCCGTCGTCGACGCCCATATCCGCGGCGAGGCGCAGGATCCGGCCTCCGTCATGGGGCTCTACACCGACGACATCGTGCTGGAGGCGCCGGCCAGCGGCCTCGTCCTGACCGACAAGGCCGCGATCCAGGCGAACTACGTCAGGATCTTCTCCTCCATCGCCGATGTCGAGATCGAGCCGCTGGACCGATTCGCCACCGCAGACCGGGTGGTGGATGACTGCATCGTCCGCTGCCGGCTGACCGCGGATGGCTTCGCCGATGCCTCCTACTCGGTCGGCGAGAGGATCGAACTCCGGCTGCTGCATGTGTTTCACATGCGCGACGGCAAGATCGCTCGCGAGCAGGTGTTCGAAAGCTGGAAGCGTCTGGCCTGACGGTCGCGAAGCGCCAAGCGGCGACGGACGTCCCGCGACCACCGCAGACCCTCCCCACGTGATCACGATCCGCCTGCGCGCCGGCTGGGCAAGCCCGCGCGGCCCGGCCGTCGCGCTTCGCTCAGTCGGGCGGCGTCACCACCGTCAGCGGCGACGTCAACGGCGACGGCACCGCCGATTTCAGCATCGCCCTGACCGGCGCTATCGCCTTGCAGGCGACGGACTTCCTACCCTAGGACAAGGCAAGTCGGGGCACCCTGGCGGGGCCTGGCCGCCAAAGATCCCAAATCCCGACATAGTCCTCAATGGTGTCGGCCGATCTTTCCGTCGCTGCAGGTTCAGTGCATGCTTTCCCTTGTCATGTCGGATGATCGCACAATCGCCAGTCTGGTTGGCCAAACCTACGACGCCGCGCTCGGCGACGAGGATTGGACGGTCGTGCTCGGCCGGGTGTCGACGCTGCTTGGCGGCGAGGCCGCGGCCCTGCATCCGACCGGCTCGCCGAAGCCGACCGACGTGGCGCTCCGGGTCGGCTGCGACCCCAGCTATATCCCGGTCTACAACGCCCATTACCACCAGACCTGGCCGATCATCCCGATGCTGCCGCGGCTGCAGGCCGGGTCCGTCTTCATCGACCGCATGCTGGTGCCGGAACCGGCCTTCCTGAGGACCGAGTTCTACAACGACTATGTGAAGCCGCAGGGCGGGCACAGCGGCCTCTACTGGGTCGACTTCGACCAGCACGGCCTCAGCGCCCATCTCTCGCTGTGGCGGTCGCGGCGCAAGCCCGACTGGGACGACGAGCAGGTCCGGCTGCTGCGGCATCTCGGCTCGCATATCGGCCGGGCGCTGAAGATCCAGCGCCGCCTCATGGTGATCGCTGCGCACGGCCCCGACGCCCCGGCCCCGTTGCTGGCCCCGCGTGAGCGCGACTGCCTGGCCTGCGTCGCCCGCGGCGCTTCCAGCAAGCAGGCAGCCCAGCGGCTCGCGCTGTCGGTCCACACCGTCAACGACTATGTCGCCTCGGCGATGCGCAAGCTGCAGGCGACCAACCGGACCGAGGCCGTTGCCATGGCGCTCACGCTCGGCCTGCTCGACGCCTGAACCCGGCCTCGGCAATCCCCGATTCCTGGGGGATTGAGACCACCTTCCCATCCCTGGACAATACCATCCACAAGCTTCGCACCGGCCGGACGACGACCAGCAGGATCGTCCCGTGACCGGATACCCCGCGGCCAAGCGGGCTCTCGATCCAGGGAGGCGAGGCAGAACAGGGACCTGCCATTGAATATCGCGCGGACCGCATGCGGCGGCCGGCGGGGCGGTCTGCTTGGCCGCCGGTCAGGAGAACTCAATGCCTGTTCACGTCGGCCCCGGCGGGGCCAGCGACACCGGGTGGATCGACGGCGACGACGCGCTTCGACTGCGTCTGGACCTGTTGCCGGACATCTGGTCCGACACCGGCGACCCGGCGGATGCGATCCCTTGGTTCGAGGATGTGAGATTCGGGCCGGCCGAGGCCTGCCCGACGCCGGAGCCCGCCTGACATCCGGCCCGGCCGCCCCAGCTGAGAGCCGCGGCGCCGGCCAATCCGCGCCGCCCCCTTTTCCCTGATCACAGGAGACATCCATGGCGACCATCACCGGCGATGACGGCGACAATTTCCTCTCCGGCACCGGCGACAACGACTCGATCCACGGCTATGGCGGCAATGACTTCCTTGCCGGCAATGGCGGCGACGACTATCTCGAAGGCGGCACCGGTGCGGACCAGCTCAACGGCGGCGACGGCATCGACACCATCGGCTACACCGGCGAACAGGGTGGGGTCCATGTCGATCTCGGCACCGGGTACGGCTATACCGGCGAGGCAACGGGCGACCTGATCGCCTATGTCGAGAACATCGAGGGCACCGGTTTCGACGACATCCTGGCCGGGTCCTCGGTGGGCAACGTCCTCGGCGGCAATGACGGCAACGACAGCCTCGCCGGCGGCGACGGCGGCGACTGGCTGTATGGCGGCAGCGGCAACGACCATCTCGATGGCGGCACCGGCGACGACTATCTCGGCGGCGGCGATGGCGACGATGTGCTGAATGGCGGCGCCGGCGCCGACTCGTTCGATGCCGGGACGGGCACCGACACCGCGAGCTATGCCGGCAGCAGCGCCGCGGTGTCGATCATGCTCGACGCCGGCGACGGCTACAGCAGCTGCCATGGCGGCGATGCCGAGGGCGACCGCCTGTTCTCGATCGAGAATGTCGACGGCAGCCAATGGAACGACATCCTGGTGGGCGACGCCGGCGCCAATGCCCTGTCCGGAGCCGCCGGCGACGACAGCCTCGCAGGCGCCGCCGGGGCTGACCATCTCGACGGCGGGGCCGGCAACGACACCGTCGTGTACTGGAACACCGGCAGCACGGCGGGGCTGACGATCGACCTGGCCACGGGCGTCGGCCATAACGGCGATGCCGAAGGCGACACCTTCACCGGCATCGAGAATGTCACTGGCGGCCCGGGCAACGACGTCATCAACGGCAATGATGGCGCCAACACCCTCTTCGGCTGGAACGGCAACGACGTGCTCCGCGGAGCCGCCGGGGCCGATCGGCTCGACGGCGGGACCGGCACCGACTCGGTGATGTACTCCGAAAGCGCGGCCGCGGTGACGATCAACCTGACCAGCGGCGCCGGCAGCGGCGGCAACGCCCAGGGCGACGTGCTGGTGGCGATCGAAAACGTCTATGGCAGCAGCCACAACGACGCGCTGATCGGCAATGCCGGCGCCAACGGCCTGGTCGGGAACGCCGGCAACGATGTGCTGGCGGGCATGGGCGGCAAGGACACCCTGGCCGGGGGCGCCGGGGCCGACCGCTTCTACTACGCCGCCCTGTCGGACAGCCCGGTCGGTGTCAATGCCGACCGGATCACCGATTTCAGCCATGCCCAGGGCGACCGCATCGACCTGCACGGCATCGACGCCGACACCACGGCCGCCGGCGACCAGGCCTTCCACTTCATCGGCAGCGCCGCCTTCACCCACCATGCCGGCGAGCTGCGCGAGAACGTGGCCGGCGGCGTGACCACGGTCAGCGGCGACGTCAACGGCGACGGCACGGCGGATTTCAGCGTCACCCTGACCGGCGCGATCACCCTGGTCACGGGCGACTTCCTGCTCTGATTTCCGATGGCAACGCGGACCTCGAGATCCGCTGCAGCGGCGAGATCCACTTCACCGCCGGCGACTTCTACCTGTAGCCACCGCACCAGACCTGCACCTGTCTTCAATCCGCCGACAGTTTCGTTTGTAGCCATCGAGGATGGATTTGACATGGCTTGGTAATCGCAAAAATGAACTCTGCCATCCCTGAGATGCCGGAGATCGCAATTGCCGTCCTTGAGCGTCTGTCGGTGCCGACAGAGAAGGCTCGGGACGGACACGCCATCGCTGTTGGGGGAAGCGGGTTTCAGCGGCTGCGGCCATGGCCCGGACCAACGCGACACCCGGCGGTAGGCGCCGCCGATCCAGACCGAGGAGGGTCACTTTGAGATCACGTTTTGCGAGAATTCTGCTGGCCGCGGCTGCCCTGGGCACGCTGGCCGC
Organism: Inquilinus sp. 2KB_23; assembly: GCF_052115705.1. Taxonomy (NCBI): domain Bacteria; kingdom Pseudomonadati; phylum Pseudomonadota; class Alphaproteobacteria; order Rhodospirillales; family Rhodospirillaceae; genus Inquilinus; species Inquilinus sp. 2KB_23. The sequence goes on along the minus strand of NZ_JBFRHF010000005.1, from coordinate 138,936 downwards.
CCACGCCCCGGCGATGGCCGATGTGAAGCTCGGCGTCGCCGGGCCGCTGACCGGCCCGAACGCCTCGGTGGGCGAGCAGTTCCGCCGCGGCGCCGAGGCCGCGGTCAGGGTCCTGAACGCCGCCGGCGGCGTCAATGGCGAGCAGGTCACCATCGTCTATGGCGACGACGCCTCGGACCCGCGCCAGGGCGTGGCGGCGGCGAATGAGCTGGTCGACCAGAAGGTCGTGGCCGTGATCGGCCACTACAACTCCTCGGTCTCGATCCCGGCCTCGACCATCTATGCCGAGGAAGGCGTGCTGCAGATCACCCCGGGTTCGACCAACCCGCAGCTGACCGAGCAGGGCATCAAGACGGTGTTCCGCACCTGCGGCCGCGACGACCAGCAGGGCGACGTCGCCGGCAGGTTCCTGGCCACCGCCTACAAGGGCGGCAAGGTCGCGATCCTGCAGGACCAGACCACCTACGGCAAAGGCCTGGCGGACGCGACCAGGGCGCGGATGAACGCCCTGGGCCTGACCGAGGTGCTGTATGAGGGCATCACCGTCGGCGAGCGCGACTTTTCGGCGGTGGTGTCGAAGATGAAGGCGGCGAATGTCGACGCCGTGTTCTTCGGCGGGCTGCACAACGAGGCCGGGCTGATCCTGCGCCAGATGCGCGACCAAGGACTGAAGGCGCAGTTCCTGTCCGACGACGGCACCGTGTCGCAGGAGTTCTGGGGCATCACCGGCCCGGCCGGCGAGGGCTCGCTGGTCACCTTCGGGCCGGAGCCGCGGGACGTGCCGCAGGCCAAGGACGCGGTCGCCAAGTTCCGCGCCGACGGCTACGAGCCGGAAGGCTACACCCTGTATGCCTACGCCGCGGTCGAGGCCTGGGCCGAGGCGGCGAAGAAGGCCGGTTCGGTCGACGGCACCAAGGTCGCCGCGGCGCTGCATGACGGGTCGGCCTACGACACCGTGATCGGCAAGCTGAGCTTCGACGCCAAGGGCGACCCGGCCGGCAGCAACTACGTCCTCTACGCCTGGAAGGACGGCAAGATGATGCAGCTGTCCGACGAGCAGGTGGCCAAGCTCGGGAAGTAAGCGGCGCCGGAGGCGCGGTCCGCCGCGCCTCCGGACCATCCGATCAGGAACCGCTGTAGCCGAGTGCGTGCCGCAACTCGGCCTTCGCTGGCTCGTATTCGGCGACGAAGTCCGGGCGCTGCAGCAGGTCGTAGGCGATCACGGTGTTGGGGCCCCCTCCGGAGGAGTCGCATCGGGATCGTAACTCTGCGTGAACTCCGCTCCGCCGATCGTCCCGCCCTCGTGGATCGCGATCCGCGAGTGAACGGCCAATCCCGTGCCATCGGCAACCCAGAGGCGGACGTCTCTCACGATATGCCGAAGCGGCATCCGACGCTTGTATGTGTACACCGTCGTCGCGATCCCGCCCCAGTCTTCGGAGCCGACACGCCGGCAGTCGAAGACGGCGGCCTTGCCGTCGACGACGAGCGGCACCAGCTGGCGCGGTCCGGACCGCCAGGAGCCGGCCCCCTTACGGGCATACTCTTTGTCGCCAAACGCCTGCAGATCCGACGAATAGGACTTGCCATCATGGGTCACGGTTCCGTGCTGCTGAAGACGCGGCGCGGCATTCATTCTAGTGATCACATTCAGCACAGGACCGCATGGATCCGCATCGGCCCAAACTAGGTCGGGGACCGTCACCAGCGCAGCCATCACCATCGCGATTGAACGAAGAGTCACGATTCCGAGCCCTCTGCTTTGGGGCGCGCCCCGAGGCTGAGCATCCCGTCTAGCTGCATACCCCAGGGGCGGCAACGATGCGCCGGGCGCGTTGCGACGGGTCGCCGACCGACAGGCACTGCGCGCCATCGGGGATCTTCGCCCCGGCGGGGCATGCCACCATCCTGGCGCTGTCATCGGCCAGGGCAATCCTGGCATCGGCTGCGCTGGCGACGCCCAGCCTGCCGGCCGGGTCGATCCACAGCGGATCGGACTTGCCGGCATAGGCGGCCAGCAGCCAGTCGCCGTCCAGCCCGCTGACGGTGTAGTCCCAGGGCAGGCGCCAGCTGCGGACGACCTCGCCCTTGCCGTTCAGCTCGACCACCGGGACGGTGGCGAACACGCCCGACGGCTTGAAGTCGGGGATGTGGTCGACCCGCAACCGGGCGATGGCGCCGCATGGCCCGTCCTCGACCTTCTCCAGGGCGGGGTGGGCTGGCGTCGCGCCCTCGCGGACCGAGAAACCCAGCGAGACCGGGGCGGTGACCGGCTGGGGCGCGGCCGCCATGACCAGCGGGGCCAAAGCGAGGATCAACCAGTGTCGGACGCGCATGATCGGGGACCTCACCGATTGGACCGGGCCACCAACCATCGGGCAAGACCCCCGGTTCCTCAAGCGGCGAAATCCTCGATCCGGTCGGCGGCGGCACGGTCGTAGCCCTGGCTGGCCTGCAGCAGCTGCGCGGTGTAGGGCTGGGTCACCGTGCCGTCGCGCAGCTGGGCCACGGTCAGGGTCTCGACGATGCGGCCGCGATTCATCACCGCCAGCCGGTCGCACATCACCGACACCACGGCGAGGTTGTGGCTGACCATCAGATAGGTCAGCCCGCGTTCGGCCCTGAGGCGCTTGAGCAGGTTCAGGATCTCGGCCTGCACCGAGACGTCGAGCGCCGAGGTCGGCTCGTCCAGCAGCAGCAGCCGCGGCTCCAGCACCAGGGCGCGGGCGATGGCGACGCGCTGGCGCTGCCCGCCCGACAGCTGGTGCGGATAGCGGAAGCGGAAGCTGGGTCCCAGCCCGACCTCCGCCAGCACCCGCTCGACCCGGCTGTCGCGGTCGTCGAAGCCATGGATCGCCAGCGGCTCCATCAGCGTCGAATCCACCGTCTGGCGCGGATGCAGCGAGCCATAGGGGTCCTGGAACACCATCTGGCACTGCTTGAAGAAGCCCTTCTGACGCCGCCGGCCCTGGGCCTGGCCGTCGACCACGATGCGGCCAGTCCAGTCCGGGTTCAGCCCGCACAGCGCCCGCAGGATGGTGGATTTGCCCGACCCGCTTTCGCCGACCAGGCCGAAGCTTTCGCCCGGCGCCACGGTCAGCGAGGCATCGCGCACCGCATGGGTGTCGCCGAACATGACGTCGAGCCCGGTGATCGCAATCATCGCTTCCATGCTCACGCCTCCAGCCAGGCCGGGTCGCGCCGCAGCACCGGCAGGAATTCGCGAGCGTCGCCGATCTGCGGCAGCGAATCGAGCAGCCCGCGGGTGTAGGGGTGCTTGGCTTGGTGCAGCTCCGCCGCCCGGCAGCTTTCGACCACCCGGCCGGCATACATGATCAGGATGCGGTCGCAGAAGCTGGCCACCAGATTGAGGTCGTGGCTGATGAAGATCAGCCCCATGCCGCGCTGGGTGACGAGGTCGTCGATGATCGCCAGCACCTGCATCTGCACCGTGACGTCCAGCGCCGAGGTCGGCTCGTCCGCGATCAGCAGGTCGGGGTCGGGGATCAGCATCATCGCGATCATGATGCGCTGGCCCATGCCGCCCGAGACCTCGTGCGGGTACAGGCCCCACACCCGCTCCGGGTCGCGGATGCGCACCGCCTCGAACATCTCCAGCACCCGCCGCTTGGCCTCGCGGCGCGAGGCGCGCTTGTGGATGCGGTAGGCCTCGGCCACCTGCTCGCCCACCGTCACGACAGGGTTGAGCGAGAATTTCGGGTCTTGCATCACCATCGAAATGCGGCGGCCGCGGATGTCGCGCATCCGCCGCTCGCTCTGGCGCTGCAGGTCGATGCCATCGAACACCAGCCGGTCGGCCTCGACCCGGCCGGGCGGCGTTACCAGCCGCAGGATCGAGCGGCCGGTCATCGACTTGCCCGACCCGCTCTCGCCGACGATGCCCAGCTTCTCGCGCCCCAGGGCGAAGCTGAGTTTGCGCACCGCCCGCACCTCGCCCTTCGGCGTGTCGAAGGTGACCGAGAGGTTCTCGACCTCCAGCAGCGGGGCGCTCAAGACTGGCCCCCCTGCTTCGGGTCGAGGATGTCGCGCAGCCCGTCGCCCAGCAGGTTGAAGCCCAGGCTGACCACGAAGATGGCGATGCCGGGCATGGTGGCGACCCACCATTGGTCGAGGATGAAGCTGCGGCCCTTGGAGATCATCGCCCCCCATTCCGGCAGCGGCGGCTGGGCGCCGAGGCCGAGGAAGCCGAGGCCGGCCGCGGTCAGGATGATGCCGGCCATGTCGAGCGTGACCCGGACGATCACCGAGGACAGGCACAGCGGCACCACATGCCGGGCGACGATGCGGGCGCTGGAGGCGCCCTGCAGCCGCACCGCGCTGATGAAGTCGGCGTTGCGGATGGTCAGCGTCTCGGCCCGGGCGATGCGGGCATAGGGGGGCCAGGAGGTGATGGCGATGGCGATGATCGCGTTCTCGATGCCGGGCCCGAGGGCGGCGACGAAGGCCAGCGCCAGGATCAGCTTGGGGAAGGCCAGGAAGATGTCGGTGATGCGCATCAGCACCGCATCGACCCAGCCGCCGAGATAGCCGGAGACCGTGCCGATCAGCAGGCCGACCGGCGCCGCGGTGATGGCGACCAGGACCACGATCAGCAGGGTCAGCCGCGCGCCGTAGATGATGCGCGACCAGATGTCCCGGCCGAGCTCGTCGGTGCCCAGCCAATGGGCGGCGCTGAAGGATTGCAGCCGGTTGGCCAAGTCCTGTTCGATCGGCGACTGGTGGGCCAGCAGCGGTGCCGCGGCGGCCGCGACCAGCAGCAGCAGGACGATGACCAGGCCGACCATCGCCAGCTTGTTGCGGGCCAGGCCGAGCCACAGCAGGTACAGCCGGCCGAGCCGGGCCTGGCCGCGCGACCGCGGGGTGTCGCTGAGCAGCCAGCCGCGCCAGGTGTCGGGCCGGGGGGAAGCCAGATCGGTCATCGCGCCCTCGGGTCCAGCATGCGGTACATCAGGTCGGACAGCATGTTCAGCCCGATATAGACGACACCGACGACGATGGTGCCGCCGAGCACCGCGTTCATGTCGGCGTTCAGCAGCGAATTGGTGATGTACTGGCCGAGGCCCGGCCAGGCGAACACCGTCTCGGTCAGCACCGCGCCTTCCAGCAGCCCGGCATAGGACAGGGCGATGACGGTCAGCAGCGGCACCTGGATGTTGCGGAAGGCGTGGCGCCAGATCACCGCCCGTTCCGACACGCCCTTGACCCGCGCGGTGACGACGTATTCCTGGCGCAGCTGGTCGAGCATGAAGGACCGCGTCATCCGGCTGATATAGGCCAGGCTGTAGTAGCCGAGAAGCGCCGCCGGCAGGATCAGATGGTCCAGCGCGTTCCAGAACACGTCCCATTCGCCGGCCAGGATGGCGTCGACTGTGATCACCCCGGTCACCGGGTCGACCAGCCCGTCATAGAACACGTCAAGCCGCCCCGGCCCGGCCACCCAGCTGAGCTTGGCGTAGAACAGCAGCAGCCCGACCAGGCCGAGCCAGAAGATCGGCACGGAATAGCCGATCAGCCCGACCACCCTGACCAGGTGGTCCGGCCATCGGTCGCGATGGACCGCCGCCATCACCCCGGCCGGCACCCCCGCCAGGATGCCGATCAGCACGCCCAGCGTCGCCAGTTCCAGCGTCGCCGGGAACACCCGCTCGATGTCCTCGAGCACCGGCCGCGAGGTCAGCACCGAGGTGCCGAGATCGCCCGACAGCACGTCGCCGACATAGCGGCCGAACTGGGTCCACAGCGGCTGGTCGAGGCCGAGTTCGAGCCGCGCCTTCTCGTAGACGTCGCGCGGCGCCCGGTCGCCGACCACGGCGAGCACCGGGTCGATCGGCACCACCCGGCCGATGAAGAAGGTGACGAGGAGCAGGCCGAAGAACGTCGTCACCACCGAGGTGACGACGCCGGCGACCCGCATGGCGAGGCTGCGGCGGAACCGGCGGCGCATGCCGCCGGGCCGGGTCGGGACCGGCTGGAGGTTGGTGGCTGTCACGGGATCAGGGCTTCCTGCCGGTCCAATACTGATTCCTGTCATAGGTCGCCGACCAGGTGAGGCCCTCGACCGTCTTGCGGCTGGCGATCACCTCGGAGAGCTGGAACATGAAGGCGAAGGGCGATGCCTGCTGGTGGCGGCGCTGCAGATCGGCATAGATCTGCGCCCGCTTGGCGCTGTCGCGCTCGAGCACGGCCTGCTGGGCCTCGGCGGTCAGCGCCGCATCCTGCCAGCCATTGGCCCAGGCCGTGGTCTTCGACGCCGGGTTGTCGCCATTGTCGGTGTTGATGGCAAAGGTCCCGGCATTGGAATCCGGATCCTCATAATCGGGCCCCCAGCGGCCGATATAGACGTCGTGGTTGCGGGCGCGCTGCTTGGTCAGGACCTGCCTGGCGTCGCCCGGGATCAGCTCCAGCGTCACGCCGGCCCGGGCGAAGCTGGCCTGGACCGCCTGGGCGATGTCGATGTAGGGCGACTGGTTGATCACATCCATCGTGGTCTTGAAGCCGTCCGGCAGGCCGGCCTGGGCCAGCAGCGCCTTGGCCTTGGCGACGTCGAGGGTGAAGGGCGCGTCGTCGATCGCGCCCAGCATGCCCGCCGGCACCAGGGTCTGATGGACGGTGGCGAGGCCATGCATGATGGTCCCGACGATGCCGTCATAGTCGATCAGATACTTCAGGGCCTGCCGCACCTCCGGCTTGTCGAAGGGCGGGTGCAGGACGTTGAGGCTGACATAGAAGATCGACATCTTCTGCACCGGCTCGAGCGTGATGTCGGCATTGCCCTGCAACGACTTCAGCTGGTCCGGGGTCAGGTTGCGGGCGACGTCGACATCGCCCTTCTGCAGCAGCAGCAGCCGGGTCGAGGCATCCGGGACATGGCGGATGAAGACCCGGCGGAAACCGGGCTGGCCCTGCCAATAGCCGTCGTTCCGGTCGAGCGCCAGCAGCTCGCTGGGCTTCCAGGACGCCAGCTTGAACGGGCCGGAGCCGGCCGACGCCGTCTTCAGCCAGCCATGACCGAAATCGCCATTCGCCTCATGCGCCTTGACCAGCTTGCTGTCGACCACGGCGGTGACGGTGGAGGTCAGGCAGTTCAGCACGAAGGTCGGCGCATAGGCCTTGTCGGTCTTGAACACCAATGTCCGGTCGTCCGGCGCCGTGACCATGCGGTCGACATTGTCCGCGGTCAGGCCGAACTGGCTGACGATATAGGCCGGCGGCAGGTTCAGCTTGATCGCGCGCTGCAGCGACCAGGCCGCGTCCTGCGCGGTCAGCGGATTGCCGGAGTGGAACTTCACCCCATCGCGGATCTTGAAGGTGTAGGTCACGCCGTCGTCGGAGACGGCCCAGCTTTCGGCCAGCAGCGGCACGATCCTGCTGGCGTCCTTGTGGTCGTACCCGATCAGCCGGTCATAGACCTGGGCCAGGTATTCGGTCGAGGAGGCCTCGAAGATCTCGGCCGGGTCGAGCGAGACGAGGTCGTCGATCACCCAGGCTTCGACCAGCGTGTCGGGCGGCGTGCCTGCCCTGGCCGTGAGGCCAGAGCAGGCGATCATCGCCGCGAGGATGCCGCAGGCGAACAGCTTCAGCACGGTTCCGGATCCTCGCTGCGGCTCAGGACTTCTTGCCGGTCCAGTAGAAGTTGCTGTCGAAGGCCGGGCCCCAGGTGATGCCGGAGATGTTCTTGCGGCTGGCCGGCACCTCGGTCTGCTGGAACATCACCGCGAAGGGCGACACCTCCATATGCTTGCGCTGCAGGTCGGCATAGGTCTGCGCCCGCTTGGCGCCGTCGCGCTCGGTGACAGCACCCTGGGCCTCGGCCGTCATCGCCGCATCCTGCCAGCCGTTGCGCCAGGCCAGCGTCTTCGATTTGGCACCGTCGCTGTTGTCGACATTGATGGCGAAGGTCTCGGCGTTCGAGTTCGGATCCTGATAGTCGGTGCCCCAGCGGCCGATATAGATGTCGTGGTTGCGGGCCCGGTACTTGGTCAGGGTCTGCTTGTTGTCGCCGGGGATCAGCTCGACCTGAACGCCGGCCTGGGCGAAGGTCGACTGGATCGACTGCGCCATGTCGGTCGACGGCGAGGCGTTCCAGACGTCGAAGGTGGTCTTGAATCCGTCCGGCAGCCCGGCCTTGGCCAGCAGCTCCTTGGCCTTGGCGACGTCGAGCTTGAACGGCGCGTCGTCGATCTCGCCCAGCATGCCCTTGGGAATGAAGCTCTCATGCTTCACGGCGATGCCGCGCATGAAGCTGTTGGCCATGCCGTCATAGTCGATCAGGTACTTCAGGGCCTGCCGCACCTCGGGCTTGTCGAAGGGCGGGTGCCGTGTGTTGAAGCTGATGTACCAGACCGAGCCCTTCGGCGAGTCCTCGAGCTTGATGTCGGGGTTGCCGTCGAGTGACTTCAGCTGCTCGGCGCTGAGGTTGCGGGCGACGTCGACATCGCCCTTCTGCAGCAGCAGCATCTGGGTCGCGGCCTCGGCCACATGGCGGATGAAGACGCGGCGGAAGCCCGCCTTGCCCTGCCAGTAGTCGTCGTTGCGGTCGAGCACCAGGGATTCGTTCGGCTTCCAGGCCGACAGCTTGAACGGGCCGGAGCCGGCGGAATGGGTCTTCAGCCACTCATGGCCGAAATCGCCGTTCGCGGCATGCTCCATCGCCAGCTTGCTGTCGATCACCGAGGCGACGCCGGAGGTCAGGCAGTTCAGCACGAAGGTCGGGGCGTAGGCCTTGTCGGTCTTGAACACCAGGGTGCGGGCATCCGGCGCCGTCACCGTCTGCTCGACATTCTCCGGGGTCAGCCCGAACTGTCCGAGGATGAAGGCCGGCGACAGGTTCAGCTTCACCGCGCGCTGCAGCGACCAGGCCGCGTCCTGCGCGGTCAGCGGATTGCCGGAGTGGAACTTCACCCCGTCGCGGATCTTGAAGGTGTAGGTCAGGCCGTCATCGGAGACGGTCCAGCTTTCCGCCACGCCGGGCAGGATCTTGCTGACGTCCTTGACGTCGTAGCCGATCAGCCGCTCATAGACCTGGGCCTGGTATTCGGCCGCCGAGAACTCGAAGATCTCGGCCGGGTCGAGCGAGATGATGTCGTCGATCTGCCACGCTTCGACCAGCGTGTCCTTCGGTGTCTCGGCCATGGCCGGAAGGCTGGCGCAGGCCAGGATTGTCGCTGCGAGTAGATTGCGGGTGAAACGCTTGATCACGTTGTCCCCCTCCCTGTTGTTTTTTCCACGACCACGGAACGAAGACCGGGTGCCGCGCGGACTTCCGCCGGAAAACCATCCGTCGCGGAGGAGGCAGCGGCGCCCGAGGTCGGACCATCTTCCGGGCCGCATCGAACCGGAGTCAAGCCGCTCCCCCGGCCGCCCCGGGTAACGTTCCCTGTGGGACCATCCTGCCATCAAAAAAATTTTGATGGCAGCAAAATTCCGTCTAGGCTTCCGGTCACAGCAAGGGGGCGGCGCGACGGACAGCATGGCGGAACAGGCAGCCGACACACGGCCCGCGGCGCCGCATCTGGGCCGGGCGATCCGCGCCCGCCGCCGCGCCCTGGACCTGACCCTGAAGGACCTCGGCGAACGCAGCGGCCTGTCGGTCGGCTTCCTGTCGCAGCTCGAACGCGACCTCGCCACGCCTTCGCTCAGCGCCCTGTCCGGCATCGCCGCGGCGCTCGGAGTCGCGCTCGATTCCTTCCTGGCGGCGCCGCGGCCCGCCAGCGGCCTGACCCGGCGGGGCGAGCGGCCGCTGTTCTCGACCGGTGCCGCCGGAATCGACCAGATCCGGTACGAGCGGCTGAGCACCGCCTTCCCCGGCCAGTCGCTGAACGCGGTGCTGGTCCATGTCCCGCCCGGCTACGAATCCGAGGCGGTGCGGCATGAGGGCGAGGAGATCGCCTATGTGCTGGAGGGGTCGCTGATCGTCGGCATCGCCGGCGAGACCATCCGCCTCGACGCCGGCGACAGCCTGCACTACGCCGCCGGCCAGGCCCATCGCTGGACCAACGCCCAGGACGGCTGGACCCGGGTGCTGTGGACCGGGACCGCCCCGATTTTCGATCGCATGCGAGAGGACAGATGACGGATCCGACGAAACCGGCCGGGCTGGGCGACCCCGCCGTGGCCGCCGCGGTGGCGGCGCTGATCGCCGCCCAGGCCGCCCCCGGCCAGCCCGGCACGCTGTTCCGCACCGCGGACGACGCCTACCGCGCCGTGGTCGGGCACCGGCTGTTCACCATCATGGCGCTGCGCGCGGAGACGGCGGAGGCCGAGCGGATCTACACCAACGACCCCGTGGCCTATCCCGTCACCGGCCGCAAGCCGATGCATCAGGACCGCTGGTCGGCCCAGGTGATCGGCCGGCGCGAGGTCTTCCTTGGCCGCACCCTGGCCGAGATCGCCGAGGTGTTCCCGGACTATGAACTGATCGCCTCGCTCGGCTGCGGCGCGGTGCTGAACTTCCCGATCGTCTATGACGACCGGGTGCTCGGCACCATCAACGTGCTCGACGCCGAAGGCCACTACGACGAGGCCGCGATCGACCGTGGCCGCTGGCTGGCGCCATTCCTGGCCCCGGCGCTGCTGACCGACTGACCCGGACCACCAACACCAAACAGGGAGACAAAAAACGATGCGAAGCCTGCCCTTCTTCCTCCTCGCCGCGGCGCTGCTGGCGCCGCTGGCCCCGGCCGTCGCGGCGACGCCGGCCGATGCGCTGGTGGTGGCCAAGAACATCGACGACATTGTCAGCCTCGACCCCGCCCAGGCCTACGAGTTCACCTCCGGCGAGATCGTCACCAACACCTATGACCGGCTGGTGCAGTACGAGGCCGAGGACATGCAGAAGCTGGTCGGCGGGCTGGCCGAAAGCTGGACCGTGTCCGACGACGGCAAGAGCCTGGCCTTCAAGCTGCGCCCCGGCGTGACCTTCCAGGGTGGCGCCCCCCTGCGGCCGGAGGATGTGGTGTACTCGCTGGCCCGCGTGGTCAAGCTGAACAAGGCGCCGGCCTTCATCCTGACCCAGCTGGGCTGGACCCCGGAGAATGTCGGGCAGCTGGTGCGCAAGACCGGCGACGCCGAGGTGACGGTCACCACCACCGGCAGCTTCGCCCCCAGCTTCATCCTCAACATCCTGGCCTCGCGCCCTGCCTCGATCGTCGACGAGAAGACGGTGGCGGCGCATGCCAAGGACGGTGATTTCGGCAATGCCTGGCTGGGCCAGAACTCGGCCGGCACCGGCCCGTTCTCGCTGCGCGCCTACAAGCCGAACGAATCGATCGCGCTGCGCGCCAACCCCGCCTATTTCCGCGGCGCGCCGGCGATGAAGTCGGTGATCTACCGCCATGTGTCGGAGCCGGCGACCCAGCGCCTGCTGCTGGAGGCCGGCGACGCCGACCTGGCGCGCGACCTGACGCCGGACCAGGTGGCGGCGATCGAGGGCAAGGACGGCATCGCCGTCGGCACCTATCCGCAGGCCGCGGTGCATTTCTTCAGCCTGAACCAGAAGGTGCCGGCGCTGCAGAACCCCAAGGTTTGGGAGGCGGTGCGCTACCTCGTCGACTATGACGGCATGACCAAGAGCTTCCTGCGCGGCCAGATGAAGGTGCACCAGGCGTTCTGGCCGGAGGGCTTCCCCGGCGCGCTGAACGACACGCCGTTCAAGCTGGACGTCGCCAAGGCCAAGGCCCTGCTGGCCGAGGCCGGGATCAAGGACGGGCTGACCATCAAGATGGATGTGATCTCCAGCCCGCCCTTCACCGAGATCGCGCAGTCGCTGCAGTCGACCTTCGCCCAGGCCGGCATCACGCTGGACCTGGTGCCCGGCACCGGCAGCCAGGTCATCACCAAGTACCGCGCCCGCAACCACGAGGCGGTGCTGCTGTACTGGGGCCCCGACTTCATGGACCCGCATTCCAACGCCGGCGCCTTCTCCTACAACATCGACAACAGCGACGGGTCGCCGCAAAGCACCACCACCTGGCGCAATTCCTGGCTGGTGCCGGAGCTGAGCGCCGAGACCGAGGCGGCGCTGCAGGAGCGCGACGCCGCCAAGCGCGACGCCCTGTACATCGACCTGCAGCGCAAGGTGCAGGAGTCCTCGCCGATCGTGATCATGTTCCAGGCGGTCGCCCAGGTGGCGATGCGCAGCACCGTCCATGGCTACGTCAACGGCGCCACCACCGACCAGATCTACTACCGGCTGGTGACCAAGCAGTGATGCCCGACAATACCATCGAGACCGAGCGCCTGATCCTCCGCCCCCACCGGGCGGAGGATTTCGACGACCTCGCCGCGATGTGGGCGGAGCCGGAGGTGACCCGCTTCATCGGCGGCCGCCCCTCGACCGCTGAGGAGAGCTGGGCCCGGCTGCTGCGCTATGGCGGGCTGTGGGGACTGCTCGGCTTCGGCTACTGGGCGGTGCGCGAGCGCGCCACCGGCCGCTTCGTCGGCGATGTCGGCTTCGCCGATTTCCACCGAGGCCTGGGGTTCGACGGCGTGCCAGAAGCCGGCTGGGTCCTGGCGCCCTGGTCCCATGGGCGCGGCCTGGCCGGCGAGGCCGTGCGCGCCGCCCTGGGCTGGGTCGATGCGCAAGGCTGGACCCGCAGCGTCTGCATCATCGACCCGGACAACACCCCGTCGCTGCGCCTGGGCGGCGCCTGCGGCTACCGGGAGGTCAACCGCATGACCTACAAGGACCACCCGGTCATCCTGATGGAGCGGCTGAAGGGCTAGGGCGCGCCAGGCGCCCCGCCCCTCGGAACCTGCCCGCCCCTCAGAACTTGTAGGTCAGGTTCAGCCGCACGCTGCGGCCCGGCTCGGTGTAATAGCGCAGCGGCTGGGTCGGGGCGTCCGGCACGTTCAGGGCGTCGTAGTATTTCGTGTCGAACAGGTTGAACAGCCCGGCCTGGACGCGCAGGCCGTTCGCCCCTTCCGGCTCCCACCAGCCGGTCATGTCGAAGACGGCGTAGCCCGGCGCCTTGAACTGCAGGTCGGGATCCTCGACCTTGTCGCGCCGCGTCGCCATGGTCACCGAGGCGTCGGCGCCCCAGCTGGCGGCGTCGTAGCCGAGGCCGAGGATGGCGCGCAGCGGCGGCACCGAGTTGAGATAGGTCTCCGCCCCCTCGTCGCGGCCGACCGACCAGGCCAGCGACGCCCAGCTGCGCCAGCCGTCGCCGAAGCGCCAATGGGCCGCGGCCTCGACGCCGTAGATCCGCACCCGGGCGCGGTTCTGGTAGGAGGTGACGCCGAGCGGGTAGCTGCCCGACGGCACCCCGACGCTGGCCGGGTCGACGCTGAGGGTGTCGATGAAGTTGTTGTACCAGGTGTCGAAGAAGGTCAGCGACCCGCCGAGGTCGTCGTCGCCGAGCCGCGCCCCGATCTCGTAGCCGCTGCTGGTCTCGGGCTTCAGGTCGGGGTTGCCGAGGCTGAGATAGGTGCCCGGGCCGCCATAGTTCAGGTACAGCTGATAGGCGGTCGGCGCCTTGAAGCCCTTGGCCCATTGGGCATAGAAGGTCACCTCCTCCACCGCCTGCCAGGACACCATCACCTTCGGCGACAGCGCGCTGTCGGAGGAGGAGTTCGGCAGCCCGCCGGCCGCATTCGGGTTGTCGCGATAGGCGGCGGTCTCCTGCGGGGTCAGCTCGTACCAGTCGAAGCGCAGTCCCGGGGTCACCTTCACCCGGTCCTCGAACAGGGCGATCTCGTCCTCGGCATAGAGCCCGACGGTGTTGCCGTTCACCTCCGGCATGTCGGCCTGGTTGGTGTGCAGGAAGCTGCACAGCCGCGGGCCGAAGATCGCCGGCCGGGTGGTCGGCGTCGCCGGGCAGTTGTCGGCGCCGCCCGAATGCTGCTCGATCCCGAGATGGTAGTATTCGCCGCCGACGGTCAGGCGGTTGGGCAGCGTCGCCAGCTCGACCGTCTTCTCGGCCTCGCCGTTGAGGCCCCACAGGGTCTCTTCGATGCGGTTGTTCCTGGTGTAGCGGCCGCTGGGATAGCCGTACTGGAACGGGTCCCCCGGAATGATGAAGGCGCGGGCGTCGGTGCTGCGCAGGCCGCTGTTCTCGTCGGTCCGCTCCGACTGCTGCCAGTACAGCGTCAGATGCGCCCGGTCGAGCAGCCCGCCCGGCTCCGGCGCGACATAGTCGTAGCCGAGCGAGGCGCGCTTGCGTTCGCTGCGCTCGATGCCGTCGTCATGGCCGATCAGGTAGCTTTCGCCCGGCCCCTGGTCGGTCTTGATGTCGAGATTGTCCTGGCGGCGGAAATACTCGCCGGTGAAGCTGAGGCGGTGGCCGCCCTCGAAATGATGCGCCAGCTTCACCAGCAGGCTTTGCTGGTCGTAGTCGTCGGGGTTGTTCTTGGTGCGGTCGGCGCCATAGCCGCCGACATTGCCGCGATTGTCCAGCTCATGGCCGTAGCGCAGCCCGGCCTGCAGCATCAGATAGGTGTCGCCGACCCGGCCGGCGACCGCGGTGGTGCCGCCGACGCTGTCGTCGTCGCCCTGATAGCCGAACTTGCCGATGCCGCCGAAGTCGCGGCCGTCGGCCAGCAGATCCTCGGGGTCGAAGGTCCGCAGCGCCAGCACGCCGCCGAGCGCGCCCGAGCCGTAGCGGCTGGAATCGGCGCCCCTTACGATGTCGATCTGCGACAGCGAGTCGAAGTCGAAGCTGCGCAGCCCGCCCCGCACCTGGCGGGCGCCGTCGTCGAGATAGGGCAGCCGGATGCCGTCGATCGTGGTCAGCACCCGGTCGCCGTCGAGGCCGCGGATGTTGATGCTGTCGTTCTGCCGGTTGAAGTTCACCCCGGCGTCGACGCGGCGGCCGAGATCCTCCCAGCTGCGGACGAAGCGCCGGTCCAGCTCCTGCCGGTCGGTGCTGTCGGTCCAGGCCGGCTGCTCCTCCACCGCGGCGCCGGTGACCGGGATCGGCGCCAGCTGCAGGACGGGCTGCAGCTCCGTCGCGGCCGACGCCGTCTGCCCCAGGGCGCCCCCGGCGAAGGCCGGGCAGCCCAACGTCAAGGCGCCAAGCGCCACCCCCAGGCGCAACGCGCCCCGATGCGAACAGACCATGGTGATTCCCCCATCCCGCGAAAACGAATCCGGCGGCTGGGGTGTGATCCGACCTGGCGAAACCGGGTGTGCGACGGCGCGGCGGTTGACTGGCCCCGGCACCGCGCGATCCGGCCGTGAGTTACCGGCAAGGGCAGGCGGCCGTCAACAATCTTCTGCAAATCATTCTTAATATCATCGCAATATCGCTGCCGTTCCGGACACGAAAGCATCTGCATCGCCTGCGATGGCGTCCGGAAAGAGAAATCATCCACAACATTGTTGGGAAGCCGCTACGACCGACATCGGCCTGCAACACATCTTGTCTAGGGTCCCGGCGTCGTTTGAACGGCGTCGGCCCGGGGGTTCGAATCCCAGTGATTCGAGACGGGTGCCGGCGCCCTTCTTTTGCGAATTCCTGGAAACAGCGGCCCCGGTGC
Source organism: Inquilinus sp. 2KB_23 (assembly GCF_052115705.1). Taxonomy (NCBI): domain Bacteria; kingdom Pseudomonadati; phylum Pseudomonadota; class Alphaproteobacteria; order Rhodospirillales; family Rhodospirillaceae; genus Inquilinus; species Inquilinus sp. 2KB_23. The sequence goes on along the minus strand of NZ_JBFRHF010000005.1, from coordinate 123,441 downwards.
TGGAACAGCGCCGGCCTCTCCTGGGGGCATCCTGGCGATGACGTCCGAAAGCAGGCGCGACTTCCTGAAGGCGGCCGGTGCGCTGGCCGGTGCGACCACGGCGATGTCGGTGTTCCCGCCGGTGATCCGCGAGGCGCTGGCGATTCCGGCGAACAACGCCACCCGCTCGATTAGGGATGTCGAGCATGTGGTGATCCTGATGCAGGAGAACCGGTCCTTCGACCATTACTTCGGGACCTTCCCCGGCGTCCGCGGCTTCGGCGACCGCTTCACCATCCCCCTGCCCGGCGGCCGCTCGGTGTTCCAGCAGTCCAACGGCACCCGGGTGGTGATGCCCTATCACCTGGACCAGCGCCGCGGCAACGCCCAGCGGGTGACCGGCACGCCGCACACCTGGAGCGACGCGCACCAGGCCTGGGCCGACGGCCGGCTGTTCGAATGGCCGCGCTACAAGCAGAACCAGTCGATGGGCTACTACACGGGGACCGAGCTGGACTTCCAGTTCGCGCTCGCCAACGCCTTCACCCTCTGCGACGCCTATCACTGCTCGCTGCATGGCGGCACCAACCCGAACCGTCTGTTCCACTGGACCGGCACCAACGGCCCGACCGGCGCCGGCGTCGCCGCGGTGCTGAACGAATGGACCGATCTCGGCCCGTCCAGCCAGGGCTACACCTGGACCACCTATCCCGAGCGGCTGCAGGCCGCCGGCGTGACCTGGAAGGTCTACCAGAACCTGCCGGACAATTTCGGCGACGACCCGCTGGCCGGGTTCAAGCAGTACCGCCGGGCCAACGAAGCGATCGGCAACCTGCCCAACGGCTTCCCCTTCCTGCCCTGGCGCCCGGCGCAGGACCAGGCACAGCCCCTGTACAAGGGCGTCGCCAACACCGCGCCGACCAGCGCACTCTCGCTGCTGAGCAACCGGCTGAACGAGTTCCGGGCCGACATCCAGGCCGGCAAGCTGCCGCAGGTGTCCTGGCTGGTGGCGCCGGCCGCCTATTCCGAGCATCCCAGCCCGTCGAGCCCGGTCCAGGGCGGCTGGTACGTGCAGGAGGCCCTGGCCGCCCTGGTCGCCAACCCCGAGGTCTGGAGCAAGACGGTCCTGATCGTCAATTTCGACGAGAATGACGGCTTCTTCGACCATATGCCGGCGCCGGCCGCCGCCTCGCGCAATCCCGACGGCACCGTGGCCGGCGGCTCGACCCTGTCGGATGCGGCCCTGGCGCCGGAATACTTCACCCACCCCAAGCCGCCCGGCAGCACGGCGCAGCCGCAGCCGGACGGCCGGGTCTACGGCCCCGGCCCGCGGGTGCCCTGCTACGCCGTCTCGCCCTGGAGCCGCGGCGGCTGGGTCAATTCCGAGGTGTTCGACCACACCTCGGTGCTGCGCTTCCTGGAGCGGCGCTTCGGCGTGCAGGAGCCAAACATCGGCGCCCATCGCCGCGCCGTCTGCGGCGACCTGACCTCGGCCTTCGACTTCGTCACCCCGAACCTCGACCGCCCGCCGGAGCTGCCGAACCGAAGCAAGGTCGCCGCCGACCTGATCAGCCTGACCCAGGGGCTGCTGCCGCAGGTGGCGGTGCCCGGCGTGTCGGCGCAGCAGCCGCCGCAGCAGTCGCCCGGCCTGCGCCTGTCCCGCGCCCTGCCCTACGAGCTGACCGCCGACGGGCAGGCGGATGGCGCCGGGAACCGGTTCCAGCTGCAGTTCATCAACACCGGTGCCGCCGGCGCCGTGTTCCACGTCTATGACCGGCTGCACCTGGACCGGGTGCCGCGTCGCTATACGGTCGAGACCGGCAAGCAGCTGGCCGGCGAATGGGCGACCGGCCCCGATTTCGGCCAGTACGACCTGTGGGTGCTGGGGCCGAACGGCTTCCACCGCCACTTCACCGGCAGCGTCGCCGCGCTGGGCGCGGGAAAGGCGGCGCCGGAGGTCACGGCCGCCTACGACAAGACGGCCGGCAAGCTGGCGCTGCAGATGTCCAATCGCGGCAGCCGGGCCTGCACCTTCGTCGTCACCGCCAACGCCTATCAGGCGGTCGGGGGATCGCCGCGCCATCCGATCGCGGCGGGCGGCCAGGCCACGCTGCGCCTGCCGCTGCTGGCGCAGGGCCGCTGGTACGACATCACCGTCCGGGTGGAGGGCGACGCCCTGTTCTCCCGCCGCTTCGCCGGACGCATGGAGGACGGAACCCCGAGCGTCTCCGACCCGGCCTTCGGCCAGGCCAGCGCGACCTGATAGAGGCGGGCTCGAACGTCGAGGCGGCTGGCTGGCCTCGGCGCCGTGCAATCCGGCCATGAGTCATCGGCGGAACCGGGTGAGCACCGGCAAGTTCTTGCGAGTTATTATCAACATCAGAACATTATAGTTGTCGTTCCGGACCTGAAAGCATCCGCATAACTTCGGATTGCCGTCGGCAAATGAAATCACCGACCTTATTGTTAAGAAACCGCTACGAACGACATCTTTCTGAAACACATCTTGTCTAGGGTCCCGGCATTCCCGGTCGCACCGCCTCGGAATGCTGGAATCGATGCGATTCCACGAGGGGAAAATGGTGTCAGAAAGCTCGAATTTTACGCAATCACGGTCCAGACGCCACAGAAGCAATCGCTTCTCTCTGGGGGAACAAGACTCATGACTTCCGAAAGCAGACGCGACTTCCTGAAGATGGCCGGGACGGCGGCCGGCGGCGCCGCTGCGCTGTCGATGTTCCCGCCGGTGATCCGCGACGCGTTGGCCATCCCGGCGCACAACGCCACCCGCTCGATCAAGGATGTCGAGCACATCGTGGTGCTGATGCAGGAAAACCGGTCCTTCGACAGCTATTTCGGCACGATGGCCGGTGTCCGCGGCTATGGCGACCGCTTCACCATTCCGCAGGCCGGCGGTGGCAGCGTGTTCCAGCAGTCCAACGGCAGCCGCGTGGTGATGCCCTATCACCTGGACGAGAAGAAGGGCAACGCCCAGCGCGTCAACGGCACGCCGCACGGCTGGAGCGACACGCACAACGCCTGGGCCGACGGCGTGATGAGCCACTGGCCGCAGTTCAAGCAGAACCAGTCGATGGGCTACTACACGGAAGAGGAACTGCCCTTCCAGTTCGCCCTCGCCAATGCCTTCACCATCTGCGACCAGTATCACAACTCGATCCTGAGCAGCACCAACCCGAACCGGCTGTTCCTGTGGACCGGCACCAACGGCCCGACCGGCGCCGGCGTCGCGTCGGTGGTCAACGAGTGGGATGATTTCGGCCCGTCGAGCGAGGGCTACACCTGGACGACCTATCCGGAGCGGCTGCAGAAGGCCGGCATCTCCTGGAAGGTCTACCAGAACCTGCCGAACAACTTCACCGACAACTCCCTGGTCGGCTTCAAGCCGTACCGCCGCGCCAGCGAGGCGATCGGCAACGGCCCGAGCGGCGCGCCCTACATCCCCTGGCAGCAGTCCCAGGATGCGAAGCAGCCGCTGTACAAGGGCGTCGGCAACACCATGCCGACCAGCGGTCTGCTGGAGGAGTTCAAGGCCGACATCCTGGCCGGCAAGCTGCCGCAGATCACCTGGGTGGTCGCCCCGGACACCTATTCCGAGCATCCCGGCCCGTCCAGCCCGGTCCAGGGCGGCTGGTACACCCAGGAGGTGCTGGCAGCCCTGGTCGCCAACCCGGAGGTATGGAGCAAGACGGTCCTGATCGTCAATTTCGACGAGAATGACGGCTTCTTCGACCATGCCCCGCCGCCGGCGCCGCATTCCTTCAACCCCGACGGCACCCCGGCCGGCGCCTCCACCCTGTCGGACAAGGACCTGGCCTACGAGCGCTACGGCTGGCCGGTTCCCCCCGGCACCCGGGGCCAGCCGACGCCGGACGGCAAGGTGATCGGCCCGGGCACCCGCGTGCCCTGCTATATGGTCTCGCCCTGGAGCCGCGGCGGCTGGGTCAATTCCCAGGTGTTCGACCACACCTCGGTGCTGCGCTTCATGGAAGAGCGCTTCGGGGTGAAGGAGACCAACATCAGCCCCTATCGCCGGGCGATCTGCGGCGACCTGACCTCGGCCTTCAACTTCCGCGACCCCAACACCGAGCGGCTGCCGCGCCTGCCGAGCACGACCAAGACCGCGGCCGACGCCTTGCGGGCGCAGCAGGAAACTCTGCCCCAGGTGCCCCTGCCGGACCCGACCGCCCAGCGCGCGCCGGTCCAGGCCCGCGGCATCAAGCCGTCCCGCGCCCTGCCCTACGAGCTGACGGTGACCGGCGAGGCCCATGGCTCGGCCAACCGGATGCAGCTGCACTTCGTCAACACCGGCGACGTCGGCGCCGTGTTCCAGGTCTATGACCGGCTGCATCTCGACCGGATCCCCCGCCGCTATTCGGTGGAGGCCGGCAAGCAGCTGACCGGCGACTGGAACACCGCCGCCGATTTCGGCAAGTACGACCTGTGGGTGCTGGGGCCGAACGGCTTCCACCGGCACTTCACCGGCACCGTCACCCCGGGCGGCCACAGCCGTTCGCCGGTGGGGGAGATCGCGGTGTCCTACGACAAGCGGGCCAGTGGCCTGATCGTGCGCCTGACCAACAGCGGCGACGGCCTCGGCTTCTTCAGCATCAAGGCCAACGCCTACCAGCTGATCAACATCCCCTGGCGCCAGATCGTGCTGCCGCACGGCCAGGCGACCGCCTACCTGCCGCTGCTGCTGCAGGGCCGGTGGTACGACTTCACCGTCCGGGTCGATGGCGACGCCCTGTTCACCCGGCGCTTCGCCGGGCGCATGGAGGACGGCAACCCCAGCGTGTCCGACCCCGCCATGGGCGACACGAAGTCGGTCTGATCAGGCGCTTACCCTCCCTGTCATTGCCGGGCTTGACCCGGCAATCCAGAGAATGTCGACAGTCTCTGGATGCCCGGATCAAGTCCGGGCATGACAGGGAGGGGTTTTTACCAGTCGAACGCGTCCGTCGTCAGCCGGCGCCCGACCAGCATGGCGTCGGCGACCAGGCGCAGCGGCGCGCCGTCGACATCGCTGCGGCGCGCATCCAGCAGCCCGGCGAAGTGGCGGTAGATGTGCTGGTACTCCTCGCTCGGCGCCTCGACCGTGACGCGGCCGTCGACCTCCAGCGCCGCGCCGCCCCTGAACAGCCGGGCCGGGCGGCCATCCGCCGTCTCGATCAGCATGTGCCAGGTCTCGCCGCCGGTCTCGCGCCAGTCGAAATCGGCGGTCAGCGCCGGCGCCGCCGGATCGGCGCTGGCGAAGACCAGCCTGGCCGCGATCGGCGTCTGCCGGTTCGACGGATAGGTCAGCTCGGCGCTCCGGACGAAGGGGATGGCCGGCAGGATCCAGGTGAAGATCGACAGGGCGTTGATGCCGGGGTCGAACACGCCGAAGCCGCCCGGCTCCCACACCCAGTCCTGGCCCGGATGCCATTTCTTGACGTTCTCGCGCCATTCGATGCGCAGCGAGCGCAGGCCGGCCTCGGCCAGCAGCGTCCGCGCCGCCTCGACCGCCGGGTTGAAGCGCGAATGCCAGGTCGCGAACAGCACCCGCTTCTTCGCCTCGGCCAGCGCCTCGAGGTCGGCGAGTTCGGTCAGCGTCGCCGCCGGCGGCTTCTCCAGCAGCACGTCCTTGCCGGCCGCCAGCGCCTCGCGCGCGATGGCGTGGCGGACATCCGGCGGGGTGTTGACCGCGACGATGCCGATCTCCGGCATGGCCCGGTACAGCTCCGCCGGGGTGCGGTAGCTGGGCACCCCACCCTGGCTGAGGCCGCGCGTGCTGACCACGGCCGCGAGTTCGAATTCGCCGCTGGCGTCGATCACCGGCAGGTGCTGGTCCTGTGAGATCTTGCCGAGGCCGATGACGGCGATCCTGTGCTTGGCCATGTCCGTTCTCCGTCGTCTCTCTCGCGCCTCAGCGCGTCTTCTCGCCGCCGGCGGCGACGATCACGGCGATGATGATCAGCCCGGTCAGCACCAGCCTGAGGCCGGTGCCGACGCCGAGCGTGTTCAGCATCGTCACCAGCAGGAACAGGAACAGCGCCGCGCCCCACAGCCCGGGCAGGTTGGCCCGGCCGCCGGCGACGCTGGTGCCGCCGATCACCACCACCGCGATCGAGTTCAGCAGATAGTCCTTGCCCATGTCGAGCGAGGCGCCGCCGAAATACCCCGCCATCAGCGCCCCGGCCAGGCCGGCGAAGGCGCCGGAGCCGGCATAGGTCAGGAACCGGGTGCGTTCGATCTTGACCCCGGCGAGATGCGCGGCGCGCGGGTTCTGCCCCACCGCCAGCACCGACCGGCCATAGACCGTGCGCTGCAGCACCACCGCCATCACCGCGGCCAGCACGAAGCCGGCGATCGCCATCAGCGGCACGCCCAGGATCTTGTCGGTGGTGAAGCCGGCGAAGCCGTCCGGCGGCGACACCCGCAGGCCGCGGCCATAGGCGATGGCGACCGACTGGAACACCAGGCTGGAAGACAGGGTGGCGATGATCGGCGGCATCGCGAAGCCGCGGATCAGCGCCCAGTTGGCGATGCCGACCACCAGCCCGGCCACCAGCGCCGCGGCCAAGCCGGGCAGGATCATCGAATCCTGGCCCGCCATGACGATCATGGCGATCGACCCGGACAGGGCGATGTTGGACGGGATCGACAGGTCGATGTTGCCCGGCCCCATCGCGATCACGAACATCTGGCCGATGGCGACGACGACGAAGAAGACGCCGAAGCTGAGCGCGGCGCTGAGCACCTGCCCCGCCCCCTCGCCCTGGGCGATGGCGACGATCGCCAGCCATAGCAGCACGGCGCCGACCCAGGACCACAGCCAGGGACGGTCGCCGGTCCAAGTTGAAATCCGGGTCATCGTGCCCGCCTCCGGCCGGTCAGGGCCCTGAGCGCCAGGACGATGATCAGGATCGCGCCCTGGGCGCCGATCTGCCAGTCCGGCGAGATGTTCAGAAAGGTGAGGAGCGAGGCGGCGAGCGCCAGCACCAGGGCGCCGGTCACCGCGCCGATCGGCGACACCCGGCCGCCGACGAAGTCGCAGCCGCCGAGGATGGCCCCGGCGATCGACAGCAGTGTGTAGCGCTGGGCGATGTTGCTGTCGCCCGAGGTCGACAGGCCCAGCAGCGACAGCCCGGCCAGCAGGCCGAACACCCCGGCCAGGGCGTAGAGGCCGATGCGGATGCGCAGCAGCGACCAGCCGGCCCGGGTGATCGCCTTGGGGTTGCCGCCGGCGCCGCGCAGCACCGCGCCGAGGGCGGAGCGCATCAGGAACAGGTGGACGACCACGGCGAGGACCACGGCCACCAGGATCGGCAGCGGCACGAAGGGCGGCTTCCAGGTCATCGCCGCGCGCAGCCAGGCCGGGCTGCTGCCGCCCGGCGACGGCAGCACCAGGATGGCGAGGCCGAGCCAGACGAAGCTCATACCCAAAGTCACCACCAGCGACGGCACGTTGCGCAGGTGGATCAGGGCACCGGCCGCGGCATAGGCCAGGATTGCGGCCAGCAGCACGGCGATGCCCAGCCAGGGCTGGTCGACCAGCCAGGTGGCAGCGACGCAGGTGACGAAGCCGACATAGGCGCCGATGCCGAGGTCGAGGTCGTTGACCGTCAGCATGCACATCTGCGCCAGGGTCGCGAACATGATCGGGATCGCCAGGCCGAGCATCAGGTTCAGCCCGAGATAGCTCATGGTCCGCGGGTTGATCAGGAAGATCGGCACCAGGATCGCGACCAGCGACAGGAAGGGCAGCAGCGCCCGCCAGGTCGAGGCCCGGGTGAACGGCGCCCACCAATTGGGCCTGGGGCGGGACAGGGACGGGCGGGGCACGGACAGTTCGGTCATGACGCGCGGCGCTCTTCATCCTCGAAGGAAGCCTGGAGGACCGCGGCCTCGGTCAGCTCCGACCGGCTGAGATCCGCGACGATGCGGTTGTTGCGGAAGACATAGACATGGTCGCAGTGCTCCAGCTCCTCCATCTCGGTGGTGTACCAGAGGAAGCTGCGGCCCTGCGCCGCCTGGGCCCGGATCAGGCCGTAGACTTCGTGCTTGGTGCCGACGTCGACGCCGCGCATCGGGTCGTCCATCAGCACAATCTCGGCGTCGCTGCCCAGGGCCCGGGCGAACAGCGCCTTCTGCTGGTTGCCACCCGACAGCGTCAGAATCCCGTTGCCGAGGTCCGGGGCGCGGATGCCTATGCGCTCCTTCCACTCCTGCCCAAGCGCGACCTCGGCCGGCCGGTCGATCAGCCCGCCCCGGCACAGCGCCCGCAGCGAGCGGACCGAGATGTTGCGTTCGATCGACCACAGCGGGAACACGCCCTCGCTCTGGCGGTCGCCGGCGACGAAGGCGACGCGGCCCCGCACCTCGGCGCCGCCGCGGCGGAAGCCGAAGCGGGACCCCACCGCGGTGTCGTGGACCCGGTGCAGCAGCCGGCTCTGGCCATGGCCGGCGAGGCCGGCCAGGCCGATGATCTCGCCCTCGCGCGCCATCAGCTCCAGCCCGCGCCCGGCGGCGGCCGGCACGCGGACCCGGACCGGCGCCGACCGGTCGGCGGCAGCCACCGCCTCGGTCGCCGTGGCGGCGGCATGGCCCATCGCCGCCACCAGGCCGGGCTTGTCGATCGCGCCCTTCGCCCAGGCGCCGACCACCCTTCCGTCGCGCATCACCACGATGCGGCCGGCGGTGGACAGGATCTCGCCCAGGATATGGGTGATCAGGATGACCGACAGGCCCTCGGCGACGCGCTGGCGCACGAAGTCGAGCAGCTGCCCGGCCGCGATGGCGTCGAGCGACGAGGTCGGCTCGTCCAGGATGACCAGGTGCAGCGGCGCGTCGCTGACGCTGAAGGCGCGCGCGATCTCGACCATCTGGCGTCGGCCGATCGACAGGTCCGCCACCTCGGCCTCCGGCGCGATGCCGTGACCGGGGAAGATGCGGTCGAGCATGCCGATGATCAGGTCACCCGCCCGGCGGCGCCAGCCCGGGCCGGTGATGCCCGGATGGGTGATCCGGGCATTCTCCGCGACGGTCAGGTTGGGACAGAGCGACAGCTCCTGGAACACGCAGCGGATGCCGAGCGCCTGGGCCGGGCCGATGGCGTAGCGGCCGGTGCGGTCCTCGCCCAGCACGGTCAGCCGGCCCTGGTCGGGCGCCAGCGTCCCGGCCAGGACGTTCATCAGGGTCGACTTGCCGGCGCCGTTGTGCCCGGCCAGGCCGAGGCATTCGCCGGGTGCGACGGACAGGTCGACCCCGCCCAGCGCCCGCACCGCGCCGAAGCTCTTGGCCACGCCGATGAAGTCGACGATCGGTGATGTCATGCGGGGTTCCTGCGGATTTCGGGATCTCCGAGTTTCCACGTCATTCCCGCGAAAGCGGGAATCTCTTCACCGTTGAGGCCGCACCGAGATCCCCGCTTTCGCGGGGATGACGGCTGACAGGAGGGAGTCACTCCTATCCTCACCCCTCGGTCGGGGTCGCGGGCAGGTCCTTCCCCGCGGCGATGGCGTCGATCAGCTTGACCACCCAATCCTGCGGGTAGGTCGCGTTGGTGACGCCGCCCTCGGGCGTGTGGGCCAGCCAGTAGTCGAGCTTGGCCTGCTCCACCACCACGGTCGGCAGGCGCAGGTCCTTCGGCACGTCCTTGCCGGCCAGGATCTGCTGCGCCACCCAGAAGGCGACCTGGGCCGAGCCGGGAGCGATCGACAGGCTCATCGTCTCATAGCCGCTGGCGGTCTGCTCCTTCCACCACTTCAGCTCCTCGTAGCGGTTGCCCATGATGATCAGCGGCTCCTTGCGCCCGGCCGCGGCGAACGCCTGGGCCACGCCGTAGCCGTCGCCGCCCTGGGTCACCACCGCGTCGACCTGCGGCAGGGTCGGCAGGATGCCGGCGACCTCACGCTGCGCCACGGTCTGGGTCCAGTCGCCATGCACCGAACCGACGATGGAGAAGCCGGGATGGGCCTTCACCCCGTCCTCGATGCCCTTGTGGATCTCGTCGTCGACGAAGACGCCGGCCAGGCCGCGGACCTCCAGCAGCTTGCCGCCCTTCATCCGGCCGGAGAGGTAGTCCATCTGGGCCTTGCCCATGCCAGCGAAGTCGATGGCGATGCGCCAGGCGCAGGGCTCGGTGACGATGCCGTCGAAGGAGACGACCACGATGCCGGCGTCGCAGGCCTCCTTGACCGCGCCGTTGACCGCGGTCGGCGACGCCGCGTCGATCACGATCGCGTCATAGCCCTGCAGGATCATGTTCTGGATCTGCGACGCCTGGTCGGTCGGCGAGTTGTCGGCGGTGGTGAAGGCCGGCGCCTCGGCCACCAGCTTCTTCTCGACCGCGGCCTTGCCGACCTCGTCCCAGCTCTTCAGCATCGCCTGGCGCCAGGAGTTGCCGGCGTAGTTGTTGCTGAGCGCGATCTTCTTGCCCGAGGTGTCGCCGGTGGCCGCGCCGTCGGCCGCCTGGGCGAGGCCCGAGACCGCGGCGACGCCGCAGCTCAGGATCGCCGCGAGGGCGAGGGATGTGGCGGTACGCATATGAGGGGTCCTCCCTGGAAACTTCTGCCCGGCGCTTCGGCCTGGGCCGGCAATATCCTATTTATCGGACAAATTGACAATGACCTGAGATGATTACCAAATGTGCATGTTTGGCGCAGTCATAGGACTCTTTTCTGGCCCTGACGGTTGCGGCCCTAAACCCGCGTGGTCGGGCTTGACGGGGGCCGCCGCGCCTCCAGCAGGTCCTTGGCCAGGAGTTGCGCCGCCCGCGACCCGGTGGCGCCCTTGCGGGCCACGATCTCGAACGGCGCATCATAGTCCAGGATGTCCGGCAGCAGCGGCCGCAGCCGCCCCGCGGCCACCCAGGGTGCGGCGTAATGCACCGGCAGGAAGCCGAGATAGCCGCCCGACAGGATCAGCACCGCCTGCGCCTCCATGGCGTCGACCGTGGCCGCGGCCGAGGCCTCGGACAGGCCGAGCCGGGTCAGGTCGCTGAGGTTCCAGTAGCCGCGGGTGATCAGCCGCTCGCGCCGGATCTCGGGCAGCGTCTCCGGCGTGTCGGGCACCGCGAACAGGCGGTGTCCGGCGCCGCAGTAGAAGCGGTGCCGCTCCTGGTACAGCGGCGTGTAGGTCAGGCCGGCGACACGGCGCGGGAAGCTGCCGACCGCGAGGTCCAGCTGGCCGTCGAGCAGCCGCTTCTCCAGCATGGGCGGGGTGTCGATGGTCAGGTGCAGATGCAACCGGTGGTCGCGGCCGCCGAAGCGGCGCAGCGCCGGGATCAGCGGCGACCCCGGATCGCCGGCGGTGGCGTCGAGCAGCCCGACCCTGAGGTCGCCGGCCAGCCGGGCGTCCAGCGCAGAGGCCTCGCCGCGGAACGCCTCGACCGCGTCGAGCAGCCGCCGTGCAGCCTCGTAGACCGCCCGGCCCTTCTCGGTCAGGCGAAAGCCGGCCCGGCCGCGTTCGCACAGCCGGGCGCCCAGCCGCCGCTCCAACTGCGCCATCTGGGTCGAGACGGTCGAGGCGCCGAGGTTCAGCGCCGCCTGGGCCGCGGCGAAGCCACCGGCATCGACCACGGTCACGAAGATCCGCAAGAGCCGCAGCTCGACGTCCGTGACGTTCTTCATGGGGTCACGTTCTTCATACGGACGAGATTACATCGAGAATCTGCGAAGTGAACGTCGTGTCAGCGCTATTTTTCGGCGGCGCAACATGCGCCATCCTTCCGGCAACGAAACAGTGCGAACAGCGAGGCTTCGAGTGCCCTGGACCTTGGATTCCGAGACCGGCGTGCTGCGCGACGTGCTGCTGGCGACCCCGGACCACTATTCGTGGCAGCCGACCAACAGCATCGCCCGGGCCACGCTGGAGGCCGGGTCGGCCTATGACCACCAGCGCGTCCAGGGCCAGTACCGCCAGATGGTCGACGCGCTCGAAGGTGCCGGCGTCGCCTGCCATTACCTCAAGGTCGAGCCGCACCTGCCCTACCAGGTCTACACCCGGGATTCGAGCCAGGTGACGCCCTGGGGCCCGGTGGTCACCCAGCTGTTCCGGCCGCAGCGCCGCGGCGAATACGCGGCGGTGATCGAGTTCTACCAGCAGCATGGCGGCATCTGGCGCTATTCCACCGACGGCACGCTGGAGGGCGGCGACATCCACATCATCCGCCCCGGGCTGGTGCTGATCGGCAGCTCCGGCGAGCGCACCAACGAGGCCGGCGCCCGCCAGTTCGCGCGCTGGTTCGAGGCCGAGGGCTGGGAGACCCGGGTCGAGCCGTTCCCCGAGCATTTCCTGCATCTCGACGTGATCTTCTGCATGGCCGCGGACGGGCTGGCCGTGGCCTGCACCGAGGTGCTGGACGACGGGCTGCTGGACTGGCTGAAGGCACACCGCATCAAGCTGGTCCCGGTCACCTACAAGGAGGTCATGGCGATGGGCTGCAACCTGCTGGCGCTGGGCCACGACCGGGTGCTGTCGCCGAAGCACAGCAGCCGGGTGAACGCCCTGCTGCGGGCCGAGGGCATCACCGTGCTGGAGCCCGAGTTGGACCTGCTGGCCGCCGGCGGCGGCAGCATCCATTGCATGACCATGCCGCTGCGCCGCGATCCGGTGTAAGCAGAAACCATGACGACGCTCAACCCGCTCCTCGCCGCCGTGGCGGCCCCCCCGATCGCCGAAGCCCAGCGCTGGATCCAGGGCCGCAGCTTCCCTGCCGACCGGCCGTTGGTCGACCTGGCCCAGGCCGTCCCCGGCTACGCCCCGCCGGATAGCCTGATCGCGCATCTCGCCGATCGATTGCGCGACCCCGCGATGCACCGCTACACCGAGATCCTGGGCGTGCCCGCCCTGCGCGCGGCGCTGGCGGCGCGCTTCGCCCGGTTCTACGGCGGCACCATCGACGCCGCCCATGTGGCGATCACCGCCGGCTGCAACCAGGCCTTCTGCCTGGCGATGACGGCGCTGGCGCAGCCTGGCGACCGGGTGATCCTGCCGCTGCCGCACTACTTCAACCACAAGATGTGGCTGGACACGCTGGGCATCGAGGCCGCGCCCCTGGCCTTCCGGCCCGAGTCCGGCGGCGTGCCGGATGTCGAGGAGGCGGCGGCCCTGATCACCGACCGCACCCGCGCCATCGTGCTGGTGACGCCGAACAACCCGACCGGCGCAATCTACCCGGCGGCGACGCTGCGCGCCTTCTACGACCTGGCGAAACGCCGCGGCATCGCCCTGGTGCTGGACGAGACCTATATCGACTTCCTGCCGACCGACGCCCGGCCGCACGACCTGTTCGAGGACCCGGACTGGGCCTCGACCCTGATCCACCTCTACAGCTTCTCCAAGGTCTTCGCGATCACCGGCCACCGCGTCGGCGCCCTGACCGCCGGCCCGGCGCTGATGGCCCAGGTCGAGAAGGCGATGGACTGCGTCGCCATCTGCGCCCCACGCATCGGGCAGGAGGCGGCGCTGTTCGGGCTGGAGCAGCTGGGCGGCTGGGTCGCGGCCAACACCGCGGCGATGCGCCGCCGCGCGACCGTGTTCCGCGACGCCCTGTCGGGGCTGGAGGGCTGGCGGCTGGTCAGCCTGGGCGCCTTCTTCGCCTATCTCGAGCACCCCTTCCCCGGCCGCGGCGCGGTCGAGGTAGCCCGCGACCTGGCGCTGCGGCACAATCTCTTGACCCTGCCGGGCAGCATGTTCGGGCCGGGCCAGGACCGGTTCCTGCGCGCCGCCTTCGCCAATGTCGGCGACGACGTTGCGCCGGTCGTCGCGGCCCGGCTGACGGATGCGCTGTCGTCCCGCGACGCTGCGTAAGAAAACACCGCACAAGAAGACATCAGGAGGCTTCATGACCCGCGAGATCTATCGCTTCTCCCCGAGTCGGCGGACGCTGCTCAAGCTGTCCGCCGCCGGCGCCGCCCTGGCCGTCGCCGGCCGGGCGCCCTTCGTGCATGCGCAGGAGCGCAGCATCAAGATCGGCACCTATGGCGGCTATTTCGAAGAGAGCTTCGGCAAGCACGTCTTCCCGGAATTCACCAAGGCGACCGGCATCAAGGTCGAGGGCGTTGGCGAGCCGACCGGCGAGGCCTGGCTGGTGCAGCTGCAGACCGCGGCCAATGCCGGCGAGGCCCCGGCCGACGTGTCGATGATGGCCCAGGTCGCGATGCTGCGCGGCATCAAGTCCGGGCTGTGGCAGGCGCTGGACCCGGCGAAGATGCCGGGCGCCGCGAAGGTGTTCCCGGAGTTCCTCAACAAATACGACGATGGCCGTATCGCCGGCGTCGCAGCGGTGGCTTGGTTCATCACCCTCGTCACCAACACCGAGACCTACAAGGACGCGCCGACCAGCTGGGCCGCCCTGTGGGACAAGGCGAATGAGGGCAAGCTGGGGCTGATGGCGCTGGCCAGCAACTCGTTCCTGCTGGAGATCGCCGCCCACACCCATTTCGGCGGCAACAGCGACATCCTGGCGACCAATGAGGGTGTCGAGAAGGTGCTGGCCAAGCTGGCGGAGCTGAAGCCGAACGTGTCGTTGTGGTACCGCGACGAGGGCCAGTTCCAGAACGCCCTGCAGTCGGGCGAGATCCCGATGGGCGAGTACTATCACGACGTCACCGGCCTCGCGATCAAGGACGGCTTCCCGGTGCGCTCGACTTTCCCGAAGGAAGGCGGCGTGTCCGACCGCGGCTCCTGGGCCGTCACCAAGGCGTCGAAGAAGCTGGAGGAGGCGCATGTCTTCATCGACTACATGTGCCAGCCAGCCCAGCAGGAAACGCTGTCGCGCAAGGTCGGCACCGCACCGATCGTGCCACGCGAGATTTTGAGCCTGTCGGCGGAGGAGTTCGCCGCCGTCTCCAGCGACGTCAAGCCGATCATCCCGGACTACAAGCTGTACACCGAACGCGGCGACTGGGTCGCGGAGAAGTGGACGGGTATGATCACCGGCTGATCGAGCCCCGCCCCGGCCGGACCGCTGGCCGGGGCCTTTACCTCCGAGACAGGACCCGCGCCGCATGCACGAGCTCCGCCTCCAGGGCATCGCCAAGGATTACGGCCGGGTCACCGCCGTCACCGACGTCGACCTGGCCGTCCCGGCCGGTAAGCTGGTCTGCTTCCTGGGCCCGTCGGGCTGCGGCAAGACCACGCTGCTGCGCATCATCGCCGGCCTGGAATCGCCGACCAAAGGCCAGCTGCTGCTGGACGGGCGCGATGTCACTCCGGTGCCGACGCATCAGCGCAACTTCGGCATGGTGTTCCAGTCGCTGGCGCTGTTCGACCACCTGACGGTTGGCGAGAACATCGCCTACGCCCTGCGCATCCGCGGCGCCGACAAGGCTACCCAGCGCAAGCGGGCGGAGGAGCTGCTGGCCCTGGTGCAGCTGCCGGGCGTGGCCGACCGTCATGTCTCGCAGCTGTCCGGCGGCCAGCGCCAGCGCGTGGCCATCGCCCGCGCCCTGGCGATCGACCCCCGCCTGTTCCTGCTGGACGAGCCGCTGTCGGCGCTGGACGCCAAGCTGCGCGAGGCGATGCAGATCGAGCTGCGGCAGCTGCAGCAGCGCCTGGGCGTCACCACCATCCTGGTCACCCACGACCAGCGCGAGGCCATGACCATGGCCGACATCATCGTCGTCATGGGCAAGGGCCGGATCCAGCAATCCGGCGCGCCGCTGGAGATCTATCGCCGCCCGGCCAATGCCTTCGTCGCCGACTTCATCGGCACCGGCAACCTGCTGCCGGTCCGGGTCGACGGCGGGACCTTACGCCTCGGCGACACCGTGCTGACCGCGAGCGAGGGGCTGGGCGGTCTCGCTTCCGGCGCCGGCGCCACCCTCCTGGTGCGGCCGGAGGAGGTGCAACTGCGCCCGGCCGGCGAGGCGGGCCCGAACCGGGTCGCGGGCACGGTCGATTTCGTGCGCGATGTCGGCAATTCGGTCGAGGTCTATGTCGACTGCGCCGGCACCCGGCTGGTCGCCGCCGCCGCGCGCAAAGACTTGCCGCCGATCGCGGCCGGCCAGAGCATCACGGTCGAGCTGCCGCCCGAATCCTGCGTGGTGCTGGCGGCATGACCGCACCGGCCATGACCACGGCCTCGGCCGCCCCGGCGACAACCCATAACGCCCCTCATGGCCTGGTCGCCCGGTTGCCGGCGTTGTGGCCGGCGGCGATGCTGTGCGTGTTCTTCCTGGTCCCGTTCCTGATCATGGTGGCGTTCAGCTTCTACCACCGGGTCGAGGGCGGGCTGTACGAGCCGGCCTTCGAGCTCGACAACTATGCCCGGTTCTGGACGCCACTGTTCACCCGGGTGCTGGGCTTCTCGCTGATGATCTGCGGTCTGGCCGCCGTGGTCTGCGTCGTCGCGGCGGTACCCTTCACCTGGTGCCTCAGCCGCACGCCCCGTCGGGCGCAGGTGGCCTGGCTGGTCTGCATCCTGTCGATCCTGTCGCTGTCCGAGGTCATCATGGGCTTCGCCTGGTCGATCCTGCTGTCGCGGTCGGCCGGGCTGTCCAACCTGCTGGTCACGCTCGGCATCCTTGATACACCCGAGGCCTGGACGCCCAGCTTCGGCGCCCTGCTGATGGGGCTGTGCTTCATCGGCTTCCCCTATTCGGTGCTGATGCTGTACCCGGCGGTGAACCGCCTCGACCCCGAGATCACCGAGGCCGCCCGCACTCTGGGCGCCTCGCCGCTGCGCGGCTTCTTCACCGTGGTGATCCCGTCGCTGCGCCAGGCGATCCTGGCCACCGCCATCCTGGTGTTCGTCTTCACCCTCGGCTGCTATGTGCTGCCGCAGGTGCTGGGCAAGCCGGAGCACTGGACCCTGTCGGTGCTGATCACCGACCAGGCGATCTACCAGTCGAACATCCCCTTCGCCGCGGCGCTGGCGGTGTTCCTGGTGCTGGTCAGCCTGGCCCTGATCGGGCTGACCCTGCTGCTGGGCCAGGGCCGCAAGCCGGCCGGGGGGCGCTGACCATGGGCCGCGTCCTCTCCCGCCTCTATATGGGCCTGATCGGGGCCATCCTGCTGGCGCCGATCATCGTCATCATCGGCGTGTCGCTGAACGAGAAGAAGCGCCTGCTGTTTCCGCCGCAGGGCCTGTCGGTCGCCTGGTACGGCGAGATGCTGCGGGACCCGGAATGGGTCGGCGCGCTGGGCCACAGCGTGATCATCGCCGTGCTGGCCGCCGCCCTGTCGGTGTCGATCGCGCTGCCGATGGCCTGGTATCTGTGGCGCTGGAACCCGCGCTGGGGCCGCGCCCTCTACACCCTCGGCATCGCCCCCTTC
Source organism: Inquilinus sp. 2KB_23 (assembly GCF_052115705.1). Classification (NCBI taxonomy): domain Bacteria; kingdom Pseudomonadati; phylum Pseudomonadota; class Alphaproteobacteria; order Rhodospirillales; family Rhodospirillaceae; genus Inquilinus; species Inquilinus sp. 2KB_23. The sequence goes on along the minus strand of NZ_JBFRHF010000005.1, from coordinate 106,179 downwards.
ATCCTGCCGCCGGTGGTCTCGGCCCTGGGCTTCCTGATCTTCTGGCAGATCGTCGGCCTGTACGGGCACATCGCCGCCACCATCGTCTCGCACGGCATCTTCTTCGTCACCCTGCCGCTGGTGAACATCGCCCTGGGCCTGGCCTCGATCGACCGCGCGGCGGTGGAGGCGGCGCGCACGCTGGGCGCCGACGAGCGCACGGTGTTCCGCACCATCGTACTGCCCTCGGTCAGGCCTTACATCATCTCCGGCTACGCCTTCGCCTTCGTGCTGAGCCTGAACGAGTACATCATCGCCTACATGGTGGCGGGGTCGACCGTGGAGACGCTGCCGATCAAGATCTTCAACGCCCTGCGCTACGGCTACACCCCCGTGATGGCAGCGGTGACGGCGCTGTTCGTGGTGGTGGCGGCGCTGGTGTTCTCGCTGGTGGCGTGGCGCGGCGACCTGCCGCGGCTGTTGGGCGCCAGCCGGCCACCGCGCTGAACTATCCTGCCGTTTCCCTTCCGATTCGGCGGTTGCGACAGATCCATGCCTTTTGCCTTGCTGCAGCGCCTCCTGCTGCCGATCGCCCTTGTGCTGGGCGCCGCCGCCCCGGCGGCCGCCATGGACGTCAAGAACAGCTTCAGCGACGGCTTCGAGGGCGGCCGGATCATGTCGCAGGTCTGGGCCCCCTGCCAGCGCGACGAGGGCTACTTCTTCATCGAGCAGTCGCAGGTCCGCTCCGGCAGCTATGCCGCCGGCATGGCCCTGCTGCCGACGCCGGACCTGCCGCCGGCGATCGAGCCGCTGGACATCGACCACAGCCGCAGCGGCTGCCGGGACCCGATGCCGATGGTGGAGTTCGACCCCGGCCATGACCAGCGGGCCGAGCTGTGGCTGCAGCCGACCGCGCCGAAGGGCACCGACCTGTGGTACGGCTTCAGCTTCCGCGTCGACGCGCCGCCGTCGCCCGAGGCCGATGCTAGGCGCCTGGTGGTCGGCCAATGGAAGCAGAGCGGCCCGTACAGCCCGATCCTGGGGCAGCGCTTCCGCAACCGGAAATTCTACCTGACAGTCGAGCAGGACGGCCCGGCGCCGTTCCAGCAGTGCCGGGTGCCGATCGCCTGGGAGGACGGCTACGACTTCTCGGAATTCCCCGGCCGCCGCCCCTTCCTGCATGACGGCTTCGACGGCGACGGCAACAAGCTGCCGCCCGACTACAGCGCCGACTGCACCCGTGGCCTGACCATCGACCGCAAGGCACCGCTGCCGCAGGCCTTCGGCGCCTGGGTCGACATGGTGGTGCACATGCGCATTTCCGCGACGCCCGACGACATCGTTGAGGTGTGGGCCAACGGCCAGCCGATCGTCACCGTCCGCGGCCCGCTGGGCTACCGCAACAGCGGCAAGCAGTACTTCAAGATCGGGCCATATCGCGACCCGGCGGACACGCCGGTCGTCGTCCGCCTCGACAATTTCGGCCTGGGCCACAGCTTCGACGAGGTCGATCCGCGGCGTTTCGACAAATAGGCCCGGCGCGGCTTGGCGGCACCCGGGCGGGCCCCTATCGTGCGTGGCCCGACACCAACCGCGATGATCATGCTCGCAGCCCTGTTGCGGCAGCCGATGCTGCCGGTCGTCCTGCTCCTGGCCAGCCTGCTCCCGACCGCCGCGCCGGCGATGGCGGCCGAGATCTCGGACGGCTTCGAATCGGGGCGCATCGACCCGAAGGTCTGGGCCCCCTGCCCGCGCCAGGAGAACCGCTTCTTCATCGACGACACGGTGGTCCGGTCCGGCCGCTACGCCGCCGGCATGGCCTTGCTGCCGGGGGATGCGGTGCCGGCCGCGATCCCGCCGATGGAGGCCAGGCGGCGGCGCAGCGGCTGCATGGACACCATGCCGGGCGCGGTGTTCGCGCCGGAGCGCGACCAGCGCGCCGAGCTGTGGCTGCAGCCGGCCGAGCCGAACGGCGCCGACCGCTGGTTCGGCTTCAGCTTCCGCATCGACGAGCCGGTGCGGACCGACGGCAACCGCCTGATCATCGGCCAGTGGAAGCAGAGCGGCGGCCACAGCCCGATCCTGGCGCAGCGCTTCAAGAACGGCGCCTTCCACATCACGGTCGAGCAGGAGGGCCCGACGCCGGGACAGCAATGCCGGGTGCTGGTGGCCTGGCAGGACGGCTACGACTTCTCGGACTTCCCGGGCTATCCCAGCTTCCTGCATGGCGGCGAGGACACCGTCGGCGGCAGGCTGCCGACCGACCGCCGCGGCGACTGCAGCCATGGGCTGACCATCGACCGCAAGGGGCCGCTGCCGTCGCCCTTCGGCGCCTGGGTCGACATGGTGGTGCATCTGCGCGTCGCCGCCGGGCCCGACGACCTCATCGAGATCTGGGCCGACGGCCGTCCGATCGTCACCATCCGCGGCCCGGTCGGCTTCCGCGATGGCGGCGCCCAGTACTTCAAGTTCGGGCCCTATCGCGACCCGTCGCCCAACCCGCTGGTGGTGAGGTTCGACGACTTCTCCCGTGGCGGCAGCTTCGCCGAGGTCGACCCGCGGCGCTTCGACCAGTAGCGCCGCGGCCGTGGCTGCTTTCGAGGCAGGCCTCGCCGCCGCGATGGAGGACGGCGAGGCCGGGCCGGCAATCCGCTAGGCCGGCTGGGGTTTCCCGATGGCCGGGTCGCTCCAGGCTTCGTCCGCGGTCTGGACACGGCCGCTGAAGCGCCGCAGGAAGCCCGGTTCCGACTTCAGCCGGACGCTCACGTCAAACCAGGACAACGACCTCGACACTGAAAAATGCAGTTCCTCTGTGGACCGGGCCCTGACGGACTGCGTTCTGGTCAGGGAATTGTAGGCCTCGGACACTTCGAATTCACACGGCCGGTCGTCGGAATTCCGCAACGTCACCCGAACCCCCCTGCCATCCCGGTCGTAGTCGAGCCGGACTTCGGGCTTGCGACGCCGATTGGGCTGATCCGCGATGCCCTTGAACTCCGCGAGATAGCCATCCGGGCCGAAGACGCTCCAGTGATACTGGCCGTCCACGTCGTCGGGCTGCAGGGTGGCGGTGAGCGATCTCCCGCCTTCGACCGTGTAGTGGTAGGCCGCCTGGCGATCCTGCCCCGGGTTCCGGTAGGCGATGAAGTGGGCGCCGACCTTTCCGAGATTGTCGAAATCGATGCCGAACTCGCCGTCGCGCGTGACGTTCTCGTGGACGAAGAAACGATATGGCAGCGGGCAGGCCGCCCGCTTGAACGGATAGGTGACGCTGGGGAGGGCCTGAGGGTTCGGCACCGCCAGGGGGCCAGTGCCATTTTTCAGCGGGGTCGGCACGGTCTTCACCGCCGCCGGCCAATTCTTCCCGCCGCTGAAGTCGAAGGCCGATGTCAGGTCGCCGCACACCGTCCGGCGCCACGGGGAGATGTTCGGGCACCGGATCTTGCGGGGATCGGCGCCCTTGGCGATCTGCCATTCCTCGAGGAAGCGCAGCACCGAGGTGTGGTCGAACAGCTGGGAACACACCCGCCCGCCCACGCTCCAGGGCGAGATCACCAGCATCGGCACGCGCGGCCCCAGGCCGACCGGGGTCGTCCCGGTCATGATTTCATCCGCGCCGCATTGCGCCAGCGTGGTCTGGCCATAGGCGTTGGTGATCGGCGGGATGGGAGCCGGGACGTGGTCGAAATAGCCGTCGTTCTCGTCATACATGATTAGGAAGACGGTCTTGGCCCACACCTTCGGGTTCTGGACGAGGGCGTTCAGGATGGCCGCGGTGAAGTTCTCCCCATCCCCCGGAGCCGCCGACGGATGCTCGCAATATTTGTAGGGCGCCACGATCCAGGACACCTGCGGCAGGCCCTCGGGCGATTCCATCGCCTTCTGGAATTGGTCGATCACACTCTCTCCCAGCACCGTGCTCGAAGCGGCGAAGGTCCGGCCGTGCTCATAGAGGCCCTTGAATCTGTCGTCCCGCGATTGACTGATCGGCTTTCCGGTGCTGTCGATGCGGAAATTCTTGAAGTACTGCAGATAGTTGTCGCCGTAATTGTCGTATTCCTGGAACACCTTCCAGCTGACGTCGTTCTTCTCCAGCACCTCGGCATAAGTCAGCCAATCCGCCACGCCGGCGGCGACTGCCGTCTTCTTGGCGGTCGGCGAATCGCCATACATGGCAGGGGTGATCTTGGAATTGTTGTCGTTGCGGATATCGGCGACGTAGACCTCATTGCCCTTGTCGTCCCGGCTGTAGTTGTCCGGGAAATTCATCGGCGGAGGACAGGTGCCGGACCAGAGATAGAGCCGATTGGGGTCCGTCGCAGCAAAGACGGAGCAATGGTAGGCGTCGCAGACCGTGAAGTTGTTCGCCAGCAGAGTGTAGAACGGCAGATCCTCCGGGGTGAGATACCCCATCGTCTGCTTGCTCTTGAGCGGGACCCAGACGTCCCAATCCTGCCAGATGTCCTGGGATGCCTTCCAGCTGTGGTCCAGGTCGCCGGCGTATTGGAAGTTGGCGGTTCCGGCCGTGCCGCTGAGTGCGAACGGCAGGACGTAGCGGGATTGCCGCTTGCTGCGATCCGGCTGATACCACGTGTCCTTCGCGGTCCATTTGTCATGCGAGACGTGGTCGCTGATCTTGACGGTGGGATTGGTGCCTTCGGGCTGGTACCAGACCGGCTTGCCGCTCGGCAGCGGAACCGGCCGCGGGTCACCGAATCCCCGCACGCCCGGCAGCATGCCGAAGTAATGGTCGAACGACCGGTTCTCCTGCATGAAGATGACGACGTGTTCGACATCCCGGATGTCGTTGTGGACGCGATGAGGTTCGGTGGCCAGTGCCCGCTGGACGAGGTCCAGCCAGGCGGAACCGCCCGCGGCGACGCCCACCGAGGCGGCGCTCATGCGAAGGAAATCACGGCGTTTCTGTGTGACCATGGGGTGCGACCTCGGGGAGATGTCAGCGCGAGAGAATGGGGGGCTGATAGTTGCGCGCGCCACGGTTACACAAAGACTGTTACCCTTTTACGTCAAGATTCGAAGCCGAATCCAATATTGATCGGCACACCGAAATCCATTTGCGCAACGTCCTTATCGATGAATGCTTCCCTGAGGCTTCCACGTCCGCGGTGTCGCCGCGCCCGGCTCTTGTGCCTCAGTAGCGGTGGGGCACGTAGAGTTCCTCCGGCAGCGTGCGGCGCTCGTAGTTCGGGTCGAACACCCGCTCCGGCAGCGCGATCTCCTCATGCGGCACCTCCTCATAGGGGACCACCGACAGCAGGTGCGACATGCAGTTCAGGCGCGCCCGCTTCTTGTCGTTGCCTTCGACGATGTGCCAGGGCGCCTCGGGAATGCTGGTGCGCTCGAACATGGCCTCCTTGGCCTTGGTGTACTGTTCCCAGCGCACGCGGGACTGCAGGTCCATGGGCGACAGCTTCCACTGCTTGATCGGGTCGTGGATGCGCATCAGGAAGCGCAGCTGCTGCTCCTCGTCGGTGATGGAGAACCAGTACTTCACCAGGATGATGCCGGAGCGCAGCAGCATGCGCTCGAACTCCGGCACGTCGCGGAAGAAGTCCTCGACCTGGCCTTCGCTGGCGAAACCCATGACGCGCTCGACGCCGGCGCGGTTGTACCAGCTGCGGTCGAACAGCACGATCTCGCCGGCCGCCGGCAGGTGCGGCACATAGCGCTGGAAGTACCACTGGGTCTTCTCGCGGTCGGAGGGGGCGGGCAGCGCCACCACCCGGCAGGTGCGCGGATTGACGCGCTGGGTGATGCGCTTGATGGCGCCGCCCTTGCCGGCGCTGTCGCGGCCCTCGAACAGGACCACCATCTTGAGGCCCTTGTATTGCACCCAGTCCTGCAGCTTCACGAGTTCGCTCTGAAGCCGCAGCAGCTCGTTGAAATAGGTGTGGCGGTCGAGGCTGTGCTTCTTGCGCGTCGCCAGCAGGGCGCGCAGCTCGGGCGCGATGCGGGCGTCGTCGACCGCCTGCTCGAGCTCCTCGTCCATGTCGTCCTCGAGCTCGATCTCGAGCCAGCTGCGGGTCCCGGTGTCTTTCAGCTCGGTCATGTGCCTGTCTCCTGCTGCTCACCCCCATGTACCTGGAAGGTTATGCAGTTTGGTGACAGCCGTCGCCGGTCGGGCCGGTCCGGCCGATGAAATGATGGGCCGACGTCCTTTTCCGACCCGAGAGGAAAGGCGCGGCGCCTCTCCCGCCACCCCTCCCTCGTCATTGCGAGCGCAGCGAAGCAATCCATCGGGCCGCTCGTACCGGCGCCATGGATTGCTTCGTCGGCTTCGCCTCCTCGCAATGACGATTGGGGGGGCGGGTGAGGCGACTCAGACAGCTCTTCGCGTTGCCTCTCCCGCCTGACGGGAGAGGCCGGGCGTCCGCAGGACGACCGGGTGAGGGCGGGCCCAGGCCTCGACAAAGAGCCCTCACCCGGAGCCGCTTCGCGTCTCCGACCTCTCCCGCAAGCGGGAGAGGCAACGCGAACGGAGCGCCCCTCAACTGCTATCTGGCTTGCGGGCCGGCGGGGCGGGCTCGCCGGGCTCGGGCGCTTCGGGAGGCGGATCGGTGAGCGCCTCGTCCAGCGGCTCGGCGGCCTCGTCCCCGGCGATGACCTCGTCCCAGCCCTGGGGCAACCGGCCCGGCTCGCGGCCGAGGCGGCGGCAAATGCGCCGCACGATCTCGTCGATCGGCAGGGTGTCGAGTTCGACGTCCAGCGGCTCGGTCTCGGTCAGGCTCTCCCGCGGTGCGGCGGCCGGGCTCTTGGTGCCGTCAGCCGGCCGCTCGGGCCCCAGCGCCTCGGCCACGGCGCGGGCGACCTGCGCCCGCCGCCGCTGCCGGCGCTCCTGGATCTCGGCGGCGGCTTTCTCCGCCGCGTCCTTGCGGGTCCGGTAGGCCTCGCGGATGCGCTCGGTCATGGCGATGGTCAGGCGGACGGCACGGGCGATCCGCGCCTGCGACAAGGCGAAGTCGATCACCGGCGGCTCGGACCGGTTCCCGGCCACGATGTGCTGGCCCTCGAGCCGGCGGGCGGTGCGCATGTCGATGTCGACCAGCTCGCGCAGCGTGCCCAGCGCCCACACCGTCCACGCCCGGTCGGGGTCGACCGGCGGGGTCTCGGCAGGGGCGGCGTCGATCGGCGCGGTGTCCATGGAACATATCATGAACAAAACGGACCGCTTGCGCAATGAACAAAGTGTTTACGGGACGACGGGCGCGCCGCCCCTCCCCCTCCGTCATTGCGAGGAGGCGAAGCCGACGAAGCAATCCATGGCGCCGCCTGGCATGGATTGCTTCGCTGCGCTCGCAATGACGATGAGGGGGCGGAAAGGCGACGCCATCCGGACGCAACCGCCCCCGTCAGGTCATCGCGAACACCGGCACGCGGTCGCCGACGCCGCGGAGGGTCAGGGCCTGCAGCGTGGCGTCCACCCCGCGCGCGGACAGCAGCCGGGCCGAATCCGCGTCCCGGACGATCGCCTGGGTGGCGAAGATGCTGTCCTCGGTGGCCAGCGCCTGCACCCGCGACGCGATGTTGACGGTCTGGCCGAAATAGTCCTGGCGATCGTTGAGGTTCACCGCGAGGCACGGCCCCTCATGGATGCCGATCTTCAGGATCAGCTCCTCCGCCCCCCGCCGCGCGTTGAGCTGGCGCATCGAGTCGCGCATGCGCAGCGCGGCCGAGACGGCGCGGCGCGGCTCCGGGAAGGTCGCCATCACGGCATCGCCGATGGTCTTGACCACGGCGCCGGCTTCGGACGCCACGATCTCGTGCAGGACCTGGAAGTGGGAGCGCACCAGGTCGTAGGCGACGAGGTCGCCGACCCGCTCGTACAGGTCGGTCGACCCCTTCAGATCGGTGAACAGGAAGGTCAGGCTCATGATCTTGAGCCGCTGTTCGACGTCGAGCGTCTCGGTGCGGTAGAGGTCGCGGAAGGTCTGGTTGGTCAGCAGCCGCTTGGCGGTCAGGAACGGGCGGCGGCCGCCGATCAGGCTGCACATCTCCGGGCCCGCGACATAGACGCCGACCAGGGCCCGGCGCTCGGTGCGGTTGTCCAAGAGGAGGCGGAGCGGCCCCGGGGCCAGGGTGGTGCGGCCGACTTCGGCACGGGCGCTGGTGAAGATCATCGTGATCTCGCGACGGTCCGCCGTCGGCTCGCCCGCGCTCTCGACCAGATGCGCCGTGTGGGTCACCGGGTCGAAGATGATGACGGTCTCGGCCGGAAGCTGCAGGGCCAGGATCATGCGTTCGCCGGCCTTCAGCTCGACGGCCTCCAGCAGGGCCTTGCGGCTGAGCGCGTCGAACATGCCCGGCTCGGGGAAGGCCAGGCCGGACCCGTAGAACACCTGCCGGTGGTAGTCCCAGAAGCCGAGGCTGTCGGGGTCGTGGGCACCGATGCTGCGGATGCGGGGGCTGACGGTGAAGCTGACCTCGACCGTGTCGTCGAGCGTCGGCTCGCTGTCCAGCGCGCAGAACGCGCAATGATAATCCTGCTGCCGCACGCTCTTCAGCGTGGCGTTGGCGCCGAGCACGCCGCCGCAGCTGGGGCACAGGATGTTCCAGGACATCTCGAACAGGCCCAGCCGCGACGCGTGCAGCAGGGCCGCGATCACCTTCTCCTCATCCAGGCCGCAGGCAGTGGCGAGGCCCAGGGCGTTGAGGCGCGCGAGCTCCTCGTCGCGGCCGTTGCGGACGAGGTCCTCGATGGCGTCGACCACGCCGGCGTCGGCCGAGCGGCGCAGGGCGTCGAACAGGGCGTCGTTGTCGTGCATGGCCGGAGCATACCTCTCCTCAATCGTCATTGCGAGGAGGCGAAGCCGACGAAGCAATCCATGGTGCCGCCTGGCATGGATTGCTTCGCTGCGCTCGCAATGACGATGTTTAGGAGTCCTGAAAGGTCCCTACCGCCGTCCGCCGAACAGCGAGCCGAGCACGCCGCGCACCAAAGCGCGGCCGATCGAGCTGCCGAAGGTGCCGCCGGCGGTGCCGCCGACGCTGCGCCCCAGGCTGCGACCGAGCTGGGTGCCGACCGAGCTGCCGGCGCTGCGCACCACGTCCTTGAAGATCGATTCCACCATGCTGGGCCCGGCCTTCGCCTGGGCCTTGGCCTCGGCGGCGGTCGTGGCCTGCTGCTGGGTCTCGGCCGCCCGCGCCGTCAGCTTCTCATAGGCCGACTCGCGGTCGATGGCGGTGGCGTATTTGAGGTCCAACCCGCCGGCCGCGATCGCCGTGCGGCGCTCGGCATCGGTGATCGGGCCGATGCGCGACACCGGCGGGCAGACCAGCGCCCGCTCGACCACCTCGGGGATGCCCTTGCCGTCGAGGAACGAGACCAGCGCCTCGCCCACCGCCAGCTCCTGCAGCGCCTTGACGACGTCGAGCTTGCCTTCGGTGCGGAAGGTGTCGGCGCTGGCCTTCAGCGCCTTCTGGTCGCGCGGGGTGAAGGCGCGCAGCGCGTGCTGGGCGCGGTTGCCCAGCTGGGCCAGCACCTTGTCCGGCACGTCGATCGGGTTCTGGGTGACGAAGTAGACGCCGACGCCCTTGGAGCGGATCAGCCGCACCACCTGCTCGACCTTCTCGACCAGCGGCTTGGGCGCGTCGTCGAACAGCAGGTGCGCCTCGTCGAAGAAGAACACCAGCTTCGGCTTGTCGGGATCGCCGACCTCGGGCAGGCGCTCGAACAGCTCGGACAGCAGCCACAGCAGGAAGGTGGCGTAGAGCCGCGGCGCCTGGATCAGGGTCTCGGCCGCCAGCACGTTGACCACGCCGCGCCCGTCCGACCCGGTGCGGATCAGGTCCATCAGGTCGAGCGCGGGCTCGCCGAAGAACGCCTCCGCCCCCTGCTGCTCCAGCACCAGCAGCTGGCGCTGGATGCTGCCGACCGAGGCCTTGGAGACGTTGCCGTAGGTGCCGGTGAAGGTCGACGCGTTCTCGGCGACATAAGCCAGCAGCGCCTGCAGGTCCTTGAGGTCGAGCAGCAGCAGCCCGTTCTCGTCCGCCGCCTTGAAGGCGATGTTGAGCACACCCTCCTGGGTGTCGTTCAGCTGCAGCAGGCGCGACAGCAAGAGCGGCCCCATCTCCGCCACCGTGGCGCGGATCGGGTAGCCCTGCTTGCCGTAGAGGTCCCAGAACACGGTCGGGAAGCCCTGGAAGGCGAGGTCGCTGAGGCCGAGCGCCGCGGCCCGTTCGGCCAGCTTCGGATTGGCCGTGCCGGGCTGGCAGATGCCGGCGATGTCGCCCTTCACATCGGCGACGAAGACCGGCACGCCGGCGCGGCTGAAGCCTTCGGCCAGCACCTTGAGCGACACGGTCTTGCCGGTGCCGGTGGCGCCGGCGATCAGCCCGTGCCGGTTGCCGAGGCCGAGCAGCAGCTGGTGCTCGCGCTGGCCCTTGGCGAAATACAGCCCGGTCTGGTCGCTCATCCTGTCTCCCACGGCCATGCGGCCGACATGTCTGGACGATGGTCCGCCCGTCGCGCAGGGTATGACGGCTGGGAGGCACAATGAAGACCCTGATCCTGCTGCGGCATGCGAAATCCGACTGGGACGACCCCGAGCTGGCCGACCACGACCGGCCGCTGGCGGCGCGCGGCCGCGAGGCGGCGCCGAAGATGGGCGAATGGCTGAAGGCGCATGGCCCGGTGCCCGACCTCGTGCTGTGCTCGACCGCCACCCGCGCCCGGCAGACCCTGACTTTGGCGCTGGAGGCCTGGGGCATCGCGCCGGAGACGGCGTTCGACCGCGGCCTCTACCTGGTCGGCGGCGCCGGGGTGCTGGCCCGGCTGCGCCAGGCGCCGGACGCCGCGGCGGTGGTGATGGTGGTCGGCCACAACCCCGACACCGAGCAGCTGGCGCGCCGGCTGACGACCAAGGGCGAAGCGGCGGCGCTGGCCCGGCTGGCGGGCAAGGTGCCGACCGCGGGGCTGGCGGTGATCGAGCTGCCGATCGATCGCTGGGCCGAGGCCGGCGGCAGCGGCCGGCTGGTGGCCTTCGAGACGCCGAAGACGGTCGGCGCCGTTCCGGAGGACGATTAACTCCTTGTAAGGAATGGATCTTTTCGACGGACACGACGTTATCCGGCGTGAAGTCCATGCACCCCCGATCGGGTGTGGACCGCAACCGGAGAACCCTCGTGATGTCGCCCACGCCTGCACGTCTGCTCAAGCTCGCCGCCGCCCTGGCCGCGGCCGCTTCCCTGGCCGGCTGTGTCGTCTATCCCGTGCGGCCCGCCTACTACGCCCGGCCGGCCGTGGTCTATGCCCATCCTGTCCCGTATGGCTACTATCGCTGAGCGTCCGCGCGGCCGGGCCGCCGCGCGGAGAGCGGCGGCCCGGCCGGGGACCAGCCTTCAGCGGATGCCGGCGAGATATCCCAACAGCGCGTCGGCATCCTCGAACACGACGTCGAGCGCGCCCGCCAGCATCGGGTTCAGCCGGGCGCCGAGGAAGGCGGCCCGCGAATCGGTGTGCAGCCCGACCAGGCGGCGCCCCGGCTTGGTCAGCTGACGATGGGCATAGGCCATGCCGAGCTCGATCGCGGCACCCTCGTCCGGCACCCGTCCGTCGAGCACATACAGCAGCACGTCGCAGGCGAAGACTTGGTCGCGGTCGGTGTCGAACAGGACGCGGCGGCGGTCTTCCGGCGTCATCGAGGCCCAGGGCTCGCGGCGGCTCTCGACCCCATCGCGCTGCGGCAGGAACACGTCGAAGCCCAGCGCCTCGATGCGCTCGACCAGCACGGCGTTGAACACCAGCTCGGCCGCCGAGAACAGCGGCGCGGCGAAATACAGGCGCGGCATCAGGCGGCTCCGATCACGGCAAGGGCGGCGCGGTGCAGCGCCGGGGTGGCGGCGGCCAGCACCTCGCCGGTCGAATTGAGCCCCAGCGGCTTGCCCTGCCAGTCGGTGATGACCCCGCCGGCGCCCTCGATCACCGGCACCAGCGCCATGTAGTCATAGGGCTGCAGGTCGCGCTCCATCACCAGGTCGATGCAGCCCAGCGCCACCAGGGCGAAGGCGTAGCAGTCGAGGCCGTAGCGGCGGTGCTTCACCGCCCTGGCCAGCCGGCCGAAGGCCTCGGCGCTGGCGCCCGAGAACATCTCCGGCGAGGTGGCGGACAGGATGGCGTGGTCCAGCCCGCCGCAGTCGCGGGTGTGGCACACCTTCCCGTCGGCCAGGGTCGGGTGGCCGGCATGGCCGGTAAAGCGTTCGCCCAGCGCCGGCATCTCGATCACCCCGACCACCGGGGTTCCGTTCCGGACCAGGGCGATCAGGCTGCCGAACATCGGCACCCCGGCGATGAAGGCGCGGGTGCCGTCGATCGGGTCCAGCACCCAGACCAGGTCGCGGTCGATGCCCTCGCCGCCCTGCTCCTCGCCCAGGATGCCGTGCTCGGGATAGCGCTCGCCGATCATCTGGCGCAGCTGGCGCTCGACCGCGCGGTCGGCCAGGGTCACCGGCGAGGCGTCGGCCTTGTCCTCGACCGCGATGCCGGTGCGGAACCAGCGCATCGCCACCGGGCGCGCGGCGTCGGCGAGGCTTTCGGCGAAGGCGACGAAGGGATCGGCGGTCATCGGACGGACTCGTTCAGCGACGGGCGGGCGGGAGGGCCGCAGCCTCGCTGGAAACGACGGATGGGGCAAGCCTTGACCGGACGTCAGCCCCTGAGCGCGTGCGCCAGGGCCAGGATCTCGTCCGCCCCCTTGGTGCTGGGCGCGGTCTCGACCAAAGTGCGGCCGGTCAGCATCGCCGCGGCGAAGCCGGTGCGGTTGCCGATGCGCTCGGCCAGCACCGGAATCCCGAGCTTGGCGATCTCGACCTCCAGCGCATCCGCCATGCTGGACCGCGCCGGCACCCGGTTCAGCACGATCAGGGCCGGCACCTTCTCCGCCGCCGCCAGGGCCAGGGTCGGCTGGGTCGCCCACAGATCCATCGGGCTGGGCTGGACCGGCACCAGCAGCAGCTGCGCCGCGCGCACCGCGATGCGGGCGTCGGAGGAGGCGTGCGGCGGGCTGTCGATCAGCACCACGTCGTGGCTGGCGCGGGCCTTGTCGACCTCGGCCGGCACGCGCCAGCCGGTGATGTGCTGGTGGCTGAAGCCGGGGTTGGCGCCGCGCGCCTCGACCCAGCGGCTGAGGCTGGCCTGCGGGTCGATGTCGATCACCGCGACCGTGAGGCCGGACCGGACGAAGGCGACGGCGAGATGGGCGACCAGCGTGGTCTTGCCGGCCCCGCCCTTCTGCTGCGCCACGGTGATGGTTCGACCGGCCATTCTTGTTCTCCTGCTGTGGAAGCACTGTCGCGCGACTTTTGTTGCAGTGCAACATGATATCACCGCAGGCCTTCGGCCCTGCGTCGGGGATGTCCGATTCACTGTCTGCGCATGGCACCCCGGCGCCGGATCGGGCTATAGAACGACGCATGAGCACCCCCGAGACCGACCCGATCCGGACCGAGATCGTCGATGACGGCCCCAGCGGCATCGCGCGCGCCGCCGCGCTGCTGCGCGAGGGCCGGCTGGTGGCCTTCCCGACCGAAACCGTCTACGGCCTGGGCGGCGACGCCACCGACGACCGCGCCGTGGCCGCGATCTTCGAGGCCAAGCGGCGGCCCAGCTTCAACCCGCTGATCAGCCACCTGGCCGAGGCCGAGCAGGCCGAGGACCTGGTGCTGTTCGACGCCCGCGCCCGGCGCGTGGCCGAGACGCTGTGGCCGGGGCCGCTGACCCTGGTGCTGCCGCGGCGCGCGGACGCGCGCGTGTCGCTGCTGGCCTCGGCCGGGCTGGACAGCCTGGCCATCCGGGTGCCGGCGCATCCGGCGGCGCGCAAGCTGCTGGCCGCGGTCGGCCGCCCGGTGGCGGCGCCCAGCGCCAATGTCTCGGGCGCGGTCAGCCCGACCACGCCGCAGCATGTCCTGGACGGGCTGTCCGGCCGGGTGGCGATGGTGGTGGCCGGCGGCCGCTGCGCCGTCGGGCTGGAATCGACCGTGCTGGACCTGACCGGCGACCAGCCGGTGCTGCTGCGCCCCGGCGGGGTGACGGTGGAGGAGCTGACCGCCCTGCTGGGCCCGATCGCGGTGCCGGAGAAGGATCCGGACCGCCCGGCCTCGCCCGGCCAGCTGGCCAGCCACTACGCCCCGCGGGCGCAGGTGCGGCTGAACGCCGGCGCAATCGGCCCGGGCGAAGTGCTGCTGACCTTCGGCCCCGACCTGCGCAGCGGCCCGAAAGTGATGAACCTGAGCGACAAGGGCAACCTGGCCGAAGCGGCGGCAAACCTGTTCGCCATGCTGCGGGCACTGGACAAGACCGGCGCCGGCACCATCGCGGTGGTGCCGATCCCCGAGACCGGCCTGGGCGCCGCGATCAACGACCGCCTGCGCCGCGCCGCGGCACCCCGCCCGTAGGGAACCGGACCATGAACGATGCCGCGCTGATCGACCAGCTGATCGCCCTCATCGGCCCCCAGGCCGTGCTGCGCGATGCTGCTGACCTGGAACCCTATCTGCAGGAATGGCGCGGCAACTACCGCGGCACTGCCGGGGTCGTGGTGCGGCCGGGGTCGACCGCCGAGGTCGCGGCGGTGGTCAAGCTGTGCGCCGGCCGCGGCATCGGCATCGTGCCGCAGGGTGGCAACACCGGGATGGTCGGCGGCGCCGTGGCCGAGGCCGGCCAGATCATCCTGGCCACCGACCGGCTGACCGCGATCCGCGAGCTGGACGCCGAGGGCGACCACATCACGGTCGAGGCCGGGGTGGTCCTGGCCCAGGTCCAGGCGGCGGCGGAGGCGGCCGACCGGCTGTTCCCGCTGAGCCTGGGCGCCGAGGGCAGCTGCCGCATCGGCGGCAACCTGTCGACCAACGCCGGCGGCACCGCGGTGCTGCGCTACGGCAGCATGCGCAACCTGGTGCTGGGGCTGGAAGTGGTGCTGCCCGACGGCCGGGTCTGGGATGGGCTGCGGGCCCTGCGCAAGGACAACACCGGCTATGATTTGAAGCAGATCTTCATCGGCGCCGAGGGCACGCTGGGCGTCATCACCGCGGCGGTGCTGAAGCTGTTTCCGCGCCCGCGCAGCGTGGCTGCGGCGCTGGTGGCGGTGCCCGACCCGGCGGCGGCCGTGGCCCTGTTCGGCCGCGCCCGGGCCGAGGCCGGCGGCGCGGTGACCGGGGTCGAGCTGATGCCGCGCCTGGCGATCGACTTCGCCCTGCGCCACGTGCCCGGCGTCATCGACCCGCTGGCCGAACCCCACCCCTGGTACGTGCTGCTGGAGCTGTCCTCCACCGCGGCCGACGCGCCGCTGGCGCAGCAGCTGGAATCGATCCTGGCCCACGCCCTGGAGGCCGGTCTGGTGGACGACGCCGTCATCGCCGCCAGCGAGGCCCAGCGCCGCACCTTCTGGCACCTGCGCGAAGCRATCGTCGAGGGCCAGCGCCACGAGGGCGGGTCGATCAAGCACGACATCGCGGTGCCGGTGGCGCGGGTGCCGGCGTTCCTGGAGCGGGCCACGGCGGCGGTCGAGGCCGCGATTCCCGGTGCGCGGGTGGTGCCGTTCGGCCATCTCGGCGACGGCAACATCCATTTCAACCTGAACCAGCCTGAGGGCGCCGACCGTGCCGCCTTCATGGGGCGCTGGGCGGAGATCAACCACCGGGTGCACGACATCGTCGCCGCGATGGGTGGGTCGATCAGCGCCGAGCACGGCGTCGGCCTGCTGAAGCGCGACGAGGTCGCGGAGCGCAAGCCGGCGATCGAGATCGAGCTGATGCGCCGGATCAAGCAGGCGATCGATCCGGCCGGGATCATGAACCCGGGCAAGGTGGTCCGGGCCTGAGCATACCGCCTTTGCTTGTCATGCCACGGCTTGACCGTGGCATCCAGGGGCGGCCAGAGCGGCTCTTCGTGGCCCCTGGATTGCCCGGTCAAGCCGGGCAATGACAATGAAGGGGGTGGCTTTGCACCCCCGGTGTAAGCCTGCGCCGCAGCACCTGGCCGGCCATCAGGCCCGCGCCAGCACCCATTCGAAGCTTTTCCGGTAGAGATCGGCCGGGATGTCCGTCTCGAGCATCTTGCCCAGATCGGACAGCAGCACGCCTTTCAGCGAATTCCGCCAGGCCTGGTCCGCCTGCCACATCACCCGGGCGATGGAGCAGGCCTTGGTCTCGCAATGTCCCGTGGGCCGGCAGGGGTTGTTCTTCCGGATCTCGCTGCAGACGAAGGTGGAGCTTTTGCCCTCCACCGCCTCGACGATGTCGAGGAAGCTGATCCGGTCCGGCCCCCTGGCCAGGCGGTAGCCCCCGGCTGGACCCAGGGTGCTTTCGACGATCTTGGCCTGAGACAGGCCCTGCAGCGCCTTGGACAGGTATTCCTTCGGCACGCCGTGGAATTCCGCGAGGACCTTGGTCGCCAGGTACCGGCCGGCCGGGAGCCCTGAGAGTATGGCGCAGCAGTGCAGCGCCCACTCGACCTGGCTTTTCAACTGCATGCGCTGGGTCCTGCCTTATCCGGTCCGACCGATGCGTCGGATGAGCCCGGTGCGGTCGCGCGGCCGATGGTGATGCAATTCCCCGCAGCGATCAACGGAACCACGATCCGGGCCCGGGACGTGGCCGCCTGCCCTACTTGTCGTCGGTGGTCAGCACCGTCTCGTCGGTGTCGACCACGAACACGGCCAGCAGGCTCGCCGGCTCGGTCGCGCTGGCATTGGCGCTGACGCCGTGATGCGCGCCCGGCTCTTCGTAGAAATTCTCGCCGGCGTGATAGACCTTCTCCGGCGCGCCGTTGACGCTGCTGCGGATCGCCCCCTGCAGCACCGTGGCGTAGATGAAGGCGGAGTGGGCATGGGTGTGCCCGGGCGACGCGCCCCCCGGCTGGTACTCGACCAGCACGCCCTTCATGCTCTTGCCCGGCACGTTCGGCAGCGCGCGGTCGAACACCACCGACACCTTGGCCTTCTCGGCCGCCCAGCCATCGGCCGAGGCCACGGTGACGAGGAGGCCTGCGAAAGCGAGGCCGCAGAGGATTCTGGTGAACATTCTCGATCTCCCGGGTGGCACGCAGGGCCGGCAGGGCCCGGGCGAACGGGGGCCGTCGGCCAAAGTCATTAAGGATATGAAGAATCCTTAAGGATCTTAAGTATCCTTAATTGGCGGCGGCGTAAAGCGCCTTGTCGGCGGTCCGCTATGTTCGGGGTCAGGGGACGGCCGGAGCGGACGGGCGGCAGCAGAATCCGGAGCGACGTCGCCCCCCTCACTCGTCATGCCACGGCTTGACCGTGGCATCCAGGGGCGGCGAGAGCGCTCTTCGTGGCCCCTGGATTGCCCGGTCAAGCCGGGCAATGACATGGAAAGCCAGGTTCAGGCCGGCGACGGCACAAGGACAGCTCCGCCGCAGCCTACAACCCCCGCCGCGGCGCCAGGCGCAGCCGGGCCATGGCCGGGGCCGGCATCGGGGCGGTGCGGGCGGGCCGCATCCGAGTGGCCGGGACCGGCCGGGCCGGCAGGTCGCGGCCACGCTTCCAGGGCTGGCCGTTGAACCAGGCGGCGCCGCGGGCCCAGGCCCACAGCAGGCCGATGCCGCCGAGATTGACCGCGAGATGCGGCAGGATCCCGGTGCCGGCCTGGTCGAACACGATGCCGCCGACGAAGGACAGGGCCATGCCGAGCAGGAACACCGACAGCGAATGCCGCCCCATCAGCGCCACCGGCTCGGCCCGCCGCGGCGTGATCAGGTCCGGCGCGGCGCGCAGCAGCGACACCACGAGATAGGCCAGGGCGAAGAAGTGCAGCAGGCGCAGCGGGCCGACATCGGTCTTCCGCGCCATCGGCTCCAGGATGTCGCGCATGCCGGCGAACAGGCCGCCGTCCAGCCGCACCAGCGACAGCGCCAACACGGCGCAGAACACCATGTAGACCAGCGCCGCGGTGATGCGCGCCCGCGTCGCCTGCGGCACCTCGAACCAGCCGGCGCCGTAGCCGTAGCCGGCGACGAACAGCACCTGCCAGGCGAATGGGTTGAAGAACCAGCCGCGGCCCTCGGTGGTGTCGGCCACCAGGTTCCAGCGCTCGACCACCGCGCCGACATAGAGCAGGGCCGAGGCCAGCACCACCAGCACCGGCGAGATCCGCGCCAGCAGCACCATCACCGGCACCGCCGTCAGCAGCAGGATGTAGAGCGGCAGGATGTCGAAATAATGCGGCACGTAGTGCAGCGACAGCAGGGCGACCAGTGACCCGCCCGGATCCTGGAAGAACCGGTCGAGGCCGAGCTGAGAGACGTAGTTCGGCGTGACGAAGATGCGGTCGGCGGTGACGATGATGCCGCAGATCAGGATGAACAGGCCGATATGGGCGCGGTAGAGTTGCCACACGCGCAGGGCCACCCGGCCCAGCCCGGCCAGGAATCCGGCCCGGCCGAAGCTGCGGCCGAAGGCCACGGCCGAGGACAGGCCGGCGAGGAAGATGAAGATCTCCGCCGCATCGCTCAATCCATACATCCGCGGCGTGAAATATCCGACGATATTTCCCGGCGTATGGTTGATGAAGATGATGATCAGCGCGAGACCACGGAAGAAATCGATCCGAACGTCCCGCACCGGCTTCTGTGCGGTCATTTCACCACTCCGGCCTGCATCGCGCGACATGACGATGCATTGAGGGAACGCTTCATCGCAGGCGAGGTTCCCTGGGAAATGAATGCCGCAAATCCCCGGAAAATTCGTCATTTCCCGGGGGAATGGATTCGTTGCTCCCGGGGACAGCGAATTCGTGGAACACTCCCGCCTGGAGGGTTGGATCGACCGTGTTTCGTCTCTGCATCGCCATCCTGCTGCTGACGGCCTCGGTCGTCCGGATCCCCGCCGCCCAGGCCCAGGGCGTCGCGCCGGCCGAAACCGTCATGTTCAAGAGCCTGTCCGGCGAGGTCATCACCGGACGCCTGTTCCTGCCCCAGGGCGCCGGCCCCTTCCCGGCCGTGGTCGGGCTGCACGGGTCGGGCGGCTACGCCCCGGCGCATGACCGCTGGGCGACCCGGCTGACCGCCAGCGGCTACGCCATGTTCCTGGTCGACAGCTACACCCCGCGCGGCTACCGCGAGATCATCTCGGTCGGGCTGTCGACCGTCCCGGTCGAGCTGCGGGTCAAGGACGCGGTCGGGGCGCTGGAATATCTGCAGACCCGCAAGGAAATCAATCCGAAGGAGATCGCCGTTCTCGGCTGGTCTCAAGGTGCGACCACCGCCGTCGCCGCCACCGCGACGATGCGCCAGTCCCTGATCGCCAAGACCGCCCCGCATTTCGCCGCGGCGATCGCGCTGTACCCGCGCTGCGACCAGTACATGACCAACACCCAGCCGGTCGGCGACACGCCGCTCTTGGTGCTGATGGGGTCGGCCGACACGGTGACGCCGGCCGCCGCCTGCGGCACGCTGTTCGGCGCCTGGCTGTCGAAGGGTGCTGCGGTCAGCCTGATCGTCTATCCCGGCCAGCAGCACAATTTCGACTTCACCGCCCCGACCACGGCGCTGCTGGACCGCACCACGCCGATCGCCGATCCGCCGGCCCTGAGCCCGAGCTGGACCCCGGTCGACGACGCCGAGCGGCGGACGCTGGGCTTCCTCGACCGGCGACTGGGACTTGATTCCGTCGCCGCTTCGGGGAAATCTCCCGTTTACGTAAACGGAAATCCCAACCAAAACGGAAGCCAAGGAATCGTCCGATGACCGCCTATGCCGCGCCGCTGGCCGACATGCGCTTCGTGCTGCGGCACCTGGTCGGGCTGGACCGCATCGCCGCCCTGCCCGGCAAGGGGGAGACCACGGCGGAGCTGGTCGAGGCGGTGCTGGACGAGGCCGGGCGGCTGGCCGGCGAGGTCATCGCGCCCCTGAACGCCGGCGGCGACCGCGCCGGCGCCACGCTGGAGAACGGGGTGGTGCGCACCGCCCCCGGCTTCCGCGACGCCTATGCCCGGTACCGCGACGGCGGCTGGAACGCCCTGCCCTTCGAAGCGGAATGGGGCGGGCAGGAGCTGCCCTGGGCGGTGGCGATGGCGGTGTCGGAGATGTGGCAGTCGGCCAGCATGGCCTTCGGCCTGTGCCCGGTCCTGAACCAGGGCGCGGTCGAGGCGCTGCAGGCCCATGGTTCGGACGAGCAGAAGAAGACCTACCTGCCCAAGCTGGTCTCCGGCGTGTGGACCGGCACCATGAACCTGACTGAGCCGCAGGCCGGCTCCGACGTCGGCGCGGTGCGGACCCGCGCGGAGAAGCAGGCGGACGGCACCTGGCGCATCACCGGCCAGAAGATCTTCATCACCTATGGCGACCACGACATGGCCGAGAACATCGTCCATCTCGTGCTGGCCCGCACCCCGCAGGCGCCGGCCGGGATCAAGGGCATCAGCCTGTTCCTGGTGCCGAAGCTGCTGCCCGATGCCGACGGCAACCCCGGCGCCCGCAACGATTTGCGCTGCGTCAGCCTCGAGCACAAGCTGGGCATCCATGCCAGCCCGACCTGCGTCATGGCCTATGGCGACGGCGGCGGCGCCACCGGCTTCCTGATCGGGCAGGAGAACCGCGGCATCGAATACATGTTCACGATGATGAACAACGCCCGGCTGACCGTCGGGCTGCAGGGCGTGGCGATCGCCGAGCGCGCCACCCAGGCCGCCGAGGCCTATGCCGCCACCCGGGTCCAGGGCAAGCCGATCGGGCTCGATGCTCCGGCCCCCATCGCCGCCCACCCCGATGTCCGCCGCATGCTGCTGTCGATGCGCAGCCAGACCGAGGCGATGCGGGCCCTGGCCTATGCCGCCGGCGCCGCGCTGGACCTCGCCCGCGGCCATCCCGACCCGATCGAGCGAGCGAAGGCGCAGGCGCGGGTCGACCTGCTGACCCCGGTCGTGAAGGGCTGGTGCACCGACACCGGCTGCGAGGTCGCCTCGACCGGAATCCAGGTCCATGGCGGCATGGGCTATATCGAGGAGACCGGCGCCGCCCAGCACCTGCGCGACGCCCGGATCACGCCGATCTACGAGGGCACCAACGGCATCCAGGCCAACGACCTGGTGTTCCGCAAGGTGGCGCGCGACGGCGGCGTCGCCGCCCGGGTGCTGTTCGACGAGATGGCGCGGACCCAGGCCGAGCTGGCCGGCGCCCACCACTCCGCGGCGGCGGCGATCCGCGACCGGCTGATCGAAAGCCTGGCGGCGCTGATGGCGGCGACCGATTGGGTCGTCGAGACCGCGCCGGAGGATCCGGCGGCGGTGGCGGCCAGCGCGGTCCATTACCTCCGCATGTTCGGGCTGGTGGCCGGCGGCTGGCTGATGGCGCGGGCGGCGCTGACGGTGATGCACGACGCCAACGGGAGCAAGGAGGGGGATCCGGCCTTCCGCGCCGCCAAGCTGACCCATGCCCGTTTCTTCGCCGAACAATACCTGCCCCAGGCCGCCGGCCTGCTGCTGCCGATCACCGAAGGCTGGCGCAGCGTGACCGGGGCGGAGGAGGATTGACGGCCCTCAGGCCTTGATCCCCAGCCGCTTCACCTCTTCGGCGGTATCGCGCCACTCCTGGGCGTAGTCGACATCCTGGTAGTTCTCGAACCACGGGCCGCCGCGGGTGTAGTGCACCGCCTGCGGCGTGCCCTGCGCCGGCTTGGGGTACCAGCCCTCAAGCCAGTTCCAGCCGGTGTCGAGCGAGCCGATCTGGTCGTCGGACAGCCACTGGAAGCGGTGCAGGAAGGCGCCGGTCTCGCGGTTCACCACCTCCGGCGTCAGGGTCTTGTTCGAGGGGTGGCCGCAGTTGAACAGCATCAGGCTGGACCAGTTCTTGCGGGGATAGGCGGCCTGGGCCTTGCCGTCCATCTTCACCGCTTCCTTCGGCTGGTAGTCGTGCTGCACCACCATCACCGCATAGCGGTCGTCGGCCTGGGCGAACAGGTCGGCGATGTCGCCGAACCACAGGAAGTCGCAGTCGCAGAACACCGCCCAGCCCTCGAACCCGGCCAGGGCCGGCACCAGGAAGCGGCTGAAGGTGAATTCGGTGGAGCCCAGCGTGTCGACCGGCCGGGTGTAGATGCCCCGGGCCCGCAGCTCCGGCAGCTTCAGCGGCGTCACCTCGACCGGCTTGGACGCGTGCTGCAGCACCGAATAGCGGCAGACCTGCCAGGCGATGTCCTCGCGCGAATCGTATCCGACATAGAGGCGCAGAGGTTCGCTCATTCCCACACTCCCACTTTGCGACCGGCTCGCAATCCGCGCCTTCCCTAGCACGGGTCCGGACCGCAGTCTAACGCTCACCCTTGCGATAGGGCACCATCAAGGCCTTGGGCACCGCGGCGCGGCGCGACATCGCGATCAGCGCCAGGATGCTGAGGAGATAGGGCAGCATCAGGAAGACCTGGTACGGCACCACCCCGCCGGCCAGCTGCTGCAGCCGCACCTGGAAGGCGTCGAAGGCGCCGAACAGCACGGCGCCGAGCAGCGCCTTGCCCGGCCGCCAGGAGGCGAACACCACCAGCGCGATGCAAACCCAGCCGCGCCCGGCCACCATCTCGAAGAAGAAGGCGTTGAAGGCCGACATGGTCAGGAAGGCGCCGCCCACCGCCATCAGCGCCGACCCGGCCATGACCGCGCCGAGGCGGACCGCGACCACGTCGACCCCCTGGGATTCGGCCGCCGCCGGGTTCTCGCCCACCGCCCGCAGCGCCAGGCCCAACGGCGTGCGGTACAGCACCCAGGCGGTGGCGGCGACGGCGGCCAGCGCGAGATAAGTCAGCGGCGTCTGCTGGAACAGGACCGGCCCGATCCAGGGCAGGTCGGACAGGAAGGGCACCGCGACCGGCTGGAACGGCTCGATCCGCGGCGGGGTCGAGGCATTCGGCAGCACCATGCGGTAGGTGAAATAGGACAGGCTGCTGGCCAAGAGGGTGACACCGATGCCGGTGACGTGCTGCGACAGGCCGAGCGGCACGGTCAGCAGCGCGTGCAACAGGCCGAAGGCAGCGCCCACCCCGGCCGCGAAGATCACCCCGGTCCACAGGTCGCCGCCCTGGTACACCCACATCCAGCCGGCCATGGCCCCGGCGGTGAAGATGCCCTCGATGCCGAGGTTCAGCACCCCGGCGCGCTCGCAGATCAGCTCGCCCAGCGTGCCGAAGATCAGCGGCGTGGCGATGCGCAGCGCCGCGGCCCAGAAGCTGGCGGCCAGCAGGATGTCGAGCACAGCACTCATCGCCAGCGCACCCGGTAGCGCAGGATGGTGCTGGACAGCAGCACGGTCAGCAGCGAGGTGGCGACGATCAGGTTGGCGATGTAGCTGGAGACGCCGATCGCCCGGCTCATGCTGTCGGCGCCGACGAACACCGCGGCCACGAACAGCGCTGCCAGCAACACGCCCAGCGCATGCAGCTGCGCCAGCATGGCGACGACGATGCCGGCAT
The DNA here is from genome assembly GCF_052115705.1 of Inquilinus sp. 2KB_23. Lineage (NCBI taxonomy): Bacteria > Pseudomonadati > Pseudomonadota > Alphaproteobacteria > Rhodospirillales > Rhodospirillaceae > Inquilinus > Inquilinus sp. 2KB_23. Next base: position 82,771 of record NZ_JBFRHF010000005.1, on the reverse strand, counting down.
AGCCGTAGCCGGGCGACAGGTCGAGGGTCAGGTAGCCCTTCAGCCCCGCCACCTCCCCCACCCCGGCCAGGCCGGCCAGGGCGCCGGAGATCAGCCCGACGCGCAGCATCACCCGGCCGACCGGCATGCCGGCAAAGCGCGCCGCGGCCGGGTTGGCGCCGGTGGCGCGCATCTCGAAGCCCCAGACGGTGCGCGTGGTCATCAGCCAGACCAGCACGGCCGCGGCGACGGCGATCACCAGCCCGGCATGGATGCGGGTGCGCGGGATCAGCTTGGGCAGGGCGGCGGCGTCGAGCAGCGGCGCCGATTGCGGCCAGCCCATGCCCATCGGGTCCTTCATCGGGCCTTCCAGCATCATCGACACGAACAGCAGCACCACGAAGTTCAGCAGCAGCGTGGTCACCACCTCGTCGACGCCGAACCGGGTCTTGAGCAGGGTCGGCCCCAGCATCCACAGGCCGCCCGCCACCGCGCCCGCGGCCAGCACCAGCGGCAGCAGCGCCCAGCCGGGCAGGTCGAGCGCGCCGGAGCCCAGCGCCGCCGCCGCCAGCGCGCCGAGATAGAGCTGGCCCTCGGCACCGATGTTCCACAGCTTGGCGCGGAAGGCGACGGTGGCGGCCAGGCCGGTCAGGATCAGCGGCGTGGCCCGCGACAGGGTCTCGGCCACGGCGAAGCGCGAGCCGAACGCCCCTTCGGCCATCACCCGGTAGGCGTCGAGCACCGGCGCCCCGGCCCAGAGCAGCGGGATGGCGCAGAGCAGCAGCGCCAGGATTGCGGCGCCGACCGAGACGCCAAGCACCAGCAAGGATGAGGCCCGCTCGCGCGGCTCAAGACGCATGAGCGAACTCCGGCTCCTGCCCGGCCATCATCAGGCCGAGCGCGCGGATGGTGAGGCCCTCGGCCGGACAGGGCGGGGTCAGGCGGCCGCGATACAGCACGGCGACACGGTCGGACAGGGCGAAGATCTCGTCGAGATCCTCAGAGATCAGCAGCACCCCGGCGCCGCGGTCGCGGGCCGCCAGCAGCCGGGCGTGGATCTCGGCCACCGCGCCGACATCGAGGCCGCGGGTCGGCTGACAGGCCAGCACCAACCCGGGCGACCGGTCCAGCACCCGGCCGAGGATCAGCTTCTGGATGTTGCCGCCGGACAGCAACCGCGTCCGCGCCTCCGGCCCCTGGCACTTCACGCCGTAGGACCCGATCAGCCAGCGGGCGCGGGCGCGCAGCGCGCCGCGGCGCAGCAGGCCCCAGCGCTGGGAATCGGGCCGGCGGTAATCCTCCAGCGCGAAATTCTCCCACACCGCCATGTCGCCGACCACGCCATCATGGTGGCGGTCCTCCGGGATGCGGCCGACGCCGGCCGCGACCATGGCGGCGGAGACGCCGACCGGGGCCGCGCCGCCGAACAGCACGATGCGGCCCGATTCGGGCATCGCCAGGCCGGAGACCAACCCGGCCAGCGCCGCCTGGCCATTGCCCGAGACCCCGGCGATGCCCAGCACCTCGCCGCCGCGCAGTTGCAGCGAGACATCCTCGAGCCGCAGCCGGCCGTCGGGTCCGCGCAGGCGGATGCCGTCCAGCGCCAGCACGGGGCTTCCAGGCGCCGCCGGCCGCTTCTGGGTCACCGGCACCGGGCGGCCGACCATGGCCTCGGCCAGGGCGGCGCGGTCGACGCCGGCGGTCGCGATCTCCGCCACCACCCGGCCGCCGCGCAGCACCACCACCCGCCGGCTGATCGCCAGCACCTCGGCCAGCTTGTGCGAGATGAAGACGATGGCGAGGCCCTGTTCCGCCAGCCGGCGCAGTGTGGCGAACAGCCCTTCGGCCTCCTGCGGCGTCAGCACCGCGGTCGGTTCATCCAGGATCAGGATGCGGGCGTCGCGGTACAGCGCCTTCAGGATCTCGACCCGCTGGCGCTCGCCGACCGACAGCGACGCGACGGAGGCATCGAGCGGCACGGCCAGGCCGGAGCTTTCGATCAGCGCCGCCAGCTTCGCCCGCGCACTCGCGCGGCGCTGGGCCGGGCGCCACAGCGATTCCGACCCCAGCACGATGTTGTCGAAGACGCTGAGATTGTCGGCCAGGGTGAAGTGCTGGTGCACCATGCCGATGCCGGCGGCCAGCGCCGCCTGGGGCGAGCCCGGGCGCAGCGGGACCAGGCCGCCGCCCGGCCCCGCCACCTCGACCGTTCCCGCATCGGCGACGTAATGGCCGAACAGGATGTTCATCAGCGTGGTCTTGCCGGCGCCGTTCTCGCCGAGCAGCGCCAGCACCTCGCCCCGGGCGAGGTCGAGATCGATGCCGTCATTGGCGACCAGCGCGCCGAAGCGCCGGGTGATGCCGCGCAGGCGCAGGGCCGGCGCGGCCTGCGCGGCCTCCGGGGTGATCATCACAGCGTCGGCTTCGGCTCGCTGTCGTCGACCTTGACCGTGAAGGCGCCGCTTTCGATCTCCTTCTGCCGGGCCAGGACCTTGTCGATGATGGCCTGGTCGACCAGCTTGGGATCCAGCGCGGCGAGTGAGGCGCCGCCGGCCTTCATGCTGCTGTAGGGGCCGTAATCCTCGGCCTTCCAGCTGCCGCCGGCCACCGCCTTGAGGGCGCGGTCGATGGTCGGCTCCATCTGCCACAGCGCGCTGGCCACCACGGTGCCGGGGTATTCGGCCTGGGTGTCGATGACGTTGCCGATGGCCAGCACCTTGCGCTCCTTCGCCGCGTCGGAGACGCCGTAGCGTTCGGCGTAAAGCACGTCGGCGCCGGCATCGACCATGGCGAAGGCCGCCTCCTTGGCCTTGGGCGGGTCGTACCAGGAGCCGATGAAGGTGATCGAGAACTTCGCCTGCGGGTTGACCGCCAGCACGCCGTCCATGAAGGCGTGCATCAGGCGGTTGACCTCGGGGATCGGGTAGCCGCCGACCATGCCGATCCTGTTCGACTTGGTCTTCAGCCCGGCGACCATGCCGGTGAGGTACGAGGCGTCCTGGATGTAGTTGTCGAACACCGAGAAGTTCGGTTCGGCCGGCGGCAGGCTGGAGCCCATCAGGAAGGCGGTGTCGGGATAGTCCTTGGCCACGGCGCGGGCCCCGCGCTCGACCCCGAAGGCCTCGCCGATGATCAGCTTCTTGCCGCCCTCGGCGTATTCGCGCATCACGCGCTCATAGTCGGTGTTCGACACGTTCTCGGAATAGACGTAGTCGATCTCGCCGCGGTCCTGGGCCGCCTTCAGCGCCTTGTGCAGCCGGCTGACCCATTGCTGTTCCACCGGCACGGTGTAGACCGCCGCCACCGCCAGCTTGTCCGCCGCCCAGGCCTGCGGCAGCGTCGCGGCGCCCAGCGCCAACGCGGCCACGCCCAGCACGGCGCGGCGTCCGATTCGTCCCAGCATCGATGCCCCCTGTTTCTTGTCGTTCTGACCAACCGGTCAAGTGTGCAGAAACCGGCGGGCGGTGCAACAGGCCGCCGGGACCACCGTCACATCCGTGCGGGCTGTCTCGTCTCTGTCTCTGAACGGGCACGGACGCGGTGTGCGGCCCCGGCCCGTCCTGGAGAGACGACATGACCTCGAATTCCAAGCGAGTCCTCGCCACCGCGGCCCTGGCCGGAATGCTGGCGCTGGGCTTCGCCGGCGGCCAGGCTTGGACGGCTGTCGCCGCGGCGGCGCGTGGCGAGACCGTTACCCCGCTGACGGCGCAGAAGCTGGCCAACATCCCGGGCAAGACGCTGACGGCGCTGACCGTCGACTACGCGCCGGGTGGCGCCTCGCCGGCGCATCACCACGCCGCCTCGGCCACGGTGTTCGCCTATGTCGTGTCCGGCGCCATCCGGTCCCAGGTCAATGGCGGCCCGACCGAGGTGTTCCAGGCCGGCCAGTTCTGGATCGAGCCGCCCGGCTCGGCCCATGGCGTCAGCGAGAACGCCAGCACCACGGAGCCGGCGAAGCTGGTGGCCATCGCGGTCGGCGACGACGGCGCGACGCTGACCACCTTCGACAAATAGACCGGAAAGAGCGGCCGGCCGGGCGACGGGCCGGCCGTTCCCCGGCCTGTGCTACAGCTTACGGGCGTTGCCCTTCAGGATCTTGCCGAGGATGGCCGGGTCGCCCTGCGGCTTCAGGGTCACGGTGTTGCCGGCGATCGAGAGTGCAACGCAGTCCCCGTCCTTGCGCGTTTCCCCGGTTTCGACCACGCAGAACATTCCATCCTCCCGAATCGACCAGTGGATGGATTTCGGCCGGCCTGCGGCGTCGCCGCCATCCGTGGTGAACCGGCCGGTCCCGTCCGCCAGGATGTAGAGGGCGACCTTGTCGCCGGGATCGCCGGGCGTGACGAAGACGAGCGTGTTGCCGATCAGGGCCTTGACCGCCGCCTTGCTGGCGACGGCCGCCTCATTCCCCGTCGTCTGCCCCAGCGCCGCGCCGAAGATCGCCGGCTGCAACAGCACGGCCGCGACCAGCATCCGCAGTCTCAACGGCATCTCCGTCCCCTCCCCCATGTCCGATCCGCCGACCCTTCAGCCCCGCAGCCCGATCACCTCGCGGCCGATCAGCATGCGGCGGACCTCGGAGGTGCCGGCGCCGATCTCGTACAGCTTGGCGTCGCGCAGCAGCCGCCCGGTGGCGAATTCGTTGATGTAGCCATTGCCGCCGAGGGCCTGGATCGCCTGCAGCGCCATCCAGGTCGCCTTCTCCGCGGCGTAGAGGATGGCGCCGGCCGAATCCTGGCGGGTGACCCGGCCGCGGTCGCAGGCCTGGCCGACGGCGTAGACGTAGGCGCGGCTGGCGTTGAGCGCGACATACATGTCGGCCACCTTGCCCTGCATCAGCTGGAATTCGCCGATCGCCCGGCCGAACTGCTTGCGGTCGCGGACATAGGGCAGGACGATGTCGAGGCAGGCCTGCATGATGCCGAGCGGGCCGGCGGCCAGCACCGTGCGCTCATAGTCCAGGCCGCTCATCAGCACCCGCACGCCGCCGCCGACCTGGCCCAGCACGTTCTCCTCCGGCACCTCGCAATCCTGGAACACCAGTTCGCAGGTGTTGGAGCCGCGCATGCCGAGCTTGTCGAGCTTCTGGGCGGTGGAGAAGCCCTTGAACCCCTTCTCGACCAGGAAGGCGGTGATGCCGCGCGGCCCGGCCGCCGGGTCGGTCTTGGCGTAGACCACCAGCGTGTCGGCGTCCGGGCCGTTGGTGATCCACATCTTGGTGCCGTTGAGGACGAAGCGGTCGCCCTTCTTCTCGGCCTTCAGCTTCATGCCGACCACGTCGGAACCGGCCCCCGTCTCCGACATCGCCAGGGCGCCGACATGGTCGCCCGAAATCAGCTTCGGCAGATAGCGGCGCTTCTGCTCGTCGCTGCCGTTCAGCTTGATCTGGTTGACGCAGAGGTTGGAGTGGGCGCCGTAGGACAGGCCGACCGAGGCGGAGGCGCGGGAGATCTCCTCCATCGCCACCATGTGCTCGAGATAGCCCATACCGGCGCCGCCATACTCCTCCTCCACGGTCACACCGAGGACGCCGAGGTCGCCCATCTTGCGCCACAGGTCCATCGGGAACTGGTTGTCGCGGTCGATCGCGGCGGCGCGCGGCGCGATCTCGGCGTCGGCGAAGCTGCGGACCGAATCGCGCAGCATGTCGGCGGTCTCGCCGAGCATGAAGTCGAGGCCTTGCGGCGCATTGGGGATCATGGCGGGCGTCGCTCCCAGTCACAGCGTGTTTGGCCGCACTGTAGCAAAGCCCGGGCAACAAATGAAAAGCCCTGCGATGCCGGGACATCGCCCAGCCCCTGAGGCAAAAGAAAAGCCGCGCGATGTGGAAGCATCGCGCGGCCCGTCCCCCGCAACGGGATCGGAGTCCCAGGCGCCCGTGGGCCAGGCGCCTGGGGCCGATCCCCCGATCAGCCGAAGCCGATCAGAGCACGAAGTCGGTCACGACCAGCGCGGTCGCGCCCTTCACCTGGATCTCGAAATCGGCATGGCCGTCGCCATTGATGTCGCCGCTCAGGATCCCGTTCTGGAAGTGCAGCTGACCGGCCACACCCGAGAAGTTCGCCGCGCCGATGAAGTTGAAGGCCTGGTCGCCCACAACCTTGGTGCTGGCGTCGATGAAGTGCAGGTCGATCTTGTCGCCCTGGCCGTGCGTGAAGTCGAGGATCACGTCCCGACCCGCGCCGACCGTGGTCTGGCCGATCGACAGGAACCGGAAGGTGTCGGCGCCCAGGCCGCCGGTCAGGGTATCGGTCCCTGCGCCGCCGTCGAGGATGTCGTTCCCGGCCTTGCCATCGAGGATGTCGTTCCCGGCCAGGCCGGCCAGGCCGTTGGCAAGCTCATTGCCCGTCAGGCTGTTGTTCAGGGCATTGCCGACGCCGTTGTTGCCGCCATGAGCGACGAACAGCAGGTTCTCGACGTTATCGCTCAGCACCCAGTTCTTCGCCACGACCACCGTGTCGAGCCCGCCGTTGGCCAGCTCCTGCGTCCGGTCGCCGTTGTTGTCGGCATAGTAGACGTCGTTGCCGCTGCCGCCGATCATGATGTCCGCGCCGGCACCGCCGACGATGACGTCATTGCCCAGGCCGCCCGTGATGGTGTCGTTGCCGGCATCACCATAGAGCGTGTCGTTGCCCGTGCCGCCATCGAGGCGATCGGACCCGTTGTTGCCATGGATCAGGTCGTTGCCGAGATAGCCGTTCAGGATGTCGGCATTCGCGGTGCCGTTGATGTGGTCGCTCGACCCGGCCACGTCGCCGACGATGTTGGCCAGGCTGTTGGCGCCCAGGCCGACCACGTTCAGCACCGAGCCGAGCAGGCCGGTGACGGCGCTGAGCGGGCCGACATGGCCCAGGCCGCTGACGTCGATGCCGCCCAGCGCGTCCCCGATCGAGGACAGGATGGTGTCGAGCGCCGCTTCGAGGGTGTTGCCGCCGCCGAGCAGGCCGGACAGCAGGTCGTTGATGTGCAGCAGGCTGCCGACGCCGTCCTGACCCAGGAGGCCGCCAACCACGCCTTCGACCGTCGACAGCACGCCGCCGAGGATGCCCTCGACCACGCCGCCCAGGTTGCCCAGGCCGCCGGTGCCGCCGAGGCCGCCCAGCACATTGCCGCCCAGCAGGCCGTCGAGCAGGCCGGTGACCGTGCCGAGCAGGCCGCCCAGCAGGTCGCCGCCGAGCAGGTTGCCGCCGGTGAGGCCGCCGAGCAGACCCTCGACCGTGGTGAGGATGCCGCCGAGCAGGTCGCCGCCGATCGGCAGGTTGCCGAGCAGGTCGTGCAGCGTGTCGGTGATGCCGCCGAGCAGGTCGCCGCCCAACAGGTTGCCGCTGAGCACGCCGCCGAGCAGGCTCTCGACCGTGCCGAGCAGGCCGCCGAGCAGGTTGCCGTCCAGGATCCCGCCGCCGACGCCGCCGAGCAGGTCGCCGCCGAGCAGGCCGCTCAGCAGGTTGCCGACCGTGCCGAGCAGGCCGCCGAGCAGGTCGCCGCCGAGCAGGTCACCACCGAGCAGGCCGCCGACCAGGCCTTCGACCGTCTGCAGCAGGCCACCGAGCAGATCGCCGCCGAGCAGACCCCCGAGCAGGTCGCCGCCGCCGGTCAGGCCACCAAGCAGGCCACTGACCAGGTCGAGCACGCCGCCCAGGAGATCGTTGCTGCCGCCGATGCCGCCGAGCAGGTCGCCGCCGAGGATGCCGCCGAGCAGGCCGCTCACGGTATCCAGCAGGCCGCCGAGCAGATCGCCGCCGAGGAGGCCGTCCAGCAGGCCGCCGCCGAGCAGGTCGCCACCGAGCACGCCGTTCAGTAGGCCGCCGACGGTGTCGAGCACGCCGCCCAGCAGGTCGCCGTCCAGCAGACCACCAAGCAGGTCGCTGCCGCCGAGAATGCCGTCCAGCAGGCCGTGCGCGGTGTCGAGCGCGCCGCCGAGGGCGCCGTCAGCCGCGGCGCCGCCGAGCAGGCCGCCACCGAGCAGGCCGCCGAGCAGGCCGTTGACGGTCTCGAGCACGCCGCCGAGCACGCCGCCCAGCAGGTCGCCGCCGAGAATGTTGTGCAGCAGATCCTCGACCGAGCCGAGCAGGCCGTCGGTCAGCCCGGTGCCGAGGGCCCCGCCGAGCAGGCCGTTGAGCAGGCCGTCGACCAGACCGAACACGCCGCCGAGCAGGCCTTCGCCCTCGCCGCTGCCGAGAACGCCGTCAAGCGCGCCCAGAACGCCCTTCACGGTTCCGATCACGCCGCTGAGAAGATCCTCGCTCAGGAGATCCCCGAGCGCTCCATCGCCACCGAGCAGACCGCCGAGTAGGCCGTCGCTGCCGAGCAGGCCGCCGAGGAGACCGTCGTTGCCAAGCAATCCGCCGAGCAGTCCGCCGTCTCCGAGCAGGCCGTCAAGAAGACCCATCTAATTCCTCCTCCAAGAAACCCTTGCCAAGCTGACAGCCCGGCCGCCGCCCACAGGGCCAGCCAGCCGGCATTCAGGCAAAAAACGATAGGGCTGTCCATAGAAATTCTCGTTTTTTACTTTTCAATGACGAAATAGATAGATGAGTTTGATTCCATATAAGTTCTATCTGCAGGTTGAGTTCTTTATTTTCACACCTGCAGTTATTTTATTAACTTACGAATATAAATTAATTTCCAAATTCCAATCGAAAGCGACCGTTTGATACGCAAAGCCGCTCTGGATCCCGCCAGGGTCGAACCGCACGCGCCGGGGCCATCGCCCCAGCGCCCGAATCCGGAACGTATCAAACACAACCCTGGCGCGCAGCGGCTACGGCCGGCCGACCGAAAGCAATACTGTCCAACGGATCAACAGTCAGTCGTCGCCAGCGCGCGGCGGTCTCTGCTCTTGGCATGGTCTTGCGGCCGGGCAAGTCACGCCCGAAAAGCCATGCTATCGTCTGGTCCGGGGATGGACGCCGAGAGGGCAGTACTATGCGCATCATGGCGAAGGCGGTCATCGCGGCCGGTGTTCACCGTGCCGGCGGGCAAGTACCTGCTGTCGCTCGAGGTCGGCCAGACCGAGGTCGGCCTGCCGGTCGAGGTCGGGTCGGGCGCCACGGTGCAGCCGGAGGTGGTGCTGCAGGCCACGGCTGGTGGCACCCCGGCGGAGAAGGGCCTGAGCTGGAAGATCGTCTCGGCCCAGGCGGACATCCAGGGCAACCGCAAGGAGTTCGGCTACAGCTTCGACGCCGAGGCCAGCTTCATCCTGCCGGCCGGCGGCTACTTGGTCCAGGTCGAGCTCGACGGCCGCAAGGCGGAGCAGCCGGTCGAGGTCGAGGCCGGCAAGCGCGGCGAGGTGACGATCGCCCTGCCCTGAGCAACAGGGCCCGTGTTGGGGGGCCGCATCGCATTGACCTTGCGGGAACGGCTGGACAGAAGCGATGATGGCCCCTTACAACCCTGAGTATTCATGACGGGTTATGCACTGCAATCGTGCAGTCGGCCCAGATCCGATTGATGGAGGCGTGTTGACCATGGAGACCACGGGCATTGGCGAAGCCGAACTGCGCGACGCGCTGAAGAAGCTCGCGGTCGCGAGCGATCTGCGCTTCGGCCAGGTCGTCGGACTGGCGGCGCTGGTGGCGCTGCTGCCGGGCGTCGAGACGGTGAGCGAGGAGAAGGTCAAGCAGCTCGTCGAGCACCTAACCAAGGGCGTGCCCGGCGGTCAGAATCTCACGATCCCGGCGGTCAACATCGCCTCCAACGTGATCAAGGCCGCGCGCGAGACCAAGAACGCCAGCATCGCCGGCACCGTCGGCACCGCCTGAGGCGGATGCGGATCCAGCCCCCATCCCGCGTCCGGCGGGATGGGGCGACGGTTCACAGCAGGATCAGGGCCGCCAGGCCGAGAAAGGCGAAGAAGCCGACCACGTCGGTGACGGTGGTCAGGAACACGGCGCTGGACACCGCCGGATCGATCCCGAAGCGCTGCATCGCCAGCGGGATCACAGTGCCCGAGAACGCCGCCGCCAGCAGGTTGATGATCATGGCCGCGCCGATCACCACCGCCAGGCGCGGATCCCCGAACCACAGCCACACCACCCCGCCGGCAATCCCCGCGAACAGCAGGCCGTTGATCACGCCGACCAGCACCTCCTTCCACAGGATGCGGGCGGCGTTGCTGTCGGTCAGCTCGCGCATCGCCAGCGCCCGCACCGCGACGGTCAGGGTCTGGGTGCCGGCATTGCCGCCCATCGAGGCGACGATCGGCATCAGCACCGCCAGCGCCACCACCCGGCTGATCACGTCCTCGAACAGGCCGATCACGGCCGAGGCCAGCACCGCGGTGAACAGGTTGACGAACAGCCAGGAGAAGCGCGAGCGGGTGGTGGCGGCGACGTCGCGGTAGAGGTCGCTCTGCTCGCCGATGCCGCCCAGCCGAAAGATGTCCTGCTCCGCCTCCTCGTCGATGACGTCGACCACGTCGTCCAGCGTGATGACGCCGAGCAGCTTGCCGTTCTGGTCGACCACCGGCGCCGAGACCATGCCGTAGCGCCGGAACAGCAGCGCCACCTCCTCCTGGTCCGTCTCCGCCTGGATCGGGTGGATGTCCTCCAGCCCGAGTTCGGCCAGCTTGGCCGGGCGGCGGCCGCGCAGGAAGCGCGACAGCGGCAGCTGGCCGCTGGGCTTGCCGTGCACGTCGACCAGGAACAGGCTATAGAACTCGTCCGGCAGCTCCTCGGCCGCGCGCAGCCAATCGATGGTCTTGCCCACGGTCCAGTAGTCCGGCACCGACACCAGCTCGCGCTGCATCAGGCGGCCGGCGGAATATTCCGGGAAGTCGAGCCCTTCGAGCAGGACCCGCCGCTCCTCCGCCGGGATGTTGGCCAGGACCTCGCGCCGCTCGTCCTCATCGAGATTCTCGATCAGGGCGAGGGCGTCGTCCGAATCGAGCTCCTGCACCGCCGCCGCGACGTCGCGCGGCCCGAGCAGGTCGAGCACCTCCTCGCGGACGTCCTCGTTCAGCCAGGTCAGCGCCTCGGCGTCGGTGGTCAGCTGGACCCGGATCAGGCCGACGACGACGCGCCGGTCGTCGGGATGCAGGGCCTCCAGCAGCGCCGCCAGGTCGGCGGAGTGGAGCGGCGCCAGCCGCTCCTCCACCTCGGCGAAGCGCTGGGCGTCCAGCGCCTCCTCGATTGCCTGCACGAAGCCGGGCGGCAGGCCGTACTCCTGGGGTTCGGCCGTGGCCGTGTCGACGTCAGGCCCCGAAGTCACCTCACACCGACAGGGCTTCGAGCGCCAGGTGCGACGCCTGACGGGCATGGGTGTCGATCGGGCACACCGCCCCCGCCAGCTGGGCGTCGACCGTCGCGATCGCGGTGACGTTGACCAGGCCGCGCACCGTGACCGACGGGGTCAGGATGTGCGCCGGCCGGGCGACGCCGAGCAGCAGAGGTCCGATCGAGATCGCCTCGCCCAGCACCTTCAGCATGTTGAAGGCGATGTTGGCGGCGTCGAGCGAGGGCAGCACCAGCAGGTTGGCGGTGCCGGTCAGCTTGCTGTCCGGGAAGATGCGCTGGCGGATCTCCTCCGACAGCGCCGCGTCGGCGTGCATCTCGCCCTCGACCTCGAGGTCCGGCGCCTGCGTGCGAATCAGCGACAGGGCATGGCGCATCTTGACCGGCGACGCGCCGTCCATGGTCCCGAAGTTGGAATGCGACAGCAGCGCCACCTTGGGCACGATGCCCAGGCGCTTGATCTCCTCCGCCGCCAGAAGCGTGGTCTCGGCGATCTGCTCCGGCGTCGGGTCGGGGGTGACGTAGGTGTCGGCCAGGAAGAAGGTGCCGCGCGGCAGCACCAGGGCGCTCATCGCCGCCGGGGCGGTGACGCCGGGGCGCAGGCCGATGACGCTGACGATGTCGCGCAGATGCGGCCGGTACGGGCCGAAGCTGCCGCAGATCATGGCGTCGGCTTCCTGCTTCTGCACCATCAGCGCGGCGATCACCGTGCTGTTGGTGCGCACCACCGTGCGGGCCACGTCGGGCGAGACGCCGCGCCGGGCCAGCAGCTGGTGGTACAGGCGCCAGTATTCGTTGTAGCGGGGATCGTCCTCGGGATCGACCAGCTCGACGTCGCGGTCCAGCTTCAGCCGCAGGCCCAGCTTCTCGATCCGGCGCTCGACCACCCCACGGCGGCCGATCAGGATCGGCTTGGCCAGCTGGTCGTCGAGCACCACCTGGGCGGCGCGCAGCACGCGCTCGTCCTCGCCCTCGGCATAGACGATGCGCTTGGGCTCCTGCTTGGCCAGGTTGAACACCGGGCGCATCACCAGGCCGGAGCGGAAGACGAACTCCTCCAGCTTGCCGACATAGGCGTCGAAATCGGTGATCGGCCGGGTGGCCACGCCGGAATCCATCGCCGCCTTCGCCACCGCCGGCGCGATCTTGATGATCAGCCGCGGGTCGAACGGCTTGGGGATCAGGTATTCCGGGCCGAAGCTGAGCTGCTGGTCGCCATAGGCGGTGGCGACGATGTCCGACCCCTCCTGCATCGCAAGATCGGCGATGGCCTTCACCGCGGCGATCTTCATCGCCTCGTTGATCGCCGTCGCGCCGACGTCGAGCGCGCCGCGGAAGATGAACGGGAAGCACAGCACGTTGTTGACCTGGTTCGGATAGTCCGACCGGCCGGTCGCCATCACCGCATCCGGACGGATGGCCTTGACCTCCTCCGGCATGATCTCCGGCGTCGGGTTGGCCAGCGCCATGATGATCGGGCGGTCGGCCATGCTGGCGACCATCTCGCCGGTCAGCACCCGCGGGGCCGACAGGCCGAGGAAGATGTCGGCGCCGCCGATCACCTCGCCCAGCGTCCGCGCCTCGGTCTTGCGGGCGTAGCGCTGCTTGCGCGGGTCCATCAGCTCGTTGCGGCCGTCCCAGACCACGCCGACGACATCGGAGACCCAGATGTTCTCCAGCGGCAGCCCCATGTCGACCAGCAGGTCGAGGCAGGCCAGCGCCGCGGCGCCGGCGCCGGAGGCCACCAGCTTGACCGATTTCAAATCCTTGCCGACGACGCGCAGCCCGTTGGTGATGGCGGCGGCGACGATGATGGCGGTGCCGTGCTGGTCGTCGTGGAAGACCGGAATGTTCATCCGGGCTCGGGCCTTCGATTCGACCTCGAAGCACTCCGGCGCCTTGATGTCCTCGAGGTTGATGCCGCCGAAGGTCGGCTCCAGCGCCACGATGATGTCGACCAGCTTGTCCGGGTCGGTCTCGTTGACCTCGATGTCGAAGACGTCGATGCCGGCGAACTTCTTGAACAGGACGCCCTTGCCCTCCATCACCGGCTTGGCGGCCAGGGGGCCGATGTTGCCGAGGCCGAGCACCGCGGTGCCGTTGGTGATCACGGCCACCAGGTTGGCGCGGCTGGTCATCTGCGACGCCTGGGCCGGATCGGCCACGATCGCCTCGCAGGCCGCGGCAACGCCGGGCGAATAGGCCAGCGCCAGATCGCGCTGCGTCGCCAGCGGCTTGGTCGGCGTGACCGCGATCTTTCCGGGCGTCGGCAGGCGGTGGTAGTCAAGCGCGGCTTCGCGCAGATCGCTGGACATTCGCGGGATCCGGAAAGCGTTTCGGGTCGACCCGTTATAGGGAGCGTTCCGCCCTGGCGGAAGGGCCGCAACGGGGCGCAGTGGCGCGAAACGCGAAAGGCCCGCCTTTAGGGCGGGCCTTACGATAATGGTGCGGTCGAGAAGACTCGAACTTCCACGGGGGTTAGCCCACAGCGACCTCAACGCTGCGCGTCTACCAATTCCGCCACGACCGCACGGCAGACAGGACCAAGAGGGCCTTGCCTTCCGAGGTGCGGGGGGATTAGCAGATCGGATGCGCCCGATCAAGCAGCCCGATGAGATGATCGCGATTCCGTCGTCAGTCGCTCCCGAAACCGCCCTCCGAGACAGCCCGGACTGGCGATTCGACGACGGGGCCGTGCCCTACCCCGAGGCCCTGGCGGCGATGGAGGCCCGGGTCGCAGCGATTCGCGCCGGCACCGCGCCGGAGCTGGTGTGGCTGCTGGAGCACCCGCCGCTCTACACCGCCGGCACCAGCGCCCATGATGCGGACCTGCTGACCCCCGACCGCTTCCCGGTCTACCGCACCGGCCGCGGCGGCCAATACACCTATCACGGGCCGGGACAGCGGGTCGGTTACGTCATGGTCGACCTGAAGCGGCGCAACCCGGATGTGCGCCGCTACGTCCAGTCGCTGGAGGAGTGGCTGATCCGCGCCCTGGCGCGGTTCCAGGTGAAGGGCGAGCGGCGCGAGGGCCGGGTCGGCATCTGGGTCGAGCGCGACGGTTTCGAGAAGAAGATCGCGGCGATCGGCGTGCGCGTGCGGCAATGGGTGACCTTCCACGGCGTGGCCCTGAACGTCGACCCCGACCTGTCGCATTTCGCCGGCATCGTGCCCTGCGGTCTGGCCCAGTACGGCGTCACCTCGCTGGTCGATCTCGGCCTGCCGGTGACGATGGCCGATGTCGACCTGGCCCTGCGCGAAGCCTGGGACGAGGTGTTCGAGGGGTAGGCCTCAGAAGCCCTGGAGCAGGAAGTCCAGGGCATCGACGATCACCGAGTGCTGATCGGCCAGGGAGGCGACGACATCGCCCAGTTCGCCGATCGGGATAGAGGCCATGTCGGTTGTCACGAGAACGTATTGCTGCCCGTCGACCGACAAGATTGGCTCCAACCGAACCATCGGCTTCGCAGGATAGGAACCGACAGGGACCATCGGGACGATGATCCTCGTCTGAAGGTGGTCGTGAAACTCCGATTGGACGCCCAGTGCCAGCACGTCATCGGCCCCTTTCAGCCGATGCACATCGAATCGCATCAGAAGCGCCGATACTTCGCGAGAATTGTGCCCTCTCGCTTGATCCTTTCGACGTGACTCTTGATCGCCTCCGCGTTCTGTTCTTTCCAAAGCTCGCCTTCGCGGCGGCGCACGGCCTCAACGATGGCGTCCTCAGCGATCCGAGACACGTTCAGCCCATACTCTTTGGCTCGGCGAGTGGCTTCGACCGAGAGGTTGAGATTGGTCGGACGGCGCAACGCCCGATCCAGATTCTGGCGGCTATCGAGCTTGGACATGGATAAATCTATGCGCAAGTTTATGCGCATGGCAAGTGCTACTCGGCCTACCGAACCGAACCAATCCGAAGATCCAAAGGATCAAAACAACCGAAGCTTCTCCAGGCTCAAACCTTCCCGCTCGACCCATTCGTTGTGGCTGGCGATCGCCTCGGCGTTCCGCTCCTTCCACAGCACCGCCTCCCGGCGCCTGCCGGCATCGGCCGCCTCCGTCGGGTCACAATCTTTCGCCTTATCCTGATCGGGCATCTGATACCCTCCCCCGTCCGATAGACGCATCCGTCCAGAGGCCCATCATGCTCCTCCAGGCCGAGACCATCACGCTCAAGATCGGCGGCCGGGCCCTGTTCCAGGATGCCAGCTTCGCCATCCATCCCGGCGAGCGGGTCGGGCTGGTCGGCGACAACGGCAGCGGCAAGTCGACCCTGATCCAGGCGCTGCTGGGCGAGATCGAACTCGACCGTGGCCGCATCATGCGCCGGCGCGGGTTGGTGATCGGCCATGTGCCCCAGGCGGTGCCGGTCGCGATCATGCCCCTGACCCTGCACGAGGCGTTGGTCCAGGCCTTGTCGGAGCAGGCCCGCGACGATCAGGCCTGGCGCGCCGACATGGTGCTGGACGAGTTGGGGATCGAGCCGGAGCAGTGGCACCGGCAGAAAGTCGCCGAGCTGTCGGGCGGCTGGCAGCGCCTGCTGCTGGTGGCGCGGGCGACTCTGGCCGAGCCCGACCTGCTGATCTTCGACGAGCCGACCAACCATCTCGACGTCGGCAAGGTGATGCGGCTGGAGCGCTGGCTGACCGAGCATCTGCGCCTGCCCTTCCTCCTGGTGTCGCATGACCGGGAGTTCCTGGACCGGGTCACCGACCGCACCATCATCCTGCGCGGCGACCGGGTACGCAGCTACGGCGCCTCGTTCTCTCAGGCCAGGCAGGAGCTGATCCGCGAGGACCTGGCGGCGATGCAGCAGGCCGAGCGCGACGAGAAGGAGGTCGATCGGCTGGAGCGCGCGGCCAAGCGGCTGATGCTGTGGGCCAACCTGAAGGGGCACAACCCCGGCATGGCCCAGCGGGCCAAGGCAGTGGCGTCGCGCGCCGAGCAGCGCCGGGCGGAGGCAACGGTGGCGCATCGAGAGGCCCGGCGGGACATCAACCTGGACACGTCAGAGGTCCAGCGCGCGACGCTGATCCGGATCAAGGACCATGTCGTGCGCACCGAGACCGGGCGCGAGCTGCTGCGCATCGAGCAGGAGTTCGTGCGCCGCGGCGACCGTATCGCGCTGCTGGGCCTGAACGGCACCGGCAAGTCACACCTGATCCGGGACCTGATGGCGGCGATCACCCGGGCGATCGCAGGCGACGCGCCGATCGGCGCGTCGATCACCGCCAACCCGCAGCTGCGGCCCGGCTATCTCGACCAGCACCTGTCCGACCTGCCGCGGCAGCTGCCGGTCAACCGGGCGCTGCAGGCGGCGTCGACCCTGCGCGACGCCGAGCTGGTGCGCGAACTGCACAACATCGGCATCCCGATCGAGAAGCAGGCCACGCCGATCGGCAATCTGAGCTACGGCGAGCAGCTGCGCGTCACCTTCCTGCTGCTGCGCCTGCGCCAGCCCAACATCTACCTGCTGGACGAACCGACCAACCATCTCGACATCGCCGGCCGCGAGCGGCTGGAGGACCTGCTGTCGCGCGACGACACCACCTGCGTCTTCGTCACCCATGACCGGCGCATGCTGCGCGGCATCGGCACGCGCTACCTGGAGATCCGCAACCGCCGCCTGGTCGAGGTCGAGGGGCCGGACGACTTCCTGGAGCGGGCGGCCGCCGCGGCGTAGCGGTTCCCGGCATTCGTGCCGGGCTGGGCTTCTATTCTTCGCGCCCTGAAGCGCAGCCGGCACGCGCTATCGGAAGATCCGCGACCGACGCTTGGTCGAGATCGCCAGGCTCGACGGTTTCCTGGAGCGGGCCGTCGTCGCGGCGGAACGGGCCCCGGCGGCCAGCGCGACACGGGTGGCGAGGGTCAGCGGCTCGGGCAGCGCATCGAGCGCGAACCAGCCGATCTCGGCCAGCGCCGCCGGCTCGCGGTTGACTGGCGCCCCGCTCGCGATCACCGCGCGATAGACCGGCGCCACCCAATGGGTGCCTGCCGCCATGTCGATCTGGTCGACCAGGCACAGCAGCCCGTCGAGCCGGATGGCGATGCCCAGCTCCTCCTCGATCTCCCGGGCCACCGCGGCCTCGACCGTCTCGCCGAAATCGACCTTGCCGCCGGGCAGGCCCCAATGCCCGGCCTCCGGCTCGCGCCGGCGCTGCACCAGCAGCAGCCGGTCGTAGTCGTCCAGGATGAAGGCGCCGACGCCGAGGCGCGGGACCGCCGTCGCGGCGGGATCGGTCACAGCGTCGGCCATTGGGCAAACCCTCGGTGATCGGGAGCCGCCGCCTCGGCGATCTGGACCCGGTCGACCAGCGCGACGTTCGGGCCCCGGCGGCAGGCGGCCGCCACCACATCCACTGCGCCGGCCGGGCCGGACAGCAGCGCTTCGACCGACCCGTCGCGGCGGTTGCGCACCCAACCGTCCAGCCCCGCCGCCTCGGCCTCGCCGGCCAGCCAGGCACGGTAGCCGACGCCCTGGACCCGGCCGGTGATGCGCAGCGACAGCGTCTTGCGGTCTGCGCTCATGCATCCCGCTCCGGCGCTTCCGGCAGGTCGCCGCCATACAGCGCCGTGGCGACCAGGCGGATGGCATAGCGCGCCTCGGCCTCCAGCCGCTCGGCCTCGAACCAGAACATGTCGACCGTCAGCGTCGGCGGGTCGGAGACGTGCAGCGCCCGGTTGCGGGCCCGGCGCAGCGTGTCGAAGCGCTCGTCCAGCCCGGCCTCGGCGAACAGCCTGCCGGCGCTGAGGTAAGGGTCGACCGCCCAGCCCGCCGCCATCGCTTGCTCGCGCAGATGCGCCTCGACCACCGCCACGGCCAGGATCACGGTGGCGACCCAGGCCCCGGCGCCGAACACGGTCTCCAGCTCGACCAGCAGCGCCTGGGTGTGGTCGCCGACCGTCACGGCGCCGCGCAGGCGGCCGCCCTCGCCCTTGCCGGCCATCACGTCGGCGAACCAGCCGGTGCGGGCCTCGACCTCGTCCGCGGCGCCCTTGCTCAAGCCCGGACGCTCATCAGAGCCTGGACGATCATTGGGCGAAGATCTCCTCGCATTTGCGCAGGTCGCCCTCGATCCGCGTCTTCTCGGGGCTGGGCGGGCGCTTCGGGCCGGCCAGGTCCTTGATCCGGGTGCAGTAGTCGGCCCAGGCGCCCATCGCCCGTTCGTCGACCCGGATCATGTAGGGGTCGGAGGGGCCGGGCGGCGGGTGCAGGTCGTCGTCCTTGATGGCGCCGACCGGCGGCGGCGGCCCCGGATTCTCCGGCGGGATGAAGTAGTCGCCGCATCCCGCCAGCAGCAGCAGCACCGGCAGGACGAGATGGGCGGATCGGTTCGGCATGGCGCTCTCCCGGCTCTCAGGCCGCTGCGAACTCAAGGATCTTCTGGTCGACGGCCAGGCTGTCGCCCGGCTTGGCGTGCACGGTCCCGACCACGCCGTCGCGTTCGGCGCGCAGGATGTTCTCCATCTTCATCGCCTCGACCACCGCCAGTTCCTGCCCGGCGCGGACCGGCTCGCCCGCCGCGACCGCCAGCGAGACCAGCAGGCCGGGCATCGGCGACAGCAGGAAGCGGGACATGTCGGGCGCGGCCTTGACCGGCATCAGCTCCGACAGCTCCGCAGCGCGCGGCGTCAGCAGCACCATGTCGACCTCGCCGCCGGCATGGGTCAGGCGCAGGCCGACCGGGCGCCGGTCGATCTGGGCGACCACGCGTTCGCCCTCGACCGTGCCGTCGAACAGCATGCCGCCCGGCCGCCAGTCGCCATGGACCACGAACAGGCGCCCGTCGAGCAGGACGCGCCAGCCGCCCGTCGCCTCCTCCACCGTCACCGGCCGGTTGGCGCGGCCGCTGCGCAGCACCCAGCTGCGTGGGCCGTCGACCGTGCCGCGCAACGCCTGGCGGTGCAGCAGCGCGGCCCCCAGGGCGGCCAGCCGTTCGGCGACCTCGCCCGCCGGCATGGTGCCGTGGAAGCCGTCGGGGAACTCCTCGGCGATGAACCTGGTGGTCAGCCGGCCCGCGACAAAGCGCGGATGGTGCATCAGCGCCGCCAGGAACGGGATGTTGTGGCTGACGCCGCGGATCACGAAGCCGTCCAGCGCGCCGCGAATCGAGGCGATCGCGGCGTTGCGGTCGGCGCCGATGCCGACCAGCTTGGCGATCATCGGGTCGTAGTGCATCGAGATCTCGCCGCCCTCCTCGACGCCGGTGTCGACGCGGACGTGCGGCCCCTCCTCCGGCGCGCGGTAGCGGGTCAGCCGGCCGATCGAGGGCAGGAAGCCGCGCAGCGGGTCCTCGGCATAGACCCGGGCCTCGATCGCCCAGCCCTTCAGCCGGACATCCTCTTGGCCGAACGGCAGTTCCTCGCCGGCGGCGATGCGAATCATCAGCTCGACCAGGTCCAGCCCGGTCACCGCCTCCGTCACCGGATGCTCGACCTGCAGCCGGGTGTTCATCTCCAGGAAGTAGAAGGACCGGTCGGCGCCGACAATGAACTCGACCGTGCCGGCGGAGCGGTAGCCGACGGCGCGGGCCAAGGCGCAGGCCTCCTCGCCCATCGCCTTGCGCGTCGCCGCGTCGAGGAAGGGCGACGGCGCCTCCTCGATCACCTTCTGGTGGCGGCGCTGGATCGAGCACTCGCGCTCGCCGAGATAGACGGTGTTGCCGAAGCTGTCGGCCAGCACCTGGATCTCGATGTGGCGCGGCTCGTCGATGAACTTCTCGGCGAAGACGCGGTCGTCGCCGAACGAGGACCGCGCCTCGTTGCGGGCGGAGCGATAGCCTTCGCGCGCCTCCTCGTCGTTGTTGGCGACGCGCATGCCCTTGCCGCCGCCACCGGCCGAGGCCTTGATCATCACGGGATAGCCGATGCGGCGGGAGACGGCGACCGCCTCCTCGTCGTCGAGGATCGGCGCGAGATGGCCGGGGACTGTCGAGACGCCGGCGGCCTGGGCCAGCTTCTTCGATTCGATCTTGTCACCCATCGCCTCGATGGCGGGCACGCCCGGGCCGATGAAGGCGATGCCGGCGGCCTCGAGCGCGGCGCAGAAGCGCGGATTCTCGGACAGGAAGCCGTAGCCGGGATGCACCGCCTGGGCGCCGGTGGTGCGGCAGGCTTCGACGATGCGGTCGATCAGCAGGTAGGACTGGGACGACGGCGCCGGGCCGATCGCCACCGCCTCGTCGGCCATCCGGACATGCACCGCGTCAGCATCGGCGTCGGAATAGACCGCGACGGTCTTGATGCCCATGCGCCGCGCGGTGCGGATGACGCGGCAGGCGATCTCGCCGCGATTGGCGATCAGGATCTTGTCGAACATCATCCCTGTCTACGGCCTTCCCAGCGAAGCGTCGATTGTGGCGCACCCACGCTGCGCCGCAACAGCAAAGCGGATCAATCCCCCGTCGGCGCCAGGACGCGGTTGGCGACCGGCGACGACAGGATCATCGACGAGGTGGTGGCGCCGAAGGCGGCGAGACGCAGCAGCGTCTCGTCGAGGTGCTGGATCGACCGGGCCACGACCTTGAAGACATAGGCGTCCTCGCCCGCGACCTCATGGCATTCCACCACCTCCGGCACCGACCGGGCGAATTCCTCGACCGCTGGGAACCTGTCGGCGCGGCAGCGCAGCCGGACGAAGGCCGACAGGCTGTAGCCCAGCCGGCCGCGGTCGATCTCGGCGCGGAAGCCCTTGACGATGCCCTGGTCCTCGAGCCGCTTCACCCGCTCGGCCACCGCCGGGGGCGACAGCCCGACCAACCGGCCGAGCTCGGCATAGCTGGCCCGGGCATTCTCCTGCAGGGCCAGCACGAGGGTGCGCCCGATGGCGTCGAGGCGGAGTTTCGCGTCCATCCGAATCGCCCCCGTTGGTTTCGATCTCGCATTGGTTTAATCGAAGGATCGGCGAACCACCATTCGCGATCTCTCTGTTCTGACACGAGGCGGACGGCTAACAAGACCGTGATGATCGATCCTTTCCTGTTCGCCAAGGGCATCGCGCTCGGTATCGCCATTGCCGCGCCGGTCGGTCCGATCGGCGTGCTGACCATCCGACGGACGCTGATCCACGGCCCCCGCCACGGCATCCTGACCGGCGTGGGCGCGGCCCTTGCCGACGGGGTGTTCGGCCTGATCGCCGCCTTCGGCATGGTGGCGCTGAGCACTTGGCTGATCAGCCTGAAGACCGGGCTGCACCTGATCGGCGGCACCGTCCTGCTGGTTCTGGCCATCCGCACCCTGCTCCATGCCGGCCATATCGAGCGCGATCCGGAGAAGGGCCGCACCGAAGGCGGTGAGATCCGGGCGGTGGCCAGCGCGTTCCTCCTGACCCTCAGCAACCCGATGACGATCCTGACCTTCGCCACCGCGTTCACCGCGGTCGGGCTGGCGGAGACGCTGTCCTTCGCCTCGGGCCTGATCCTCGTCGCCGGGGTGTTCCTCGGCTCCGCCTCCTGGTTCACCGCGCTGAGCCTGGTGGTGAGCGCGACCGGCGGCCGCCTGACGCCGCGGACGCTGCTGTGGATCGACCGGGTCGCCGGCGTGCTGCTGCTGGTGTTTTCGGCCTACATGTTCCTGGCACTCTGGCTGCGCTGGTAGCCGCTTCGCTGCGTTCTGGCGCATTGACAAGCCGCGCCGCTGTGGACGAGTGTGGCCCGCCCCGAAGGGGAGGCTCGAGACTCTCCTCCCGGAAAAATGAACGGACGCGTCCTGGAATGAAGCTTTCGACCCTCCGCGCCGGTGTGGCGCTGCTCCCGCTCCTGTTCGCCGTTCCGGCGATCGCGCAGCAGGCCACGACCCCCGCAAAGCCGGCGGAGGCGGCGCCCGCCGCCCCGGCCCAGCCCGCAGCCCCGGCCCCGGCGGCACCCGCCGCCCAGACCCAGCCGCCGGCGGCACAGGGTCAGCAGGCCCCGACGCCCAAGGAATTCCTGATCGACGCCGGCGGCTGGAAGGGTGGCGCTTTCGCCAACCCGAACACCCGGCAGTTCAGCTATTGCGGCATCCAGAAGGTCTATGACGCCGGGCTGACTCTGGTCTTCCAGATGAACCCCAACTACAACTTCAACCTGGCCGTGCTGAAGCAGGGCTGGGGGCTGAAGGAAGGCGACAAGGGCCAGGCCCGCATCCGGGTCGACGCCACCTACGACAAGAAATTCGACGCGGTCCCGGGCAGCCCGGAAGCCTATGTCGTGCCGACCGGTCAGAATGGCGACCTGTTCCAGGCGCTGGCCAAGGGCAGCAAGGCGATCGTGACCACGCCGAAGGGCGAGTTCACCTTCCCGCTCAGCGGCACGCTGGCCGGGCTCAACGCGCTGCGCGACTGCAACGAGGCGGCGCGCAAGCTGATCGCCTCGGCGCAGGGCGCCGCCCCTGCCGGCGGGGGCGCGCCGGCTGCCGCGAACAACGATCCGCGCGCCCTGATCGGCGCCCAGGGCTTCGGCATGCCGGTCGGCGCGCTGCAGGACACCCTCCACGCCGCCGGGCTGGAGAACGTCGCCATCGCCGATCCGCGCAAGCTGCCGCGCGACCCGCTGCAGATCAACCAGGCCTGGCAGGTCGGCACCGACGGCAAGGTCGTCGGCGGCCTGCACCAGGAGCCGCGTGGCGACGCGATCGAGATCGACCAGTTCGCCAAGCGCTATCTCGAGATCATGAAGTCGGTCTGCGCCACCGACTGGCAGAGCAGCGACCAGCCCTCCGTCGTCAACGGCCCCTACGCGATCAAGCGGGCCGAGCTAAGCTGCAAGATGGGCGAGCAGGCGATCAGCGCGTCGCTGGTCTTCACCCTCGACGACAACTACTACACCGCCTTCTTCCACCAGAGCCTGCTGGCCGAGAAGTCGCTGTCCGAGGACGCGTCGAAGAAGCTCGGCGACTTCATCGAAAAGCAGATGGCGCTGGTCGAGGAGAAGGCCAAGCAGGAAGGCAGCCAGGGCGCGGCGCCCGCCGCCCCGACCGACCAGCCGGCACCGGCGGCCGCCCCTGCGGCACCGGCGACGCCGCCGGCCGACGGCCAGGCCGCCCCGGCAGCCCCGACAACACCGGGCGGCTGACGGCGAAACCGGTCCTGTCGTGACCATGAGGGCGGATCCTTCCGGGATCCGCCCTTGTTGTTTCAGGAGAGAACCGGCCAAGATCACGGGCCGATGGAGGCTTCGATGACCCGGACCGCGCCCCCCCGTCCCCCGACCGCCCCGGACCTCCCGCCCAAGGCCGGTCTGACCGATGCCGCCGACGTCGCGGCGCTGGTCGCTTCCGACCACCGCGACCCCTTCGGCGTGCTCGGCCCCCATCCCGCGGCCGGCGGCACCGTGCTGCGCTGCTTCCGCCCCGACGCTGCAGCGATCGAAGCCATCGACCCGGACAGCGGCGTGGTGCTGGCCGCGTTGGAGCGGCGCCATCCGGATGGCGTATTCGACGGCCGGATCGACGCCCCCTTCCCCGCCCGCTACCGGTTGCGCATCGATTACGGCGCGGCGGGCGGGGTGTGGGAGGTCGAGGACCCCTACCGATTCCCGTCCAGCTTCGGCGAGCTCGACCTGCATCTGCTCGGCGAAGGCACCCATCTCGAGCTCTACGAACGGCTCGGCGCCCATCCCAGGACGCTGGACGGCGTCGACGGCACCGTCTTCGCGGTCTGGGCGCCCAACGCCCGCCGCGTCGCCGTGGTCGGCGACTTCAACCGCTGGGACGGCCGTCTGCATCCGATGCGCCTGCATCCCGGCATCGGCGTGTGGGAGATCTTCCTTCCCGGAATCGGCCCCGGCGCCACCTACAAGTTCGAGATCCGCGGCCCGGACGGCACCCTGCTGCCGCCGAAGACCGACCCCTTCGCCTTCCGCGCCGAGCATCCACCGGCCACCGCCTCGATCGTGCACGGCCTGCCCCGCTATGACTGGGACGACGCCGCCTGGATGGACAGCCGTGCCGCGGCGCAGCGGCGCGACGCGCCGATCAGCGTCTACGAGGTGCATCCCGGGTCCTGGCGCCGGGTGCCGGAGGAGGGTGACCGCCCGCTGTCCTGGCGCGAACTGGGCGACCAGCTGATCCCCTACGCCGTCGGGCTGGGCTTCACCCATATCGAGCTGATGCCGATCAGCGAGTTCCCGTTCGACGGGTCCTGGGGCTATCAGCCGATCGGGCTGTACGCCCCGACCAGCCGGTTCGGCCCGCCGGAGGATTTCGCCGGCTTCGTCGACCGCTGCCACCGCGCCGGCCTCGGCGTGCTGCTGGACTGGGTCCCCGGGCATTTCCCGACCGACGAGCACGGCCTGGCCCGATTCGACGGCACCGCGCTGTACGAGCACGCCGACCCGCGCCAGGGCATGCACCAGGACTGGGGCACGCTGATCTACAATTACGGCCGGGCCGAAGTGCGCAACTTCCTGCTCGGCAACGCGCTGTTCTGGCTCGACCGCTTCCATGTCGACGGGCTGCGGGTCGATGCCGTCGCCTCGATGCTGTATCTCGACTACAGCCGCAAGGCCGGGGAATGGGTGCCGAACCGCTTCGGCGGGCGCGAGAACCTGGAGGCGGTGGATTTCCTGCGCCAGACCAATGTCGAGGTCTTCGGCCGGCATCAAGGCGTGACCACGGTGGCCGAGGAATCGACCGCCTGGCCGGCGGTGTCGCGGCCCGCCCATCTCGGGGGGCTGGGCTTCGGCTACAAGTGGAACATGGGGTGGATGAACGACACCCTGCGCTACATGCAGAAGGATCCGATCCACCGGACCTGGCACCATTCCGACCTGACCTTCGGCCTGCTCTACGCCTTCAGCGAGAACTTCGTGCTGCCGCTGAGCCATGACGAGGTGGTGCACGGCAAGGGCTCGATGCTGGGCAAGATGCCGGGCGACGACTGGCAGAAATTCGCCAATCTGCGGGCCTTCTACGGCTTCATGTGGGCCCATCCCGGCAAGAAGCTGCTGTTCATGGGCGGCGAGTTCGCGCAACCCGCGGAGTGGAGCCACGACCGCAGCCTGGACTGGCACCTGCTGGGTGACGAGCGGCATGCCGGGATGCAGCGGCTGATCGGCGACCTCAACCGCCTGTACCGCGAGGTCCCGGCGCTGCATGCGCGCGACTGCGAGCCGGAAGGCTTCGCCTGGATCGACGCCAGCAACAGCACCGATTCGATCCTGGCCTGGCTGCGCCTGGGCCATGACGGCGACCGGCCGGTGCTGGCGGTGTCGAACTTCACCCCGGTGCCGCGCCAGGGCTACCGCATCGGCGTGCCCCATGGCGGCCGCTGGATCGAGCGGCTGAACACCGACGCCGCCGGCTATGGCGGCTCCGGCCTGGGCAATTTCGGCGGGGTCGAGGCCGAGGCTTCGCCCTGGCACGGCCAGCCGCATTCGCTGCTGCTGACCCTGCCGCCGCTGGCGACGGTGCTGTTCGAATGGGCGGGCTGAGGGCCCGCCCTCCGGCTACGGCTTGACGGTCTCGGCCTGGCGCTTCAGTTCGTCGGCGGTGCGGGCGATCTGGCTCTGCAGGTCCGCCAGCTGCTGCCGCGCCGCGGCGAGGTCCGCCTGGGTCTTGCTGAGCTGGTCGGTGGCCTGGGCGACCTGCCCGTTCACCGCGGCGGCATCGGCGTTCAGCCGGGCGTAGCTGTCGCGCTGCGCCGCCTCCTGCGACCGCAGCTGGTCGAGCTGGCCGGCCAGGCTGTCGACCTCGGCCTGCTTCGCCGCGGCGGCGGCCTCGACCTCGGTCGCGCGGGCCTGCGCGGCCTGGACCCGGAGCCCGACCGCATCGGCCTCCTTGCCCACCGCCGCACGGCGGGACTCGGCCTCGGTCACAGCGTCACGGCCGCGGTCGATCTGCGTCTGCAGCTGGGCGGCTTCGGCCTTCAGCGCATCACGCTCGGCGCCGGCCTGCTTCAGCGCCGCCAGCTCCTGCTGCGTGGCGCCGAGCTTGGCCTGCACCGCGTCGCGCGCCTGGCTGGCGCTGCGGCTTTCGACGCCGAGATAGATCGCAGCGACCAGCGCGACGAAGGCGACGATGATCGCGGCGGCGATGGCGATTCGCGGCGCCTCGGCATCGCGCTTCGGGGCGGGTTCGGCCAGGTCGGCCGGGTCGGCCGGGCTGTGATCGGGATCGGCGAGGGTCACGCGGACGGTCCTTTCAACGGACGATTGGGGCGGCGATGACGGTTGACGAAGGCGCGTCGGATGGCGAGATGCCTTAGCCACGAAACTTGGTGAAATCGTGTCATAGGCCAAGGGCGTCTCGTCGCGCCGGCCGGTCGCGAGGGCCATCGCGATGGTCGGTGGACGGGTCCCGCCGCACGCCCCATCCTGCCGATCGGACAGAAGGAATCCACGATGCCCTTGCCCGACCGCCTCCCGGCCGGCCAGCCCTGGCCGTTTGGCGCCACCCTCGCCGAAGGGGGCGTGAACTTCGCCCTGTTCTCCGCCCATGCCGAGCGGGTCGAGCTGTGCCTGTTCGATGCCGAGGGGCGGCAGGAGGTCGCACGCCGCGACCTGACCGCCCGGACGGACCAGGTCTGGCACGGAATGCTGCCGGGGGCCGGCCCAGGCACCGTCTACGGCTACCGCGTCCACGGCCCCTATGCGCCGCTGGACGGGCACCGCTTCAACCCGAACAAGCTGCTGCTGGACCCCTACGCCAAGGCGCTGGCCGGCGGCTTCCAATGGGATGACGCCGTGCACGGGTACAGCCGCGGCGCCCCGGAGGCCGACCTGTCCTTCGACCCACGCGACAGCGCGCCCTTCGTGCCGAAATCGGTGGTAATCGACCCGGCGCATGACTGGGAGGGCGACGAGGCGCCGCGCACGCCGTGGGGCGAGACCGTGCTGTACGAGGCCCAGCTGCGCGGCCTGACCATGCGCCACCCCGGCATCCCCGAACCGCTGCGCGGCACCCTGGGCGGCCTGGCCCATCCGGTCATGGTCGACCATCTGCGCCGGCTCGGCGTCACCGCGGTCGAACTGATGCCGGTGCACGCCTTCCTCGACGAGCGCGCGCTGTTCGAGCGGGGCTTGCGCAACTACTGGGGCTACAACACCGCCGCCTTCTTCGCCGTCCATCCCGCCTATGCCGGTGCCCTGCAGCCGCTCGACGCCCTGCGCAACGCGGTCAAGGCGCTGCACCGGGCCGGGATCGAGGTCATCCTCGACGTCGTCTACAACCACACGGTGGAGAGCGATGTCTTCGGCCCGACCCTGAACTTCCGCGGCATCGACAACCTGTCCTACTACCAGCACGCGCCGCATGACCGGCGCGAGCCGTTCAACCCCACCGGCACCGGCAACGCGCTCGACCTCGGCCATCCCCGGGTGCTGCAGCTGGTGATGGACAGCCTGCGCTGGTGGGTGGAGGCGGCGCATGTCGACGGCTTCCGCTTCGACCTGGCCACCACCCTGGCCCGGGTCGGCGGCGACTTCACCTCCGCCGCCCCCTTCCTGCAGGCGGCGGCGCAGGATCCGGTGCTGGCGCCGTGCAAACTGATCGCCGAGCCCTGGGACATCGGCCCCGGCGGCTATCGCGTCGGCGGCTTCCCGACCGGCTGGTCGGAGTGGAACGACCGCTATCGCGACGGCATCCGGCGCTATTGGCGCGGCGACGCCGGGCAGCGGCCGGAGCTGGCGCGCCGCCTGTCCGCCTCCGCCGACCTGTTCGACCATGACGGGCGCGGCGCCCGCACCAGCGTCAACTTCGTCACCGCCCATGACGGCTTCACCCTGGCCGACGTGGTCAGCTACGCCGGGAAGCACAACGAGGCGAATGGCGAGCGCAACCGCGACGGCACCGGCGACAACCATTCAGACAATCTCGGCGCCGAAGGCCCGGCCGACGATCCGGCGATCCTGGCCCGGCGGCTGCGGCGCCGGCGCAACCTGATCGCGACGCTGCTGTTCAGCCAAGGCACCCCCATGCTGCTGGCCGGCGACGAGCTGGGCCACAGCCAGCAGGGCAACAACAACGCCTATTGCCAGGATGGTCCCCTGACCTGGCTGGACTGGGCCGGCGCCGACCCGGCCTTCATCGACTTCATGGGCCGCGTGGTGGCGCTGCGCCGGGCCCATCCGGCGCTGCGCCGCACCGACTTCCTGCACGGCGCCCCGAGCGGAGCGACCTCCGGCACCGGGGACGCCCTGCCCGACCTGGCCTGGCTGCGGCCGGACGGCCAGGCCATGGCCGGTGGCGACTGGGACGCCCCGGACGCCGTCCTTGGCATGCTGCTGAGCGAACCGACCGCCCCACCCCTGCTGCTGCTGTTCAACGCCGGCGCCGGGGACGTCGACTTCACCCTGCCGGCGCTGGGCGCCTGGCACGCCTGGCTGGACACCGCGCGCACGCCCAGCGTGCCGCAGTTCGATCCGGCGGCCACCGCCTATCCGCTGGCCGCCGAAAGCCTGGTGTTGCTGGCGCTCGGCATGGTGTCGCCGGCGGATATTGGGAATGACTTTCAGTAATGCTGCGACTGTTTCTCAATCACACAAGTAAAACTTTACGGACTCTTGTAATCGTTCTAAGGTGCGGCCCGTGATACTGACAGACACAAGCCGAGGCGACCATGCAGGGCGACAAGAAGGTTCTCACCCACCTGAATGCGGTGCTGAAGAACGAGCTGACCGCGATCAACCAGTATTTCCTGCACGCCCGGATGCTGAAGAACTGGGACGTCAAGCGCCTGGCAAAGAAGGTGTATGAGGAATCGATCGGCGAGATGAAGCACGCCGATCTGCTGATCGAGCGCATCCTGATGCTGGAGGGCCTGCCGAACCTGCAGGATCTCGGCAAGCTCGGTATCGGCGAGAATGTGCCGGAAATGCTGGCCTCCGACCTCGGCCTCGAGACCTTCAACCAGAAGACGGTGAAGGAGGCGATGGTGCACTGCGAATCGGTGCGCGACTTCGTTTCCCGCGACATCCTGCTGAAGATCCTCGATGACACCGAGGAGCACATCGACTGGATCGAATCGCAGCAATACCTGATCAGCCAGATGGGCGTGCAGAACTACATCCAGCTGGTGTCCAGCGAAGAGAGCTGAAGTCGGCTCATCAGATCAAGTCTCGGCAAGGCCCCGTTTCGGCGGGGCCTTTTTCTATTGCATTGGGACTTCGTAGGTTGGGTTCGCTCTTGCGAACCCAACGGCGGCTCGGGCGACACGATGTTGGGTTCGCCTCGGCGAACCCAACCTACGCGAGCGCTCCAGCCGATCAGCGCTTCGGCTTGTTGATGGCGTCGAGCTGGCGCTGAAGGTCGTCGAGGCGCTGGCGCAGCGTGTCGAGCGAGCCGGTCTCCGGCGCTGCGGTGGCTTCAGCCGAGGCGGGCTGGGCCGGCTGGCCGGGGGCCTTGCCGCCGGCGCCCGGGCCGGTGCCGGGGACGGCGAAGGGCGTGAACATCTGCATGGCGCGCTCGAACAGCGCCATGTTCTGCTTGCTCATCTCCTCGAAGGCGCCGAACGGGAACACCCCGCTGACATCCTTGAAGTAGGTCCGCATCTGGTCCTGGTTGCGGGCGAAGGCCTCCATCGAGGATTCCAGATAGCGCGGCACCATGAACTGCAGGTTGTCGCCGTAGAGGGCGATCAGCTGCCGGAGGAAGCCGATCGGCAGCATGTTCTGCCCGCCCTTGCCTTCCTCCTCGACGATGATCTGGGTCAGCACCGAACGGGTGATGTCCTCGCCCGACTTGGCGTCGAAGACCAGAAATTCGGCGCCGTCCTTGACCATCTGGGCCAGGTTTTCGAGCGTCACGTAGCTCGACGTCGCCGTGTTGTAGAGGCGGCGGTTGGCGTATTTCTTGATGGTGATGGGAGCGGCCTTCGGCTCCTCGGCCGACGGGGCGGGATTGGGCGCGGCCTGCGTGGTCGGCATGGTGGTCCCTATCGCTTCTTCGGGCCGCGGACACGGCCGCTTTCGCTGATTTGAGCCTATACTGGTCCGACCGGATCGGCATGTCACGATCCTTTCGCATCGCAGCACGCCGAACCCCGGGACCAGGGGCATAGGCAGGGATGCCTGCAGTGGTTATGATCGCCCGCCATGACCGCGCCGAAACCGCCTCCCCCGAATCCAGCCCCCCCAAATTCACCCCATGGCGACGGCGACAGCCCCGAGGCCCTCGCCCGCCGTTTCCTCGATCTCTGGCAAGAGCATTGGACCGCAACCCTGACCGATCCCGAGACGCTGCGAGGCTGGGCCGCCCTGTTCGACCCGGCCCATGCATCGCGCTGGCTGGCAGGGCTGGGCGGCGCGGCCGGAGCCGGCGGCGATGACAAGGCTAGGCCCCCGGCCGCTGCCGCTGCACCTGGGCGCGGCCGCCCTGAGCTGGACGAGCGGGATCGCCGCCTTGCCGCTCTGGAACAGCGTGTCGCCCAGCTCGAATCCGCCCTGGCCGGAGCCGCTGCGCCGCGCCGCCGAACGCCTCGCAAGCCTGGCACCTGACGCCGCCGTCGCGACCCTGACGGCGGAGGCGACGCGCCGCGCCGCCGCCTTCCTGACCGGGCTGGAGCGCTACACCCACCACGCCTACAGCCGCGACCTGCCGGATCCGCCCGTGCTGTGGCAGGCCGGGTCGGCCCGGCTGCGCGATTACGGCCCAGCCGGCGGCCTGCCGCTGCTGGTGGTGCCGTCCCTGGTCAACCGCGCCTATGTGCTGGACCTCACCGCGGAGCGCAGCCTGCTGCGCTTCCTGGCGGCGCAGGGCCTGAGGCCGCTGCTGCTGGAATGGGATGTGCCGCAGGGCGAGGAGCGCGACTTCACCCTGAGCGATATCGTCACCCGGCGGCTGGAGCCGGCGCTGGACGCGGTGCGGGCCGTGGCCCCAGGGCCGGTCGGGTTGCTCGGCTACTGCATGGGCGGCACGCTGGCGGCGGCGCTGGCGGCGCGGCGGGGTGCCGACATCGCCGGGACCGCCTTCCTCGCTGCCCCGTGGGACTTCCATGCCGGCGCGCCGCACCAAGCCGAAATCGGCCGGATGGCGGCAGCGGCCAGTCTGCCGATCGTCGCCTCGCTCGGCGTGCTGCCGGTCGACGGCATCCAGGCGCTGTTCGCCACCCTCGACCCGCTGACCGCGCTGCGCAAGTTCAGCGCCTTCGGCCGGCTGGACCCGGCCTCGCCGGAGGCGGCGCGCTTCGTCGCGCTGGAGGATTGGCTGAACGACGGCATCCCGCTGCCGGGCCCGGTGGCGCTGGAATGCCTGGCCGGCTGGTACGGCGAGAACATGCCGGGCCGCGGCCTGTGGCGGGTCGACGGCGACCCGGTGCGGCCGGAGGCGATCCGCATGCCCAGCCTGCACCTGATCCCGGCCCGCGACCGCATCGTGCCGCCGGCCAGCGCCAGGGCCCTGGCCGAGACGATGCCCGGCGCCGAGCGGATCGAGCCGCCGCTGGGCCATATCGGCATGGTGGTGGGCGGCACCGCCGAGACCCAGGTCTGGCGACCGCTGGCGGGCTGGCTGGCCGCCGCTATTCGAACCTCACGACCAGCGTCACGGGCGCGAGCAGCAGCCCGTCGTAGCGCAGAGTCACCACCCCGCCGCGCGTCGGCCCCGTCGGCGCGCCGAAAGACCCCAGGCTGACCCGCTGGCCCGGCTGCAGCGCTTCGCCCCGGGCCGCCAGATCCTGCGCCAGCCAGATCACCGCGTTCAGCGGATTGCCGAGGACGGCGGAGCCCGGCGCCTCGGTCAGCACCTTGCCGGTCTCGTCGGTCAACGAGACCTTCATCGTCGCCAGCCGATCGGCCAGACTTGGCTCGATTGGGATCGCCGGACCGAGCACGCCGAGCCGGGCGCCGACATTGATCGCGGTGATCGCCTCGGCCGTCGGCTTCTCGGTTGGCGCCAGCACCAGGTCGGACAGCTCGATGAAGGGCTGCAGCGCCGCGAGATGGGCCAGCACCTCTTCCGGCGTCTTCGCCTGGTTCACCCCGTCGTCGCCGATCACCGCGACCAGGTCGGCCTCGACCATCGGGCGGGCGGCGAAATCGGCCGGGATCGGCGTGATCGGCTCGCGCAGCATGCCGCCCAGCAGCACGCCGGAGACGGGATGGCCGACGCCCAGCCGCTCCTGCATCGCCTGGCTGGTCAGGCCGACCTTGTAGCCGACCGGTTGTCCGGCATCGGCGGCCAGGTCCTGCACCAGCGTCTTCTGGACGCAGGCGGCGGTGGCGGCGTCGATGCCGGACAGGCCGGTCACCGGCGCCTTGGCCCGCCAGGCATCGGCCAGCCGCGCCGCGGTCGCGGCGCAATCCTCGGCCGCCACCGCTGGCATCGTTCCCATCAGCGCGGCCAGCGCCAACGCCCACTGCATCGCCTTGCGCATCGATCCCGCTCCCTTTCGGTTGGGCGCTTCCGTGGCGGTTGCGCTGGCGGAAGCGCCGTGGCTATCGTCATCCTAACGCAATTTCCACCGGTGCGGCCGACCGCGCCGAACAGCAGAGGAAACGCCTTCATGGCCAACGTCGTCATCGCCGCAGCCGCGCGCACGCCGGTCGGGGCCTTCGCCGGCGCTTTCGCCGCCATCCCGGCGCATGAGCTGGGCATCGCCGCGATCACCGCGGCGCTGGGCCGGGCCAAGGTCGACGCCGCCGAGGTCGACGAGGTGGTGCTGGGCCAGGTGCTGACCGCCGCGGTCGGCCAGAACGCGGCGCGCCAGGCGGCGATCGGCGCCGGCATCCGCAAGGAAGCCACCGCCTACGGCATCAACCAGGTCTGCGGCTCCGGCCTGCGCACCGTGGCGCTGGGCAGCCAGGCGATCGCCCTGGGCGATGCCAGCATCGTGGTCGCCGGCGGACAGGAGAGCATGTCGCTGGCGCCGCATGCGCTGCATCTGCGCGCCGGCACCAAGATGGGCGACGCCAAGATGGTCGACACCATGATCCGCGACGGGCTGTGGGACGCCTTCAACGGCTACCACATGGGCAACACCGCGGAGAACGTGGCCCGGCAGTGGCAGATCAGCCGTGAGGACCAGGACCGCTTCGCCCTGGCGTCGCAGCAGAAGGCCGGTGCGGCGCAGCGCGAGGGCCGCTTCAAGGACGAGATCACGCCGTTCACGGTCAAGGGCCGCAAGGGCGATGTGGTGATCGATGCCGACGAGTACCTGAAGCCCGACACCACCATCGAGGTGCTGGCCAAGCTGCGCCCGGCCTTCGACAAGGAAGGCACGGTCACCGCCGGCAACGCCTCCGGCCTCAATGACGGCGCCGCCGCGCTGATCCTGATGACCGAGGAGGAGGCGCAGCGCCGCGGCATCACCCCGCTGGCCCGCATCGCCTCCTGGGCCACGGCCGGCGTCGACCCCGCGGTGATGGGCTCGGGCCCGATCCCGGCCAGCCGCGCCGCGCTGAAGAAGGCCGGCTGGTCGGCCGGGCAGCTGGACCTGATCGAGGCCAACGAGGCCTTCGCCGCCCAGGCCTGCGCCGTGAACAAGGACATGGGCTGGGACCCGGCCAAGGTGAACGTCAATGGCGGCGCCATCGCCATCGGCCACCCGATCGGCGCGTCCGGCGCCCGGATCCTGACCACCCTGCTCTACGAGATGGGCCGGCGGGACGCCAAGAAGGGCCTCGCCACCCTGTGCATCGGCGGCGGCATGGGCATCGCACTCTGCGTCGAACGCTGAGGGCTTTGCGTGGAACGCTGAGGCCGGCGCAGACCGGCCGAAGCGGCATTCCGCCGATTTCCCGGGCCGCCCGCCGAATCCTCGTCGCGGCCGGCGGCCCATCAATCCAACCCTGGGAGGACGTCACATGGCACGTGTAGCGGTTGTGACCGGCGGGACGAGAGGTATCGGCGAGGCGATCTCGCTCGCCCTGAAGGAAAAGGGCTATAAGGTCGCCGCGACCTATGCCGGCAACGACGAGGCGGCCCGCAGCTTCTCGGAGCGGCACGGCATCGCCGTCTACAAGTTCGACGTCGCCGATTTCGGCCAGTGCGAGACGGCGATCGCCAAGATCGAGGCCGAGCTCGGCCCGGTCGAAATCCTGGTCAACAACGCCGGCATCACCCGCGACGGCACCATCCACAAGATGGACCGCAACGCCTGGGATGCGGTGATCGACACCAATCTCGGCTCCTGCTTCAACATGTGCCGCTGCGTCATCGACGGCATGCGGGCGCGCAGCTTCGGCCGGATCGTCAACATCGGCTCGATCAACGGCCAGGCCGGGCAGTACGGCCAGGTGAACTACGCCGCCGCCAAGTCGGGCATCCACGGCTTCACCAAGGCCCTGGCCCAGGAAGGCGCCGGCAAGGGCATCACCGTCAATGCCATCGCGCCGGGCTACATCGACACCGACATGGTCCGCGCCGTGCCGCCGAATGTGCTGGAGAAGATCGTCGCCCGGGTGCCGGTCGGCCGGCTGGGCAAGGCGTCGGAGATCGCCCGCGGCGTGCTGTTCCTGGTCGATGACGAGGGCGGCTTCATCACCGGGTCGACCCTGTCGATCAACGGCGGCCAGCACATGTACTGAGCCGGCGGGGCCGGCAGCCTCCGGCCGGCCCCTAGGCTGCCCGCGCGATTCCCTCCACCCGCTCCCGGAAGCTCTGGCCCCAGGCCCTCATGGCGTCGAGCACCGGGGCCAGGGTGCGGCCGTACTCGGTCAGGGAGTACTCCACCCGCGGCGGCACCTCGGCGAAGACCTGACGGTGCACGATGCCGTCGGCCTCAAGTTCGCGTAGCTGCAGCGTCAGCGACCGCTGCGACACACCAACGAAGTGCTTCCGCAGCTCACCGAAGCGCCGCGGCCCGTTCAGCAGCTGGTAGAGGATCACCGGTTTCCACTTGCCGCCCATGACGGCGAGCGTGACTTCGACCGCGCAGCCATAGGATCGCCGGGCCTGATCTCGTGGCGACATCGCTCTCTCCCATGGGTGCAAAAGAGTATCCTATGGCAAGAAATGTTGCCTTCTTGCGTGAAGGCCTGCAAGCCGCAACATGACGCCCAGGCCGTCAGCCCGGCGGCAAGCCACGATATTCGGAGACCTGGAGCCATGCGCCTCTATCGCTTTCCCCGCATCGGCAGCATCGACAACCTGACCCTCGCCGAGGCCGAGACTCCTGTGCCCGGCCGCGGCCAGGCCCTGGTCCGGCTGCGCGCGGCGTCGCTGAACTACCGCGACCTGATGGTGGCGACCGGCCGCTACGGCCGCGGCGACGCGCTGCCGGACCTGGTGCCGCTGTCGGACGGCGCCGGCGAGGTGGTGGCGGTCGGCCCCGAGGTCACCCGAGTCAAGGTCGGCGACCGTGTCGCCGGCATCTTCATGCAGAGCTGGATCGGCGGCGGCATCGACCCGGCCGACCCCGCCAGCGCCCTGGGCGGCGCGGCGCATGGCGTCCTGGCCGAACACCGCGTCTTCGACCAGGACGGGCTGGTGCACCTGCCCGAGGGGCTGTCATTCGAGGAGGGGGCCGCCCTGCCCTGCGCCGGGGTCACCGCCTGGAACGCGCTGTACCATGGCGCGCAGCCGCTGCAGCCGGGCGAGACGGTGCTGGTGCTGGGCACCGGCGGGGTCTCGATCCTGGCGCTGCAATTCGCCCGCGCCGCCGGCGCCCGGGTGATCGCCACCTCCTCCAGCGACGCCAAGCTGGAACAGGCGAAGGCGCTGGGTGCCGCCGAACTGATCAACTACCGCAGCCATCCCGACTGGGAGCGGGAGGTGCTGCGCCTGACCGGCGGCCGCGGCGTCGACCATGTGGTCGAGGTCGGCGGCGCCGGCACGGTGCCGCGGTCGATCGCCGCCACCAGGATCGGCGGCAGCGTGTCCCTGATCGGGGTGCTGACCGCCGGCACCCCGTTCGAGCCGACGCCGCTGATCGGCCGCTCGGTCACGCTGCGCGGCCTCTATGTCGGCTCCCGCCAGATGTTCGAGGCGATGAACCGGCACATCGCGCTAGCCGGCATCCGGCCGGTGATCGACCGGGTGTTTCCGTTCGAGCAGGCGAAGGACGCCTATCGCCACCTGGAGGCCGCCGGCCATGTCGGCAAGATCGTGATCGCCATCGGCTGACGCTGAGGGGCCTTCAGTCCCGGGCCGGGGCCGGCCGCCAGCTGACCTCGATCAGCACCCCGCCCGGGCCGGTGAGGTAGAACATCCAGCCGCCACGCATCGCCGAGGGCGGCTGGACCTCGACCCCGGCCGCGGCCAGATGCTCATACTGGGCATCGACCTCCTCCCTGGTCTCGACCAGGAAGCCGATGTGGAAGCCGTCGGGATAGGCTGCCGCGCCCTGCTTGCGCCAGCGGCTGAGCACCAGGACGAGGCCGCCGTCGTCGGCCAGGATCGCCAGCCCGTCACGGCCCAGGGTCTCGCGATGGTGCAGGCCGAAATGGCTGGTGAAGAAGTCCCGGGCCAGAGCGACGTCCGGCACGGCGAGGTCGAGATGGTTGAGGCGCATGGCGATCTCCTTCGGGGTTGCGGCCCGGGAAGATCGCGATCGCCAACCACGGCGTTCCGACACACCCGCCCGAGCCCCCGGCAGCGCTGCCGGGATCCTCGTCGCGGGTCCTCGCGCCCCACCGGTCAGGCGGGGCACGGAACAGACTTCCGCCCCCCTGCTCACACCGCGGGACGGAAGGGACCGGGCCTACCAACAACCGGTCCTGCCTTTTTCGACGGCGGCACGATACGGCCGACCAAAACGGGCGTCAAATCTCTCTGTCGACGCGGCGCTTCGGTTCGACGCCGATATCGATGCGCAGGTGGGCCGAGAGGTCGTCCGGCCGCAGCCGGTCGTGCGGCGGCCGCCGGGTCGGGCGCGGGACGTCCCCGGCCAGGCGGCGCAGGAGTTGCAGCATCCGGGCAGGCAGGGCGATCGACATCGGGCCCGCCCTCACGCCGGCACGATGGCGACGATGTCGAGCTCGAACAGCAGCCCGTCGCGGAAGAAGCGGTCGATCTGCAGCGTCGTGCTGGCCGGCGGCGCCGCACGATTGACGTAGCGGTCGCGCACCTGCCGCAGCGTCGGCCCCTGCGCGGCGAAGTCGGTGACGAACATGCCCAGCCGGATGACATGCTCGAAGCCGCTGCCGGCCGCGGCCAGTGCGGCCCGGACGTTCTCGAAGGCCTGGGTCGCCTGACTGGCGAAATCCGGACCGGCCAGGGTGCCGTCCGGACGCAGGCCGACCTGGCCCGAGACATAGGCCAGCCGGGCGCCCGGCGGCACCACGACCAGCTGGGAATAGCCGTTCGGCGGCGGCATGGTGCCGGGGTTGAGGAAGCTCAAGGATTCGGCGGGCATCGGCGGGCCTTTCACGGCGGTGGGATCGGCCGGACGATGCGCCGGGCGTCCCCGCCGAACCACGCAGGACCTCGCCACCATCGATAAGCGACGCTTATACTGGGGCATGCCGAACGACGCGCTGCCGCTGCCCGCCCTGAACGCCTTCGAAGCCGCGGCCCGGCATGGCAGCTTCACCCGTGCCGCGGCCGAGCTGGGGCTGACCCAGGCCGCCGTCAGCTATCACATCAATCGGCTGGAGCAGCGGCTGGGCACGCCGCTGTTCATCCGGCGCGGTCGCAGCCTGGCCCTCACCGAGGCCGGAGAGCGGCTGGCGGTGGAGGTGGTCGACGCCTTCGGCCGGCTGCGCGCCGCGGTCGGGGGCGAGACCGGCGCTGCCGCCCATGCCCTCGCCGTGGCCTCGGTGCCGACCTTCGCCACCCATTGGCTGGCGCCGCGGCTCGGTGCCTTCCAGGCGGCCCATCCGGACATCGCGATCAAGCTGGCCACCAGCACCGAACTCGGCGACCGGACCGACGACCGGCTGACCGCCGATGTCGAGATCCGCAGCGGCCCGGGCGGCTTTCCCCCGGCCCTGGCCGCGCACAGGCTGCTGGAGGTCCGGCTGGCCTGCGTCGTGGCCCCCCGGCTGGCGGCCGGGCTGCGCAGGCCGGCGGATGTGCTGTCGCTACCGCTGATCGGCATGACCATGAGCTGGGATGCCTGGTTCGATGCCGTCGGGGTGCGGGCGCCCGAATCGATGCGGAAACCGGCGCCGCGCTTCGACAGCCAAGTGGCGTCCGCACAGGCGGCGGCGACCGGGATGGGGGCGGCCCTGGTGACGCCGGACTTCTTCACCGAGGACCTCGCCGCCGGCCGGCTGGTCGCGCCCTTCCCGGTCGTGGTCGACCGCGGCAAGGGCTATTGGCTGGTCCATGCCGCGGACCAGCGCCACCGGCCCAAGATCCGGGCCTTCCGCGACTGGATCCTGGCCGCGGCCCGGCCATAAAAAAAGGCGGCCCGAGGGCCGCCCCCAACCCCGTCCGGCTGAGCCGGTCAGGTCGCCGATGCCGGCTGGAAGCCGAGGATGGTTTCGATCTGGTGCGTCACCGCATCCATCTCGGCCATGCCGTCCACCACCTTCAGCAGCCCCTTGTCCCGATAGTACGGGATGATCGGCGCGGTCTGCTCGCGATAGATGCCGAGGCGCTTGCGCAGCGTCTCCTCGGTGTCGTCGGCGCGCTTCTCGGTCGACAGCGCTGCGCGGTTGGCGATGCGGGTGAACAGCGCCGCCTCGTCGACCCGCATCTCGATCACCACGGCCAGCGACTTGCCGTGGCGGGCCAGCATCTCGTCCAGCCCCTCGGCCTGCGGCACGGTGCGCGGGA
Organism: Inquilinus sp. 2KB_23; assembly: GCF_052115705.1. Taxonomy (NCBI): domain Bacteria; kingdom Pseudomonadati; phylum Pseudomonadota; class Alphaproteobacteria; order Rhodospirillales; family Rhodospirillaceae; genus Inquilinus; species Inquilinus sp. 2KB_23. The sequence continues at coordinate 43,985 of NZ_JBFRHF010000005.1, read as the reverse complement.
AGCCGTCGAGGATGAAGCCACGGTCGCAATCCGGCTGGGCGATCCGCTCGGCGATCATGTCGAGCATGACCGCGTCGGTGACCAGGTCGCCCCGGTCCAGAATCTCCTGCACCTGCTGGCCGAGCGGCGTGCGGGCGGCGATCGCCGCCCGCAGCATGTCGCCGGTCGAGAGCTGCTTCAGCCCGTAGCGCTCCTCCAGCCGTTTCGCCTGAGTTCCCTTGCCCGCACCGGGCGGGCCCAACAGGATCAGGTTCATCGGCGACTCCCCCGCAACTTCGACTTCTTGATCAGCCCTTCATACTGATGGGCCAGGAGATGCGAATGCACCTGGGCCACCGTGTCCATGGTCACGGTGACGACGATCAGCAGGCTGGTCCCGCCGAAGTAGAACGGGATCGAGTAGCTCGACGTCAGGAACTCGGGCAGCAGGCAGACGATCGTCAGATAGCCGGCACCGATCACCGAGATCCGGGTCAGGACGTAGTCGATGTAGTCGGCGGTCGACTTGCCCGGGCGGATGCCGGGGATGAAGCCGCCATACTTCTTCAGGTTGTCGGCCGTCTCCTCCGGATTGAAGACGATCGCGGTGTAGAAGAAGCAGAAGAAGATGATCAGGGCGGCGTAGAGGCCCATGAACAGCGGCTGGCCATGCGCCAGCTGGCCGGCGATCCAGGCGATCCAGCCGCCGGCGCCTTCGGCGCTGCCGGCCCCGGCGAAGCCGATCAGCGTCGCCGGCAGCAGCAGCAGCGAGGACGCGAAGATCGGCGGAATGACGCCCGAGGTGTTGAGCTTGAGCGGCAGGTGCGAACTTTCGCCGCCGAACATCCGGTTGCCGACCTGGCGCTTGGGGTATTGCACCAGAAGCCTTCGCTGCGCCCGCTCCATGTAGACGATGAAGAAGATCACCGCGACGCACAGCACCAGCAGCATCAGGATGACGAAGGGCGAGATCGCGCCGGTGCGGCCGAGTTCCAGCATCTGGATCAGGGCGTGCGGCAGCGAGGCGACGATGCCGGTGAAGATGATCAGCGAGATGCCGTTGCCGACGCCGCGCGAGGTGATCTGCTCACCCAGCCACATCAGGAACATGGTGCCGCCGACGATGGTCACCACCGTCGAGAAGCGGAAGTACCAGCCGGGATCGACCACCGCCGGACCGATCGTGCCATGCACGCTCTCCAGCCCGACCGCCAGCGCATAGGCCTGCGCCGTGGCCAGCACCACCGTGAAGTAGCGGGTGTACTGATTGATCTTCTTGCGCCCGGCCTCGCCTTCCTTCTTCAGCGTCTCGAGCGACGGCGACACCGCCGTGAGCAGCTGGATGATGATGGAGGCCGAGATGTACGGCATGATGTTCAGCGCAAAGATCGTCATACGACCGAGCGCGCCGCCGGCAAACATATTCAGGATGCCGAGGAGGCCGCCGCCCTGCTGGGCGAAGATTTCCCCCAGCACGCGGGGGTCGATCCCCGGAATCGGAACATAGGTGCCGATCCGGTAGATGATCAGCGCGCCAAGCGTGAACCAGATGCGCTTGCGAAGTTCCGTCGCCTTGGCGAAGGCGCCGAAATTCAGGTTCGCAGCGAGCTGTTCTGCAGCAGATGCCATGCACGGCCTCGAAAGAGAAAAGGCGGGGACTGCGATCGTGCGCGGTCCCCGCCCCTGTTTTACCCGCGACGAACGCCGGTGTTAAGCCTAGGACGACGCCCCGGCTTCAACGGGGGTGGCCTCGACCGGAGCAGGGTTGGTCTGCACGACCGACCCGCCAGCCTTCTCCACCGCCGCCACGGCAGCCGGGGAGGCGCTGTGGATGTGCAGCGTAACCTTGGCAGACAGCTCGCCCTTGGCCAGCAGACGGACCCCGTCCAGGACCTTGGCGATCAGCCCGCCGGCGATCAGCGCCTCGGCGTCGAGCGGCTTGGCTGCGTCGATCCGCCCCGCCTCGATCGCCTTCTGCAGGCGGCCGAGATTGACGATGGCATAGTTCGCGGTGAACTTCTTGTTGTTGAAGCCCCGCTTCGGCAGACGCATGTAGATCGGCATCTGGCCGCCTTCGAAGCCCTTGATGGCCACGCCGGTCCGGCTCTTCTGCCCCTTCACACCACGGCCGCCGGTCTTGCCCTTGCCGGAGCCGATGCCGCGACCGATGCGCATGCGCTTCTTGCGAGCGCCGGCATTGTCGCGAAGATCGTTGAGATTCGTCATGTTCGCTCCTCGTGAGCGGCGGGGTTCAGCCCGCCTGCTCGACCCGCACAAGATGCTTCACCTTCGCGATCATCCCGCGGACCGAAGGCGTGTCCTCCAGCTCACGGGTGCGATGCAGCTTGTTCAGGCCGAGGCCGACCAGCGTCTGGCGCTGGTCGTTGCGACGACCGATCGGGCTGCCGATCTGGGTGACGATCACGGTTGCCTTGGCCTCAGCCATTTGCAGCCTCCACCACTTCGACGCCGCCATCACGCTTGTTGGTGGTGGCGCCGATGATGTCGGCGACGCGCTTGCCGCGGCGGGCAGCGACGGCCCGCGGGCCCTCGATGATCCGCAGCGCCTCGAAGGTCGCCTTGATCATGTTGTGCGGGTTCGACGTGCCGATCGACTTGGCGACGACGTCCTGGACGCCGAGCGCCTCGAAGATGGCGCGCATCGGACCGCCGGCGATGATGCCGGTGCCCTGGGCGGCGCTGCGGAGCTGGACCTTGCCGGCGCCGAAGTGACCCATGATGTCGTGATGCAGCGTCCGGCCTTCGCGCAACGGAACGCGGATCATGCTGCGCTTCGCCTGCTCGGTCGCCTTGCGGATGGCTTCCGGAACCTCGCGGGCCTTGCCCGAGCCGTAGCCGACCCGGCCGCGGCCGTCGCCGGTCACCACCAGGGCGGCGAAGCCGAAGCGCCGGCCACCCTTGACCACCTTCGCGACGCGGTTGATCGAGACCAGCTTCTCGATCAGCTCATCACCGGCTTCCCGATCGCTCGGGCGCTTGTCGCCGCGATCCCTAGGACCGCGCGAGTCTCTGCTTTCGCGTGCCATGCGCGTCCTCCTTAGAAGTCCAGGCCGCCCTCACGGGCGGCATCGGCTAGGGCCTTGACCCGGCCGTGATACAGGTAGTGCCCACGATCGAACACGACCTTGTCGACCCCGGCCGCCTTGGCCCGCTCCGCGAGGAGCTTGCCGACCGCGGCTGCGGCCTCGATGGTGGCGCCGGTCTTCAGCGACCCGCGCAGGTCCTTCTCGATCGACGAGGCGGCGGCAAGGGTCTTGCCGGCCTGGTCGTCGATCACCTGGGCGTAGATCTGCTTGGACGAGCGGAACACGGACAGGCGCAGGCGGCCGTACCGGGCCGTGCTCAGCTTGTGGCGGAGACGCCCTTTGCGGCGCTCGCGCAGCTCGTTGGTCTTGGTGGTCATCCCGGCCGTCCTTACTTCTTCTTGCCTTCTTTGCGCAGAACGGTCTCGGTGTCGTACTTGATGCCCTTGCCCTTGAAGGGCTCGGGCTTCTTGTACCCGCGGATTTCCGCGGCAACCTGACCGACACGCTGCTTGTCGAAGCCGGAGATCGCGATCGAGGTCGGCTTCTCGCACTTGATCGTGATCCCCTCGGGGATCGGATAACGCACCTCGTGGCTGAAGCCGAGCGTCAGCACCAGCTCCTTGCCCTGGACCGCGGCGCGGTAACCGACGCCGTTGATCTCGAGGTTGGTGGTGAAGCCAGTGCTGACCCCGACCACCATGTTGTTGATCAGGGTGCGGCTGGTCGCCCACATGGTCTGGGCGAGGCGCGACTGGCTCTTCGGCTCAACCTTGATGGTGCCGTCCTCGAGCGAGACCTTGATCTCGCCGTTGACCGCAAGCTTGAGCTGACCGAGCTTGCCCTTGACCGAAACGTCCTGGCCCGAGACCGAGGCGTCGACCCCGGCCGGGACCTTGACCGCGTGTTTGCCGATACGTGACATCGCCGGTCTCCTCAGAACACGCGGGCGAGGATCTCGCCGCCGACATTGGCGGCGCGGGCCTCGACATCCGACATCACGCCGCGCGGGGTCGACAGGATGGAGATGCCCAGCCCGTTGTACACCTTCGGCAGGTCCTTGATGCCCGAATAGACACGGCGGCCCGGCTTCGACACGCGGTCGATGACGCGGATCACCGGCTGGCCTTCGGCGTATTTCAGCTCGACCTTGGTGGCCGAGATGCCGGGGCTGACCACATGGGTCTCGTAGCCGCGGATGTAGCCCTCGCGCTTCAGCACGTCGAGCACGCTCTCGCGCAGCTTCGAGGCCGGCGTTTCGATCACGGCCTTGCCCGAGCGCTGGCCATTGCGGATACGGGTGAGCAGATCGCCCAACGGATCACTAAGCGACATAATCCGTCCTCCTTACCAGCTCGACTTCGTCATGCCGGGGATCAACCCGCGCGAGGCCAGCTCACGCAGTGCGATCCGGCTCAACTTGAAGCGCCGATAGAATGCCTTGGGGCGACCAGTCAGTTCGCACCGGTTGTGGATGCGGACAGGCGATGAGTTCCGCGGCAGCTCCGCCAGCTTGAGGCGGGCGTTGAAACGGTCTTCCATCGTCAGGGTGTCGTTGTTCGCGATCGCCTTCAGGCGCTCACGACGCCCCGCGAAAGCCTTCGCCAGCTTCTCGCGACGCTTGTTCTTCTCGACCGAGCTCTTCTTGGCCATGATCTATCCTTGCTCGTTCAGCTGACGAACGGGAAATCGAAGGCCTTGAGAAGCGCACGCGCCTCATCGTCGGTCTTCGCGCTCGTCACGATAACGATGTCCATTCCCCGCACCGTTTCGACCTGGTCGTAGTCGACTTCGGGGAACACGATCTGCTCTTTGATGCCCAGGGCGTAGTTGCCCCGGCCGTCGAAGGACTTCACCGACAGGCCGCGGAAATCGCGGACCCGCGGCAGGGCGATGTTCACCAGACGATCGAGGAATTCGTACATCCGATCGCTGCGCAGCGTCACCTTGGTGCCGATCGACATACCTTCGCGCAGCTTGTAGACCGCGATCGACTTCCGGGCCTTGGTGACCACCGGCTTCTGTCCGGCGATCAGCGTCAGCTCGGCGACGGCCGCCTGGATCTTCTTGCTGTCAGCGACGGCGTCACCGACGCCCATGTTGATGATGATCTTCTCGAGCCGCGGCACCTGCAGGTCGTTCGCATAGGCGAAGTCCTGCTTCAGCTTCGGCCGGATGACCTTGTCGTAATGGGATTTGAGACGAGCCATGGCCATCCTCACCGATCAATCACTTCGCCGGAAGCCTTGGCGACCCGGACCTTGCGGCCGTCGTCGAGCGTCTTGAAGCCGACACGGGTCGGCTTGCCGCTCGTGGGGTCGACATGCGCCACGTTCGAGACGTGCAGCGCCGCTTCCTGCTCCACGATCCCGCCCTGCGTCTTCGCAGTCTGGCGGGTGTGGCGCTTCACGATGTTCACGCCGCGGACGACGACACGATCGTCGGCCGGACGGACTTCGATGACCTCGCCCTTCTTGCCCTTGTCACGGCCGGCGAGGACGACGACCTGGTCGCCTTTCTTGATCTTCGCAGCCATCACAGCACCTCGGGGGCGAGCGAGATGATCTTCATGAACTTCTTGGCCCGCAGCTCGCGCGTCACGGGCCCGAAGATACGGGTGCCGACCGGCTCGCCCTGCTTGTTGATCAGCACGGCCGCGTTGCGGTCGAACTTGATCGTCGAGCCATCCGGGCGGCGCAGTTCCTTGGCGGTCCGAACGATGACGGCGCGATGCACGTCACCCTTCTTCACGCGGCCCCGCGGAATCGCCTCCTTGATCGACACGACGATGACGTCGCCGACAGTGGCGGTCCGGCGGTGGGAACCGCCCAGCACCTTGATGCACATCACCCGACGGGCGCCTGAATTGTCGGCGACGTCAAGGTTCGTCTGCATCTGAATCATATTTACGCTCCCGAAACAGCGGGCGCGGGCGAAGTGCCGATGGCACTGGCCTCGGCCTCGGACAGGACGAGCCAGGTCTTCCGCTTGCTGATCGGCCGGGTCTCGATGATCGAGACACGGTCGCCGACCTTGCAAGCGTTGGCCTCGTCATGGGCGAGGTAGCGCTTGGTCCGCTTGATGAACTTCTTGTAGACCGGGTGCATCAGGTTGCGTTCGACTAGGACCGTGACGGTCTTGTCAGTCTTGTCGGACACAACCGTCCCGTTGAGCACGCGCCGCGGCATGGCTCACAATCCTCTTACTTGGCCAACGCGGCATCCTTGCCGCGTTGGCCCATGACGGTCTTGATGCGCGCGATGTCGCGACGGACGACGCGGACCCGCGCCGTGTTCTCGAGCTGGCCCGACGCGGCCTGGAAGCGCAGGTTGAACTGCTCCTTCTTCAGCGCGAGCAGATCGTCCTTCAGCTGGTCCGGCGTCTTGGCGCGGACGTCTTCGATATCCATGGTCAGACCTCCTCACCGAGACGGGCGATGAACTTGCAGGCGATCGGCAGCTTGGCGGCAGCCAGGGCGAAGGCTTCCTTCGCCAGGTCGCCGGGAACGCCGTCGAGCTCGAACATGACGCGGCCGGGCTTGACCTTGGCCGCCCAGAACTCCGGCGAACCCTTGCCGGAGCCCATGCGGACTTCGGCCGGCTTCGACGACACCGGCACATCCGGGAAAATCCGGATCCAGACGCGGCCCTGGCGCTTGATGTGGCGGGTGATCGCGCGGCGGGCCGCCTCGATCTGCCGCGCCGTCAGACGCGCCGGCTCCTGAGCCTTCAGGCCGTAGGCGCCGAAGTTCAGCGTGGTGCCGCCCTTCGCAACGCCGTGGATCCGGCCCTTGTGCTGCTTGCGATACTTGGTGCGCTTGGGACTCAGCATGATCCTCAGCCCTCCCGGCGGCCGCGACGATCGTCGCGGCGGTCACCACGCTCAGGCCGAGCCGAGGACGGGCCGGTGGCCGCTTCGGCCGCCCGCTTGTCCTGGGCCATCGGGTCATGGGCGAGGATCTCGCCCTTGAAGACCCAGACCTTCACGCCGCAGGTGCCGTAGGTGGTCTTGGCCGTCGCCGTGCCGTAGTCGACATCGGCGCGCAGCGTGTGCAGGGGAACGCGGCCCTCGCGGTACCACTCGGTGCGCGCGATTTCCGCGCCGCCGAGACGGCCACCGCAATTGATCCGGATGCCCTGGGCCCCCAGGCGCATCGCGTTCTGGACCGCGCGCTTCATCGCCCGGCGGAACGCCACGCGGCGCTCGAGCTGGTTGGCGATGTTCTCGGCGACCAGCTTGGCGTCGATCTCCGGCTTGCGGATTTCGACGATGTTCAGGCTGACCTCGCTGCCCGCCATCTTCGCCAGCTCCTGACGGAGCTTCTCGATGTCGGCGCCCTTCTTCCCGATCACAACGCCCGGACGGGCAGTGTAGACCGTGACGCGCGCCTTCTTCGCCGGCCGCTCGATGACGATGCGGCTGATGCCCGCCTGGGCCAGACGCTTCTCGAGGAACTCACGGATCTTCAGATCGGCATGCAGAAGACCGGCGTAGTCCTTGGTCGCGAACCAGCGCGAATCCCAGGTCCGGTTGATGCCGACCCGGAGGCCGATCGGATTGACTTTCTGACCCATTACGCCGTCTCCCGCCGCTCGCGGACGATGACCGTGAGGTTCGACCAGAGCTTTTCGATGCGGGACGCACGGCCGCGAGCACGGGCATGGAACCGCTTCATGACGATCTGCCGCCCCACATAGGCCTCGGCCACGTAGAGCTTGTCGACGTCCAGCTGATGGTTGTTTTCGGCATTGGCGATGGCCGACTGCAGCACCTTCTTCACGTCGACGGCGATGCGCCGGCGGGAGAAGGTGAGTTCGGCCAGAGCCTTCGCCGCGTCCTTGCCGCGGATGGTCTCGGCGACGAGGTTGAGCTTGCGCGGGCTGGTGCGCAGCGTCTTCGCGAAGGCGCGCGCCTCGTTTTCACCGAGGCGAGGGGGATTCTTCTCCTGGCCCATCGCTTACTTCCTCTTCGACTTCTTGTCCGACGCGTGACCGTAGTAGGTCCGCGTGGGCGAGAATTCGCCGAACTTGTGGCCGACCATGTTCTCGTTGACCAACACCGGCAGGAACTTCTGGCCGTTGTAGACACCGAACGTCAGGCCGACGAACTGCGGCAGGATGGTCGAGCGACGCGACCAAATCTTGATGATCTCGTTCCGGCCCGAACCGCGCGACTTGTCTGCCTTCTTGAGCAGATAGCCGTCGATGAACGGACCCTTCCAAACGGAGCGTGCCACCGTCGCTCTCCCTTACTTCTTGCGGCGACGGATAATGAGCTTATCCGTAGCCTTGTTGCTGCGGGTCTTGCGACCCTTGGTCGGCTTGCCCCACGGGGTGACCGGGTGGCGGCCACCGGAAGTGCGGCCTTCGCCGCCGCCGTGCGGATGGTCGACCGGGTTCATGGCGACGCCGCGGGTGACCGGCTTCTTGCCGAGCCAGCGGTTCCGGCCGGCCTTGCCGATCGAAACGTTCGACTGGTCCGGGTTCGAGACCGCGCCGACCGTGGCGAAGCACTCGCCGCGCACGACACGCAGCTCGCCCGAGGCCAGCTTCAGCTGGGCATAGCCCATGTCGCGGCCGACCAGCTGGGCGTAGGTGCCGGCGGAGCGCGCCAGCTGCCCGCCCTTGCCGGCCTTCAGCTCGACATTGTGGACGATGGTGCCGACCGGCATGCTGCGCAGCGGCATCGCGTTGCCCGGCTTGATGTCGACCTTTTCGCCCGACACGACCTTGTCGCCGGCGGCCACGCGCTGCGGCGCCAGGATGTAGGCCTGCTCGCCGTCCTCATAGGTGACGAGGGCGATGAACGCGGTCCGGTTCGGATCGTATTCCAGGCGCTCGATCGTGCCGACGACGCCAAGCTTGCGGCGCTTGAAGTCGATGATGCGATAGGTGCGCTTGTGACCGCCGCCCTGATGGAAGGCGGTGATCCGGCCGGTGTTGTTGCGGCCACCCTTCTTGGTCAGGCCTTCGGTCAGAACCTTGACCGGCTTGCCCTTCCACAGGCCCGAGCGGTCCACCTGGACCAGCTGGCGGAGGCCTGGGGTGATGGGATTGAAAGTCTTCAAAGCCATCGGATCAAACCCCCGTGGTCACGTCGATCTGCTGCCCTTCGGCGAGCGTCACGACGGCCTTCTTCACATCCGAACGCTTGCCCGGGATGCCCCGGAAGCGCTTGGTCTTGCCCTTGACGATCAGGGTGTTCACGGCGGTGACCTTGACCCCGAACACGCCTTCGACCGCAGTGCGGATCTCAGGCTTGGTGGCGTCGAGCGGCACCTTGAACACGACCTGGTTGTGGCCGGCGGCGAGCGTCGCCTTCTCGGTGATCACCGGCGCGCGGATGATGTCGTACATCCGCGGGGTGACGGCGGCCTCGGCCTTCTTCTTGCGAGAGCGGATCATTTCAGGCGAGCCTCGAGCTGCTCGACCGCCTGGCGCGACAACACGAGCGTGTCGCGGCGCAGGATGTCGTAGACGTTGGCGCCCTGGCTGGGCAGCACGTCGATGAGCGGCAGGTTCCGCACGGCGAGTGCGAAGTTGGTGTCGACCTGCTCACCGGCCAGGATCAGCGCGGAGTCGAGACCCAGCGCGGCGAGCTTGACGGCGAGGCCCTTGGTCTTGTGGCTGTCGGCCACGACCGCGTCGACCACCACCAGCTTGCCATCGGCGACCTTGGAGGACAGCGCGTGGCGCAGGGCCAGCTTGCGGACCTTCTTCGGCAGGTCATGCGCATGGCTGCGGACGACCGGCCCGAAAATCCGGGCGCCGCCGCGGAACTGCGGCGACCGCGTCGAACCCTGGCGGGCGTGACCCGTGCCCTTCTGCTTGTAGGGCTTCTTGGTCGTGCCGCTGATCTCGCTGATGCCCTTGGTCTTGTGGTTGCCGGAGCGGCGCTTGGCCAGCTGCCAGTTCACCATGCGGGCGAGCAGATCGGTGCGGACCTCGAGACCGAAGACCGAGTCATCGAGCTCGATCTCACCGGCGGCCGCATTGTCGAACGTCTTGACGGCGATCTTCATCGCTTAGCCCTCCTGCCCGGCAGCGTCGGCGCCCGGGGCTTCAGCAGCCGGAGCCTCGACGACAGGCGTCTCGACCGCCGCGGCGGCACCCTTGCGAACCGCACCCGGGAACGGGACGTTCTTCGGCGCCGGCCGCTTGACTGCGTCGCGGATCAGCACCCAGCCGCCTTCGGCGCCCGGGACCGCACCCTTGACCATGATCAGGCCGCGCTCGACATCGGTGGTCACGACGGTGAGGTTCTGCACCGTCACCCGCTCCGCACCGAGATGGCCGGCCATCTTCTTGTTCTTGAAGACCTTGCCCGGGTCCTGGCGCTGACCGGTCGAACCATGCGACCGGTGGGACACCGACACGCCGTGCGTGGCACGCAGGCCGCCGAAGTTCCAACGCTTCATGACGCCGGCGAAGCCCTTGCCGATCGAAGTGCCGGTGACGTCGACGACCTGGCCGGCAACGAAATGCTCGGCGGTCAACTCGTCACCGACGGTCAGCAGCGCATCGGTGCTGACGCGGAACTCGACCAGCTTCTTCTTCGGCTCGACCTCGGCCTTGGCATAGTGGCCGCGAACGCCCTTGGAGACGTTCTTGACCTTGGCCTTGCCGGCACCGAGCTGCACCGCGGTGTAGCCGTCGGTCTCCTCGGTCTTCACCGCGACGACCTGAACGCCGTCGAGCTTGAGGACCGTGACCGGGACGTGCTGCCCCTCGGCATCGAAAATTCGTGTCATGCCCAGTTTCTGGGCGATCAATCCAGAGCGCATCGTCACCGCCTCAGAGCTTGATCTCGACATCGACACCGGCCGCAAGGTCGAGCTTCATCAAAGCATCGACCGTCTGCGGCGTCGGGTCGACGATGTCGAGCAGACGCTTGTGGGTGCGGATCTCGAACTGCTCGCGCGACTTCTTGTCGACATGCGGCGAGCGGTTGACGGTGTAGCGCTCGATGTTCGTCGGCAGCGGGATCGGCCCGCGTACCCGAGCCCCGGTCCGCTTCGCGGTGTTGACGATCTCGCTGGTCGACTGGTCGAGCACGCGATGATCGAACGCCTTGAGGCGGATACGGATGTTCTGACTGTCCATCGTTCTGTATCCGAGTGTTCTTGCCGAGAGGTGGCTGACCGGGTCATTCCGGCCCCCACGTCGCGAACAGTCCAAAAAAAAACTCACCCAGGCCGCTGGAGGGCTCGGGTGAGGCGCGTTACATAGCCGAGCCCGCCGCGAATGTCACGTCCGGATTGCCGGTTGTGACGATTTCGTGATCGGGCCCGCCATGCGCGGGGCTCAATGCTCTCGCCTTGAGCCCCTCTCATCCCGGGCCGCCCTTTCCGCGCCGCCTTGCGGCGGGGGACGGAGGTACGGTCCTAGTCTCTCACCACCCCGGGGACCGAAGCCCCCGGAGCCGTGTTTCTCAAACCATCGTTACTTGATGATGCCGGCGACGACGCCGGCGCCGACGGTGCGGCCGCCTTCGCGGATGGCGAAGCGCAGGCCCTCATCCATGGCGATCGGCGCAATCAGCGTCACCGTCATCGAGATGTTGTCGCCCGGCATCACCATCTCGGTGCCTTCCGGCAGCGCCACCACACCGGTCACGTCCGTCGTCCGGAAGTAGAACTGCGGMCGGTAGTTGGTGAAGAACGGCGTGTGACGGCCGCCCTCTTCCTTCGTCAGGATGTACGCCTCGGCCTTGAACTCGGTGTGCGGCGTGATCGAACCCGGCTTCGCCAGAACCTGGCCGCGCTCGACCTCCTCGCGCTTCGTGCCGCGCAGCAGCGCGCCCACGTTGTCGCCGGCCTCRCCCTGGTCCAAGAGCTTGCGGAACATCTCGACGCCCGTGCAGATCGTCTTCTGCGTGTCCTTCAGGCCGACGATCTCCACTTCCTCGCCGACCTTCACGATGCCGCGCTCGATACGGCCCGTCACCACCGTGCCGCGACCCGAGATCGAGAACACGTCCTCGATCGGCATCAGGAACGGACGGTCCTTCGGACGCTCCGGCTGCGGGATGTACGCATCCACCTTCGCCATCAGCTCCAGGATCGCGTCGTGGCCCAGCTTCTTGTCGCCGTCTTCCAGCGCCACCAGCGCCGAGCCCGGGACGATCGGAATGTCGTCGCCAGGGAAGTCGTACGAGCTCAGCAGCTCACGGACCTCGAGCTCCACCAGCTCCAGGAGCTCCGGATCGTCGACCATGTCGACCTTGTTCAGGAACACCACCAGCGCCGGAACGCCCACCTGCCGCGCCAGCAGGATGTGCTCGCGGGTCTGCGGCATCGGGCCGTCGGCCGCCGACACCACCAGGATCGCGCCGTCCATCTGCGCTGCACCGGTGATCATGTTCTTCACGTAGTCGGCATGGCCCGGGCAATCGACGTGGGCGTAGTGACGGTTCGCCGTCTCGTACTCCACATGCGCCGTCGAGATCGTGATCCCGCGCGCCTTCTCTTCCGGCGCCTTGTCGATCTGGTCGTACGCCGTGAACGTCGCCCCGCCGCTCTCCGCAAGCACCTTCGTGATCGCCGCCGTCAGCGACGTCTTGCCGTGGTCAACGTGACCAATCGTGCCGATGTTGCAGTGCGGCTTCGTCCGCTGAAACTTCGCCTTCGCCATTCTCTGGAAACCTTAATGTTCGCGGTGGGACCTGTGGATCCACGGATGGAGCGGGTGAAGGGAATCGAACCCTCGTATTCAGCTTGGAAGGCTGCTGCTCTACCATTGAGCTACACCCGCCCGGGTGTCCGGGACGCGCCATGTCCTCGACCGTGACTCGAAGCCAAAGGGCTTTGGTGGAGGGGGCTGGATTTGAACCAGCGTACTCTTACGAGGGCAGATTTACAGTCTGCTGCCATTAACCACTCGGCCACCCCTCCACAGGGCTTCGCCGCACGGCTCGGCGAATGGCGGGGCGGAATATCGACATCCCGGCGAGGATGTCAAGCATGCGTGTTGCGGAAATCGGAATCTTGACCCGGGACCGGCGACGGCGCACAGGACGACGATGACCCGCACGCCGCAAAACCGCCCGCCCTACGCCCCTCGGTCCAACCCTCAGGCCAACCCGTCCCAGGCCGCCCCGCCCCAGGCCAGCCCGCATCAGGGCCAGCGCCCGGACCAGCGCGGCCCCGGCGGCCGCGCACCCGACGGTCGCCCGCCGGCGCGCGAGCCCGACCGCTACCTCTACGGCGTCCATGCCGCCACCGCCGCGGTGCTGAACCCGGACCGCGAGATCACCCGGGTGCAATGCACCGAGGCCGGGCTGGCGATTCTGGAGCCGGTGCTGGCCCGGGCCGCCGAGGCCGGCATCGCCCGCCCGGCGCCGGAGATGGTGACCCGCGAGCTGATGGACCGCTTCCTCAAGGGCGCGGTGCACCAGGGCATCGCGCTCGAGATCAAGCCGCTGGACGCGCCCGACATCGACGACCTCGGCCGCGAGGCGGACCTGCGTGAGCACAGCGTGGTGGTGGTGCTGGACCAGGTGACCGACCCGCACAACATCGGCGCGATCCTGCGCTCCGCCGCTGCCTTCGGCGCGCTGGCGGTGATCGTCACCGACCGCAACACGCCCGAGGTCACTGGGGTGCTGGCCAAGGCGGCGTCGGGCGCGGTCGAGCATGTCCCGCTGACCCGGGTGAAGAACCTGGCTCGCGCCCTCGAATCGCTCGGCGAACTGGGCTTCCACCGAATCGGCCTGGCCGAGGAGGGCGAAACCACCCTGGCCGCGGCGATGCAGGGCGACCGGGTGGCGCTGGTGCTGGGCGCGGAGGGCGACGGGCTGCGCCACCTGACGCGCGAGACCTGCGACGTGCTGGCCAGGCTGCCGACGCAAGGCGCGGTCGGCAGCCTGAACGTCTCCAACGCCGCCGCCATCGCGCTGTATGAGACGGCGCGGGGACGCTGACGCGTTGTCGCTTCGTTACAGCGACGCCGGACACTGCTTCGCACTGAGCAGTCTCCACGTGGCTGCGCCACGCGTAGCCCGTAAGGGCGAAGCGTGGTGGGCCCGGCAGGATTCGAACCTGCGACAACACCGTTATGAGCGGCGGGTTCTAACCGCTGAACTACAGGCCCGTCCGGCGCCCTTCTAGCAAGCGGCGCCGGTGCGGGGAAGGCGTTGCTTCTCCGGGTGCGGCGCCCGGCCGTGGGCCGGCCGGGCGTCGCGATCCGGTTACTGGGCCTTCTGGCCGCCGGCGAGCATCTGCTTGATGATGCCGACGATGACCATGAGGACGCCGCCGCCGACGCCACCACCGACGATCTGACCGATGATGGCGCCGATGTCGAGGCCGCCGCCGGCAGCCGCGCCAGCGAGGCTGGGGACGAGCGCCGCCAGGATCTGACCGCCGATGCCGCCGCCGACGATGCCGGCGATCGAGTTGCCGATCGTGCCGAGGCTGTACTGCTTGACCGCGGCGCCGGCAACATTGCCGCCGACCGCTCCTGCCACGAGCTGGATAATCAGGGAAACGATGTCCATCGGATCTCCTTCCGATCCATGGAGCGCCGTCGGGCGGGGCGGCGCATGAAGCCGAATCGCCGATTTCTCGGCCCCGCATAAATAAAGATGCGCCTCGCCCCGCTTGGTCTCAAGAGATATTTGGGCATGGACTGGAGGTCCAGTCCTGCCGGCGAAGAAGCCCGGTGTCGTCGGCAAGCTGGTTTTACGATTCTATTGTCGGATTTACCGCCGCTATTCGGAGTCCGGGATTGCCGGATCAGGTCGGCCGGCCGAAGCCGCCGAGTCCGATCACGACACCACCCCAGACGACACTGCCGGCGGCAAGGTCGATCGCAATGAGATCCTCGCCGGCCAGCCCAGTCGCTGACGAAACGTCAAAAATAACACTCGTATTCTGTTATACAATATATAACACAAATTAATTGGATTGATATTTCCCCGTCTTCTCCAAATGTTTGTCCTTATCGAAGCCAGCCAGAGACCGCCCGTATGCGCGCCCCCATCCTCGGATCCTTCCTCGCAGCGGCGGCGATGCTCGCCCTGGCCACACCGGCCCAGGCCGAGACCGCGACGCTGCGGATCGCGCAGCAATTCGGCATCTCCTACCTGCCGATGATCGTGGCCAAGGAGCAGAAGCTGATCGAGGCGGCGGCCACCGAGGCCGGGCTGCCGGCGCCGGACATCGACTGGATCCAGGTCAGCGGCGGCGCCGCGATGAACGAGGCGCTGCTGTCGGGCAGCCTGGACGTCGCCGCGGCCGGGGCGCCGCCGGCGATCACGCTGTGGGCCAAGACCCGCGGCTCGATCGACGTCAGGGGCATCGCGGCGCTGGGGTCGATGCCGATCTACCTGACCACCACCAACCCCGACGTGAAGACGCTGGCGGACTTCACCGACAAGGACCGCATCGCGCTGCCGGCGGTGAAGGTCGGGTTCCAGGCGGTGGTGCTGCAGATGGCGGCGGCCCAGGCCTTCGGCCAGGACCAGGCGACCAAGCTGGACGACCTGACCGTCAGCATGGCGCATCCGGACGCGACCGCGGCGCTGCTGTCCGGCGGGTCCGAGGTCACCGCCAATTTCGGCGCCCCGCCGTTCCAGAACCAGCAGTTGCAGGATCCGAAGGTGCACCGGGTGCTGAGCAGCTACGACGTGCTGGGCGGCCCGCACACCTTCAACGTGATCTACGCGACCGGCGCCTTCTACGCCGACAACCCGAAGACGGTGGCGGCGATCGTCACCGCGCTGGACCGCGCCGACCAGTTCATTGCCGCCCATCCGGCCGAGGCGGCGAAGCTGTACATCGCCGCCGAATCGTCGAAGCTGCCGGAATCCTTCGTCGAAGGCCTGATCACCGCCCCCGACACCCGCTACACGGTGGCGCCGGAGAACGTGCTGAAGTTCGTCGAGTTCCAGCACCGCATCGGCCAGATCGCGACCACCACGACGGATTGGCGCGACCTGTTCTTCCCGCCGCTCTACGACCGTCCGGGGAGCTGAGATGGCATCCCCGGCCCTCGCCCCGGTCTCCGACGCCACGACAGCCGACACGCCGGCCCTGACGCTCGACGGCGTCTCCCTGGCCTATGTCGCTGACGGCCGCCGGGTGACGGCGGTCGAGGGGGTGACCCTGGACATCCGCCGCGGCGAGCGGCTGGTGCTGCTGGGCCCGTCCGGCTGCGGCAAGTCGAGCCTGCTGCGCAGCATCGGCGGCTTCCTGCCGCCCAGCGCCGGCCGGGTGCTGCTGGACGGTCGGCCGGTGTCTCGGCCAGGGCCGGATCGGATGATGGTGCTGCAGGATTTCGACCAGCTGCTGCCGTGGCAGACGGTGCGGCGGAACCTGATCTCCGCCCTGGCCTGGGCGCGCGGCACCCGGCGGGCCGAGGCCGAGGCGGTGGCCGACGACATGCTGCGCCGGGTCGGGCTGGCCCGCGTCGCCGACCAGTATCCCCACACCCTGTCCGGCGGCATGAAGCAGCGCGCCGCCATCGCCCGGGCTTTGGTGCTGCGGCCCGCGGTGCTGCTGATGGACGAACCCTTCGCCGCGCTGGACGCCATGACCCGGCGGCGCATGCAGGAGGAGCTGCTGGCGCTGTGCGAGGAGACCGGGGTCACCACCGTCTTCGTCACCCATGCCATCGACGAAGCCATCGTGATCGGCAGCCGGATCGTGGTGATGACCGCCCATCCCGGCCGGGTCCGCGCCGTGATCGACCTGCCGTGTGGCCGCGGCCCGGACCGGGGCGACCCGGCCTTTGCCGCGCTGGAGGCCCGGATCGGGGGGCTGATCGCGGACCAGATCGGCGACCCGGGGACGGAGGCGACCCATGGTCGCCCCGAGGCGGAGGCGACCGATGGTCGCCCCGCGGCGGAGGCGACCGATGGTTGACTATCAGGGCCTGCTGCAGGCCGGGTCGCCGGTGCGCCCGGCCGGGGGCGAGAACCATTCCTCCCGCCTGATCGGGTCCGGGGCCTGGCGCCGGCTGCTGATCCTGGTCGCGCTGGCCGCGATCTGGGAGATCACCGCCCGCATCGTCGGCAGCCCGCTGCTGCTGCCCAGCTTCCTGACCACCGTGGCCGCCTTCGGCCAGGGCATCGCCAATGGCGAGCTGCCGCTGCGCACCCTGGCGTCGCTGCAGGTGCTGGTGGTGGGCTACGGCATCGGCATCATCGCGGCGGCGATCCTGGCCGGGCTGGCCACGGCCAGCCGCCTGGGCGCCGAGCTGCTGTCGACGCTGACCGCGATGTTCAACCCGCTGCCGGCGATCGCGCTGCTGCCGATCGCGCTGCTGTGGTTCGGCCTCGGCACCCCCAGCCTGCTGTTCGTCATCGTGCATTCGGTGCTGTGGCCGCTAGCCCTGGCCGCCCATTCGGGCTTCCGCGCCGTGCCGCGGCCTCTCGCCATGGTCGGGCAGAATCTGGGGCTGACCGGCTTCCGCTACGTCGCCCGCATCCTGGTGCCGGCCGCCTTCCCGGCGATCCTGGCCGGGCTGAAGATCGGCTGGGCCTTCGCCTGGCGCACCCTGATCGCGGCCGAGCTGGTGTTCGGCGTGTCCTCACGCTCCGGCGGGCTCGGCTGGTTCATCTATGTCAACCGCAACCAGCTGGAGACGGCCAACGTCTTCGCCGGCCTCCTGACCATCATCCTGATCGGCCTGCTGGTCGAAAGCCTCTTGTTCCGGACCCTGTCCCGGCTCACGGTCGAGCGCTGGGGCACCCAGCAGGCTTGAGCCGCCCCCAAACGGAATCACCGAATCCACGGAAACGCCGCCATGTCCTTCACCACCAATCCCCTGTCCGACCTGATCGGCCTCGAGATCAGCGGGCTCGACCTCACCGGCCCGCTCGACGACGCCACCTTCGCCACGGTCAAGTCGCTGTTCGAGACGAATTCGGTCGTGGTGTTCCGCGACCAGCGGATCACGCCGGAGCAGCACATCGCCTTCAGCCGCCGCTTCGGCGAGCTGGAGATCCACGTCCAGCACCATTTCCACCTGGCCGGACATCCGGAGATCCTGATCGTCTCGAACGAGACGCGGGAGGACGGCAAGCCGCTGGGCCTGGCCGATGCCGGCCGCTACTGGCATTCCGACCTGTCCTACAAGGCGGAGCCGAGCCTGGGGTCGCTGCTGCACGCCCAGACCCTGCCGGCGGTCGAGGGCGACACGTTATTCGTCAGCATGGCCGCCGCCTATGACGCGCTGGACGACGAGACCAAGGCGCAGATCGAGGGGCTGACCGCGGTGCACGACTACACCGCCCGCAACGTGGCGCAACAGGCCAAGAGCGCGCTGCGGCCCGGCCTGACCGCGGACCAGGCGAAGACGGTGCCGCCGGTGGTGCATCCGGTGGTGCGGGTGCACCCGGCGACGGGCCGCAAGGCGCTGTTCGTCAACGAGGGCTTCACCACCCACATCGTCGAGCTGGAGCGGCCGCAGAGCGACACGCTGCTGCGCCGGCTGTTCGCGCACATGACCCAGCCGCAGTTCCAGTACCGCCACCGCTGGCAGGCGCATGACATGGTGTTCTGGGACAACCGGGCCACCATCCACCTGGCCACCGGCTGCCCGCCGCACCTGGCGCGCACCCTGTACCGGACCACGGTGAAGGGCGACAAGCCGATCGGTCCCGCCGAGCGCGTGGCGGCCTGAGGTCTCAAGGTTCGGCGTAGCCTCTCGCCCTGCGGCGGGTCCCCGCCGCAGGAAAGCGTGATCCGCGGCGCGATCCGCGATAGGCTGCGCCTCCCCTTCCCTGTGCGGCGGTCGGCGCGATGGTCTCCTTCCTCAAATCCCTGTTCGGTGGCGGCAAGCGCGAGGGCGCTGAGGGCGGGGCCGAAGCCCCGGCCGGCGAGGCGGTCGAATACAAGGGCTTCCGCATCCGCCCGGCGCCCTATGCCGCGGGCGGCCAGTACCAGACCGCCGGGCTGATCGAGAAGGACTTCCCGGAGGGCACCAAGACCCACCGCTTCGTCCGCGCCGACAAGCACGCCAGCAAGGACGACGCCACCGCCTTCTCGCTGTCCAAGGCGCAACAGATCATCGACGAGCAGGGCGACCGGGTGTTCGGGCTTTAGCCCACCTATTCCATTACCTTCGAGGTCATTGGTTTCGGGCAGGTCACCAGCCATCCTCGGCGCCTCGCCACCGCACGCCCGAGGCCGCCGATGCCCACATCAACCGTCACCCGCCCGGACGACGGGACGGTCGCCTTCACCGTCACCCTGCATGCGAAGCCGGGCCGCGAGGCCGAGTTCCTGGACCTGCTGACGCCGGTGCTGGACGCGATGCGGCACGAGCCGGGCTTCATCAACGCGGTGCTGCACCGGTCGCCCGACGACCCCACCCTGTTCATGCTGTACGAGACCTGGGCCGACCTCGACGAGCTGGTGCGGGTGCAGATCCCGCGCGCCTACCGCCAGGCTTATATCGCGGCGCTGCCCGACCTGTTGCGCCAGGAGCGCGGCGTCACCCTGTGGCAGCCGATGCGCGGCGACTTCGCGATCGACCGGAGCGGCGGCTGAAGCGGCTTATGGCGCCCATCGGGTGAAGACGAAGTCGTGCCCCTTCACCCGCGCCTCGTGGCAGGCGAAGCAGGTCTGGTGCTGCGCCTCGTCGACCGGCTTGCCGTTGATGAAACGGCCGAAGCCCCAGCCACCGCTGTCGGGGTACCGCTTCGAATCCTTGACCATTACCTGGACCGTCGTCGCCGCGCCGGGGACGGAGGCGGGCTCGAACTCGGTGGACTGGACATGCTTCCAGGCCAGCTTGACCAGGATGGTGCCGTCCGGAAACGGCAGGGTCCCGCTCTGGTAGGCCTTGATCGCGGTGGGATTGCCGAGGACGGCGCGGAGCTCGTTCAGCGGCTCCGCCTCCTGGGCCGGCCCGATCAGCTCCCACTGCCGGTATCCCTCGGGAATGGTGACGCCGTAGATCGGCGACGCGTTCTCGGCATCCGTGCCCTCGGCAGCCAAGGACACCGCAGCCAGAGCGGATGACGCCAGGGTCGCGGCAAACAGGGCGACACGGATCGATCTCATCGGAAGGCTCCTTCTGCTCCATGGACCCGGCGGCGGGGCCTCGACCATCGAAGCAGAGGCCGCGGGGAAGCGCCTGTTATAACTTGTGAGCTGTCAGCCGCTGCCGGCCAGGCCGTCGCGGACACAGCCGCCCTTGCCCCCTCGCGGCGGAGAAGGGATCGTGGTTTCGTGACGGCCTTCCACTGCCTCGGGCCGCTGCTGCTCGACCGGATCATTGAGGTCGCCGTGCGGCTTGACCCCGAGCGCTCATCCGGTACCATGGTCGGATGCGCAAGACGGACGCCCTGTTTCGAATTATCCGCCCGGCCCTCTGACGGGGGTCGGGTCGCTGCGCCGTTGCGCCATGTCTCCTCACGCCGCCGAATGGACCCATCCGGGGTCGACCGGCTGGTATCCGAGCGCCAAAGCGGGTAATTGAGCCCGCGTGGATCCACGAGCCCCCAAGTCATGACCGTCCAGCCTGCCGAGACCCCGGGTGCCGCCGCCCCGGCCGCTCCCGACTACAAATCCACTGTCTTCCTGCCGAAGACGGACTTCCCCATGCGTGGCGGCCTGCCGCAGAAGGAGCCGGAGCTGCTGGCCCGGTGGGAGGCAATCGACCTGCACGGCAAGCTGCGGGCGCTGTCCAAGGGGCGCGAGAAGTTCGTCCTGCATGACGGCCCGCCCTACGCCAATGGCGACATCCACATCGGCCACGCGGTCAACAAGATCCTGAAGGACATCGTCGTCCGCACCCGCCAGATGCTGGGCCGCGATGCGGTCTACGTCCCGGGCTGGGACTGCCACGGCCTGCCGATCGAGTGGAAGATCGAGGAGAAGTACCGCAAGGCCGGCCAGGACAAGGACGCGGTGCCGGTGCTGCAGTTCCGCGAGGAGTGCCGCGCCTTCGCCCGGCATTGGGTCGAGGTGCAGTCGGCGCAGTTCCAGCGCATCGGCGTGATGGGCGACTGGGCGCACCCCTACACCACCATGACCGACGCCGCCGAGGCGCAGATCGTCCGCGAGATCCACAAGTTCCTGCTCAATGGCGGGCTGTATCGCGGGCTGAAGCCGGTGCTGTGGTCGGTGGTCGAGAAGACCGCCCTGGCCGAGGCCGAGGTCGAGTACCAGGACATCACCTCGGACATGGTCTGGGTGCGCTTCCCGGTGACCGCGGCGTCGCGGCCGTCGCTCGGGGGCGCGTCTGCGGTGGCCTGGACCACCACGCCCTGGACGCTGCCGGCCAACCGCGCCATCGCCTACGGCCCCGACTTCGAATACGGCGTCTACACCGTCGATGCCGTGGCCGAGGGAAGCCTCGCCAAGGTCGGCGAGACGCTGGTGCTGGCGACGGCCCTGGCCGACACGGTGGCCAAGGACCTCGCCGTCACCGCCTGGACCTGCGTCGACAAGTTCCCGGGTTCGGCCCTGGCCGGCACCGTGTCCCGCCATCCGCTGGCGGGACAAGGCTACGACTTCGCCGTGCCATTCCTGCCCGGCGGCCATGTCACGGTCGATGCCGGCACCGGGCTGGTCCACACCGCGCCCAGCCATGGCGCCGACGACTTCGACCTCGGCCGCGCCCACGGCATCGCCGCGACCGAGACGGTGACCGAGGATGGCCGCTACCACGACAGCGTGCCGCTGTTCGCCGGCCGGGTGATCTACCGCCCCGACGGCAAGAAGGGCGACGCCAACAAGGTGGTGACGCTGGCGGTGGAGGCGGCCGGCGGCCTGCTGGCCCGCGGCCAGATCCGCCATTCCTACCCGCACAGCTGGCGGTCCAAGGCGCCGCTGATCTTCCGCGCCACGCCGCAATGGTTCATCTCGATGGAGACGAACGGGCTGCGGCAGACCGCGCTGGCCGCGCTGAAGACCACGAAGTTCTACCCGCCCCAGGGCTACAACCGCCTGTCCTCGATGATCGAGAGCCGGCCGGACTGGGTGATCAGCCGCCAGCGCGCCTGGGGCGTGCCGATCGCGATCTTCGTCGACAAGAAGACCGGCGAGCCGCTGCGCGACGTCGCGGTTACGCAGCGCATCGCCGCGGCTTTCGAGCTCGAGGGTTCGGACGCCTGGTACAAGCACGACGCCCAGTTCTTCCTCGGCAACACCTTCAAGGCCGACGACTACGAGCAGATCTTCGACATCGTCGACGTCTGGTTCGAATCCGGCTCGACCCATGCCTTCGTGCTGGAGCAGCGGCCGGACCTGAAATGGCCGGCCGACCTCTATCTCGAAGGCTCGGACCAGCATCGCGGCTGGTTCCACTCCTCGCTGCTCGAAAGCTGCGGCACCCGCGGCCGCGCGCCCTACGACGCGGTGCTGACCCATGGCTTCGCGCTGGACGAGCAGGGCCGCAAGATGTCGAAGTCGCTCGGCAACGGCGTCGAACCGCAGGAGGTGGCGAACCAATCCGGTGCCGACATCCTGCGCCTGTGGATCGTCTCGACCGACTATTCCGAGGATCTGCGCATCGGCAAGGAGATCCTGAAGTACCAGGCCGACGCCTATCGCCGGCTGCGCAACACGCTGCGCTACCTGCTGGGTGCCCTCGACGGCTTCCAGGAGGCCGAGCGGCTGCCGGCGGCAGAACTGCCGGAGCTGGAGCGCTGGGTGCTGCACCGGCTGTGGGAGCTCGACCGCACCATCCGCAAGGGGATCGAGGACTACGACTTCCACGCCATGTCGACGGCGCTGCACAATTTCTGCGCGGTCGACCTGTCGGCCTTCTACTTCGACATCCGCAAGGACTCGCTCTACTGCGACCGGCCGGACGACCTGCGCCGGCGGGCGGTCCGCACCGTGCTCGACACGCTGTTTGACCATCTCGCCATCTGGCTGGCGCCGATCCTGTGCTTCACGGCGGAGGAGGCCTGGCTGGCCCGGCACGGTGATGGGCCGGACATCAGCGTCCATCTCCGCACCTTCCCCGACGTCCCTGATACCTGGCAGGACGATGCCCTGGCGGCGCGCTGGGCCCGGCTGCGCGACCTGCGCCGCGTGGTCACCGGCGCGATCGAGCTGGAGCGGGCGGCCAAGCGCATCGGCTCGTCGCTGCAGGCGCACCCGGTGGTCCATGCCGGCGCGGCCGAGGCCGAACTGCTGGCCAGCCTCGACTTCGCCGAGATCTGCATCACCTCGACCCTGGCGGTCGAGACCGGTGCCGTGCCGGACGGCGCCTTCGCCCTGGCGGACGTGCCGGGCGTCGGCGTCATCGTCGGCTCCGCCTCGGGCGACCGCTGCGACCGCTGCTGGCGGGTCCTGCCCGAGGTCGGCACGGTGGCGGCGCATCCGGACCTGTGCCATCGCTGTTCGGACGCGGTCGATGCTGCGGTGGCCGGAGTGACGGCATGACCGATGCGCGGCTGTTCCGGCGCGGGTTGATCGTCGCGGCGCTGATCCTGATCGCCGACCAGCTCTCGAAATACTGGGTGCTGAAGGTTCTGTTCGGCCTGCCCGACCCGATCACCACCGCCAGCTGGGCGCCGTCGATCCGGATCACCGGCTTCCTCGATTTCGCCATGGTCTGGAACTATGGAATCAGCTTCGGTCTCCTCGCCGGCGACTCGCCGCTGGCGCGTTGGGGCCTGTCGGTGGTTGCGCTCGCAGTCGTCGTAGGCCTCCTGATCTGGCTGCGGCGCAACGATCGCGGTCTGATCGCCGGCGGCGTCGGGTTGATCATCGGCGGGGCGATCGGCAACGTGATCGACCGGCTGCGGTTCGGCGCCGTCGCCGATTTCTTGCATTTTTACGCGGGGCAGTATTCCTTCTGGGTGTTCAACGTGGCCGACAGCGCGATCAGCATCGGTGTGATGCTGCTGATCGCCGACAGTCTGTTCGGCCGCCGCGCCCACCCGGTGGCAGCGCAGAGGGATCGATCGTGAGCGGGCAGTCTCGTTTCTTCCAGTCGACCTGTTTCTTCCAGCCCGGCCGGGTGTGGGGGGGCAGACTGGTCACGCTGACCGGCCTGGTCATCGCCACCCTGGCGGTCGCCGGCTGCGACGCCGGCAGCAAGACGGTGCAGGAGTTCATCGGCTACGACAAATCGACGCCGGACGAATTCGCGGTGATGCCGCGCGCGCCTTTGGCGATGCCGAGTTCGCTGACCGATCTGCCGCCGCCGACGCCGGGCATCCCACGGCCGCAGGAGACCCAGCCGCGTGAGCAGGCCGAGGCGATCCTGTTCGGCCAGGGGCGCAAGATTCCGCGCGGCGACACTGCCGGTGCCGGCGCTGCGGCCAGCGCCAGCGGCGCGGCGATCCTGGCCAAGGCCGGGCCGGCGGAACCGGGGATCCGCTCGACCGTCGACCAGGAGACGACGCAGATCGCCCAGGACGACGACCGCTTCATCGACAACATCCTGTTCTGGCAGTCCAAGCCGCTGCCCGGCACGGTGGTCGACCCCTACAAGGAGGCGGCGCGCCTCAATGCCGCCGCCGACACGGGCAAGCCGCTGACCAGCGGCGACACGCCGATCATCATCCGGCGCCGCAAGGGGATCTTCGAGGGCGTCACCGACCTCGTCAATTGACATCCAAGGCCGGGCGCGTGCCCCGGCCTTTTCGTTTGTGTCCTGTGATCCGACACCGTTCCCGCAACGGAGGCGACCCCTCATGTCCGATCTGACCCGTTCGCCCGCCTGGACCGCGCTCGACGCCCATCGCAAGGCGATGGACGGCGTGCACATGCGCGACCTCTTCGCCGCCGACCCCAAGCGCTTCGACAGCTTCTCGCTGCGCCTCGGCGACCTGCTGCTCGACTATTCCAAGAACCGGGTGACGGCGGAGACGCTGGGCCTGCTGTTCGACCTCGCCCGGCAGCAGGGCGTCGAGACCTGGCGCGACCGCATGTTCGCCGGAGAGCCGATCAACGCCACCGAGCACCGGGCCGTGCTGCACACCGCCCTGCGCGCCGACCTGGCCGGCTCGATCGAGGTCGACGGCCAGAATGTGCTGCCGGAGGTGGCGGCCAGCCTGAAGCACATGCGCGAATTCTCCGACGCCGTGCGCGACGGCAGTTGGACCGGGCACACCGGCAAGCCGATCACCGACATCATCAACATCGGCATCGGCGGCTCCGACCTCGGCCCGGTGATGGTGTCCGAGGCGCTGGTCCCCTACCACCACCCGCGCATCCGGATGCATTTCGTTTCCAATGTCGACGGCACCCACATCGCCGAGACGCTGAAGCGGATCGACCCCGAGACCAGCCTGTTCCTGATCGCGTCGAAGACCTTCACCACGCAGGAGACCCTGACCAACGCCAACACCGCGCGGCGCTGGTTCCTGCATTCCGGCGCGCCGGAGGCGGCGATCGCCAAGCATTTCGCCGCGCTGTCTACCAATGCGACGGAGGTGTCCAAGTTCGGCATCGACACCGCCAACATGTTCGGCTTCTGGGACTGGGTCGGCGGCCGCTATTCCGTGTGGTCGGCGATCGGCCTGCCGGTGATGATCGCGATCGGCGCCGACGCCTTCGAACGCTTCCTGGCCGGCGGCCGCGCCATGGACGCGCATTTCCGCTCGGCGCCGCTGGAGCAGAACCTGCCGGCGGTGCTGGGCGTGCTCGGCGTCTGGTACGGCAACTTCTGGGACGCGCAGACCCACGCCGTGCTGCCCTACGACCAGTACCTGCACCGGCTGCCGGCCTATCTGCAGCAGGCCGACATGGAATCGAACGGCAAGTCGGTCGACCGCCAGGGCCACCGGGTCGACTACCAGACCGGGCCGGTGATCTTCGGCGAGCCCGGCACCAACGGCCAGCATTCCTTCTACCAGCTGATCCACCAGGGGACGAAGGTGATCCCCTGCGACTTCATCGCCCCGGTGGAAAGCCACAACCCGGTCGACGACCACCACCCGATCCTGCTGTCCAACGTCCTGGCCCAGACCGAGGCGCTGATGGTCGGCAAGACACCGGACCAGGTGCGGGCGGAGCTGACCAAGTCGGGGCTGTCAGGCGCGGCGCTGGAGGCGTTGCTGCCGTTCAAGGTGTTCGAGGGCAACCGCCCGTCCAACACCATCCTGGTGCGGGAAATCGACCCCTACACGCTGGGCCTGCTGGTCGCGCTGTACGAGCACAAGATCTTCGTCCAGGGCACCATCTGGAACGTCTACTCCTTCGACCAATGGGGGGTGGAGCTGGGCAAGCAGTTGGCCAAGGCGATCCAGCCCGCGCTGCTGGGCGAAAAGGCGCCGGGCGCGCATGACAGCTCGACCCTCGGCCTGCTCGCCGCGATCCGCGACTGGAGCTGACCCGGTCCGATCCGGACGATATCATATCGAAAACGTATGATATCGTCCGGATCAATATATTGGACATGATATCCATCACGGCCCATTTCTAGGGCGCCGGGGACGTCGTTCGTCCCGCAAGCCGATGGAAACGCCATGACGGACTGGAATCCCGCCCTCTACCGCCGCTTCGAGGATCAGCGCACCCGCCCGGCCCGGGAACTGCTGGCCCGGGTCGACCTCGCCCCGGCCGCCCGGCCCTTCCGGATCTTCGACCTCGGCTGCGGCCCCGGGAATTCGACCGAACTGCTGGTCGACCGCTTCCCCGGCGCCGACATCACCGGCATTGACAGCTCCGACACCATGCTGGCCGACGCCCGGGCCCGGCTGCCGCAGTGCCGGTTCGAACGGCACGACATCGCCGAATGGCAGCCGGAGCAAGCGCCCGACCTGATCTATGCCAACGCCACGCTGCAATGGGTGCCGGACCACCCGGTGCTGGTGCCGCGGCTGTTCGAGCTGCTGGCCCCGGGCGGCGTCCTGGCCGTACAGATCCCCGACAACCGCGAGGAGCCGACGCACCGGCTGATGCGCGCGGTGGCGACCGAAGGCCCCTGGGCGGCGACCATCGGCGAGGCCGCGCTGGTGCGCACCAAGATCCTGCCGCTCGGTGCCTATTACGACCTGCTGGCGCCGCGGGCTGATGTGACCGATGTCTGGCGCACCGCCTACCAGCACCCGATGGACACGCCGCAGGCGATCGTCGACTGGGTGCGTGCTACCGGGCTGCGCCCCTTCATCGACCCGCTGTCGGACAACCAGCGCGCCGCCTTCCTGGCGGATTATGTCGGCCGCATCGGCCAGGCCTACCCGCCTCATGCCGACGGCAAGCGTCTGCTGGCCTTCCCCCGCCTGTTCTTCGTTGCCAAGCGCGCGGCCTGAACCCATCTCGCCATCGCCGCGATCCTGTGGAAGGATCGCGGCATGGCTCTTCACCTCTGCCGCACCTGCGGCACCCAGTATCCCGACAGTCCCGCCCCGCCGGCCGCCTGCCCGATCTGCGAGGATGAGCGGCAATACGTGCCCGAATCCGGCCAGAGCTGGCTGACACTGGACGAGTTGCGGCGCGGCCACCGCGCCGTGATCACACCGGTCGAGCCGGGCCTCGATCAGATCGAGGTCGAACCGCATTTCGCGATCGGCGAGCGCGCCTTCCTGATCCGGCTGCCCGGCGGTGGCGTGCTGATGTGGGATTGCGTGGCGCTGATCGACGATGCCGTGGTGGCGACGATCCGGGCGCTGGGCGGGCTGCGCGCCATCGCCATCTCGCATCCCCACTACTACACGACGATGGTGGAGTGGGCGCAGGCCTTCGGCTGTCCCGTCCATCTGCACGAAGGCGACTGCGGCTGGGTGCAGCGGCCCGATTCGGCCCTGTCCTTCTGGTCGGGCGAGACCCTTGCGCTGGCCGACGGCATCACCATGATCCGCTGTGGCGGCCATTTCGCCGGCGCATCGGTGCTGCATTGGGCAGCGGGGGCGGAAGGCCGTGGGGTCCTGCTCAGCGGCGACACCATCCAGGGTGTGCCGGACCGGCGCTGGGTGTCCTTCATGTACAGCTATCCCAACCTGATCCCGCTGCCGGCCCAGGCCGTCCGGGCCATCGCCGACGCGGTGGCGCCGTTCGAGTTCGACCGGCTGCACGGCGCCTTCGCCGGCCGCTGGGTACCCCGCGACGCGCGCGGCGCGGTGCTGCGCTCGGCCGAGCGCTACATCCGCGCAATCGAGGGCTGAGGTGCCGGCCCATCGGCCGACGACAATCATTTCGCACTCGAGAGGGCAGGCATGACCCGCAGGATCGTGATCACCGGCGCCGGGGCGGGGCTGGGGCTGGAACTGACGCGCTGGTACGCGGCGCAGGGCGACACCGTGATCGGCGTGGTCCGCAGCGACGAGGCGGCGGCGGAGTTCACGAACGCGGCCGGGCCGGACGGCATCCTGGTCCGCGGCGACGTCACCGATCCGGCCTGCGCCGAACGGCTGCGCGCGGTGCTGGCGGAACGGGCGCCGGCAGTCGACATCCTGATCAACAACGCCGGCATGTCCGGCCGCGGCGCCCAGCTGGCCGAGATCAACTTGGCCGATGTGCAGCAGTCGCTCGACGTCCACTGCCTCGCTGCGCTGCGCATCGCCCAGGCTGCGATCGGCGCGCTGCTGGCGGCGGAGCGGCCGACCATCGTCAATGTCAGCAGCCGGCTGGGGTCGGTCAGCCGGGTCGCCTCGGGGGATTTCGACCATCTCGGCATCGCCTACGCCACCCGGATCTCGAAGGCGGCGCAGAACATGCTGACCGCCTGCCTGCACCGCGAATTCGGCCCGCGCGGCCTGGCGGTCTACGCCATCCATCCCGGCCGCATCCGCACCAGGATGGCCAGCGCCGACGCCGATCTCGAGGCGCCGGAGGCGGCGGCGCGGCTGGCCGGCTGGATCGACCGCACCCGGCCGGACCGGCTGGTGTTCTATGGCGAGCCCGAAGCCGGCGAGTTCGCGTGGTAGGGCACAGGGCCTGGCAGTGGAACGGATCGCCGACCCATCCTAGGATGGCGCCATGACCATCCGCGCCCTCCACTCCATCCGCCGCCTGCCGCCCAATCTGGTCAACCAGATCGCGGCCGGCGAGGTGATCGAACGCCCGGCCGCGGCGGTGAAGGAGCTGGTGGAGAATGCCATCGACGCGGGCGCCCGCCGCATCGATGTCTCCCTACGCGACGGCGGCCGCAGCCTGATCGCGGTGGCCGATGACGGCGCCGGCATGGACCCGGACGCGCTGCAGCTGGCGATCGAGCGCCACGCCACCTCCAAGCTGCCGGACGACGACCTGGTGCGGATCTCGACCCTGGGCTTCCGCGGCGAGGCGCTGCCGTCGATCGGCGCCGTCTCGCGCCTGACCATCGCCAGCCGGCCCCGCAGCGCGGCGGAGGCCTGGAGCCTGACGGTCGAGGGCGGGGCGGTCGGCGCGCCGGTGCCGGCGGCGCTGAACCAGGGCACCCGGGTCGAGGTCCGCGACCTGTTCTACGCCACCCCGGCGCGGCTGAAGTTCCTGAAGGGCGAGCGGGCCGAGACCCAGGCCGCAGTCGACATGGTCGAACGCCTGGCCATGGCCCATCCGACCCTCAGCTTCACCGTCTCCGACGCCAGCCGTACCCTGCTGCGGCTGGAGGCGGCGCAGGGCGAGCTGTTCGACGCCCGGCTGGCGCGGGTGGGCGCCATCATGGGTGGCGACTTCGCCGACAACGCGCTGCCGATCGACGCGCTGCGCGAGGGCATCCACCTCACCGGCCACGCCGCCCTGCCGACGCTTAACCGCGGCACCGCCCAGGCACAGTACCTGTTCGTCAACGGCCGGCCGGTGCGCGACCGGCTGTTGCTCGGCGCCATCCGCGGCGCCTATGCCGACGTGTTGCCGCGCGACCGCCACCCGATGCTGGCGCTGTATTTCGAGCTGCCGCCGGAGGAGGTCGACGTCAACGTCCACCCGACCAAGGCCGAGGTCCGGTTCCGCGACCCGGCGCTGGTGCGCGGGCTGATCGTCAGCGCCCTGCGCCACGCCATCGCCGGAGCCGGCTTCCGCGCTTCCACCAGCGTCGGCGCCGACACCCTGGCGGCGTTCGTCAGCCAGGGAGGCGTGAGCCAGGGAGGCGTCTCCCCGGGCGAGCTACCGCCGCTCTCCCGGCCAACCGGCGGGTTCCTGACCCCGTCCCCCTGGGGCCAGCAGCGCGGCGTGGTGCGGCCCTCCACCGGCCTGGCCGAGGCCGCGGCCGGCTGGCAGGCGCCGATCGCGTCCGACCTTACCCGGCCCTCGGCGCGGGCCGAGGACGAGGTGGCCGAGCCCACGGCCGAGCATCCGCTCGGCGCGGCGCGGGCTCAGGTCCACGCCACCTACATCGTCGCCCAGACCGGCGACGGGCTGGTGATCGTCGACCAGCACGCCGCGCATGAGCGCATCGTCTATGAGCGGATGAAGGCCGAGCTGCTGTCCGGCACGGTCAAGAGCCAGGGCCTGCTGCTGCCGGTGGTGGTCGAGCTGAACGAGGCCTCGGTCGAGCGGCTGGCCGCGCGGCAGGCCGAGCTGGCGGAGCTGGGGCTCGAACTCGAACCCTTCGGCCCCGGCGCCGTGGTGGTGCGCGGCGTGCCGGCGCTGCTCGGCCAGTCCGACGTGCCAGGGCTGGTGCAGGACCTGGCCGACGCCCTGGCGGAATGGGACGACGCCCGGCCGCTGACCGAGCGCCTGGCCCATGTCTGCGCCACCTTGGCCTGCCATGGCAGCGTCCGCGCCGGCCGCCGGCTGAACGCGGCGGAGATGGACGCGCTGCTGCGCAGCATGGAGGTCACGCCCAATGCCGGCCAGTGCAACCATGGCCGCCCGACCTATGTCGAGCTGAAGCTGGCCGATATCGAGAAGCTGTTCCAGCGGCGCTAGCCGGGCCGGGGCGCTGTCGCCCCGGCCCGGTTTCGCCTCAGCCTTCCCGCATCATCCGTTCACGCCGGGCCAGTTCGGCCGCGGTCGGCTCGGCCAGGGCGAAGGATCCGGTGGTGACCGGTCCGCCGCGCCGGTAGGTGCTCATGACCACGCCGGTGGTCGATACCTTGCTCTCGACCAGCTTCAGCCCGGCCGGAATGGCGCCTTGGCCGAACAGGCGCTTGCCGGAGCCCAGCACCACCGGGAAGACCAGCAGATTGAACTCGTCGATCAGGTCGTGCGTCAGCAGGGTCTGGATCAGCCCGCTGCTGCCCTGGATCAGCAGGGTCGGCCCGTCCTGCTGCTTCAGCCGGGCGACATCCGCCGCCGCGTCGTGCACGGCGATGGAGTTCTGCCAGGCCAGCGGCGCGGTCGACGAGGTGGCGACGTATTTGGTCGCCGCGTTGAAGACCTTGCCGATCGGGTCGTCGACCAGCTGGGGCCAATGGGCGGCGAAGATCTCGTAGGTCTTGCGGCCGAGCAGCAGGTCGAAGGGTGCGCCGAAGGTCTTGGCCATCGCCTGGCCCATCACGTCGTCCCAGTAGTGGAACGTCCAGCCGCCGAAGCGGAAGCCGCCGGTCGGGTCCTCCTCCGGCCCGCCCGGGGCCTGCATCACGCCGTCCAGGGACACGAAGGTGGCGGCAACGACATTTCTCATCTGGCTCTCCTGTCGATGGCGGCGCTGGGCCGCTGAAGATATCCCAAGGACGAACGCGTCATGTGGGATCCGACAGTCCGGGCGATTTTTTCGCGACCCGGTCGGAATGTGACTGCGCCGGTTGGCCCTGGTGATCCTTCGCCCTATCCTGGCGGCATGGCCGATCCCGAATCCCTCGGCGAGCATCAGGGCCTGCCGGTCCTGTACTTCGCCGATGCCGCTGCCTGGGGCGTCTGGCTCGCGGCAAATCACAGCACCGGCCGTGGTGCCTGGCTCGCCATCGCCAAAGTGGCAACCGGCGAATCCTCTGTGTCTTACGACGATGCGCTCGACCTTGCCTTGTGCCATGGCTGGATCGACGGGCAGAAACAGGGGCGTGGCGACGGGGTCTGGCTGCAGAAATTCAGCCCGCGCGGCCCCCGCAGCGTGTGGTCGCTGCGCAACCGGGAGAAGGCGGAGACGCTGGTCGCCGCCGGGCGGATGGTGCCTGCCGGGCTGGATGCGGTCGAGGCGGCGAAACGGGACGGACGGTGGGGGCGCGCCTATGGGCTGGGTCGTCACCGCGGCGTGCCGAAGGACCTGCAGGCGGCGCTGGACGGCGAACCCGCGGCGGCCGCCTTTTTCGCCGCGCTCGATTCGCGCAACCGCTACGCTGTGCTGTATCGCGTGCAGACCGCGAAGAAGGCCGAAACCCGGGCCCGGCGGATCGCCGATTTCGTCGCCATGCTGGCGCGGGGGGAGACCATCCATCCGGCTTGAACCACCCCATCCCATGCGGCTGCGCACCCGGCATGTTCGATCGGCAGTTGGAACTATCGATGGTTGAGCATATCTAGTGCATCCGCGCGGGCGGCGTTCGCCTTCCCGCCGGTGAATCGGGGATATATGCAACGAGACGACGGAACG
Source organism: Inquilinus sp. 2KB_23 (assembly GCF_052115705.1). NCBI lineage: Bacteria > Pseudomonadati > Pseudomonadota > Alphaproteobacteria > Rhodospirillales > Rhodospirillaceae > Inquilinus > Inquilinus sp. 2KB_23. Next base: position 11,653 of record NZ_JBFRHF010000005.1, on the reverse strand, counting down.
ATGAGCGGTTACAGGGAAAAGGGATTCGGTGACCGGCTGAGCAGCGCTCAGAATGCGAAGAAGGCCGCGCTGGAACAGTTCCGCGCCAAGGTCGCGCCGGACAATCCGGAGTTGGCCCGGCAGCGGGCGGAACGTGCGGCCCTCGTCGCCGCCCGCGAGGCCCGCGAGGCCGAGCGCAAGGCAGCGAAGGAGGCCGAGGCCGCCCGCCTGAAGGCCGAGGCCGAACTCCGCGCCGCCGAGGAGGCCCGGATGGCCGCCGAAGCCGCCGAGCTGAAGGCCCTGGCCGAGCGCGAAGAGGCGGACCGGCTGGTGGCGCTGGAGGCCGAGCAGAAGGCCGCCCGCGACGCCCGCTACGCCGCCCGCAAGGCCCGCAAGCGCTGATTCTGGGGCGCGGTGGATCGAACCAGGCGCCTGGGTCTCGGGCGCCTGGTCATTTCGATCCACCACCCCGATGATTGCGGGAGCCGGCGGATGTCGAAGACCACCCGCGCCACCCAGGCGCTGCAGCAGGCGGGCATCCGTTTTGCTGTCGCGACTTATGACTACGATCCGGGCGCCGACCGCATCGGGCTGCAGGCGGCCGAGGCGATGGGCGTGCCGCCCAGGATCGTGCTGAAGACGCTGATGGCCGAGGCCGACGGCAAGCCGGTCTGCGTCGTGGTGCCGTCGGACCATGAGGTCGGCATGAAGAAGCTGGCCGCCGCCTTCGGCGCCAAATCGGCGCAGATGATGCGGCCGGCCGACGCCGAGCGCTTGACCGGCTACCATGTCGGCGGCATCAGCCCGCTGGGCCAGAAGCGGGCGGTGCCGACCGCGATCGAGGAATCGGCGATGGCCGAGGCCGAGATCTTCGTCAATGGCGGCCAGCGCGGGCTGCAGATCCGCCTCAGCCCGCAGGACCTGCAATCGGCGCTCAAGGCCAGGGTCGCGGCGCTGATCGCGTGACTGTGGGATCGAGAACTCTCCCTTTTCCCTGAATGTCATTCCCGCGAAAGCGGGAATCTCCCTCCGGTCGGGCGCGACGAGATCCCCGCTTTCGCGGGGATGACGACATGGGAATTGTGAAGCGTCCCGGCCACGCGGGGTGGTTTGATCGGCTCGACAGGCCGCGCAGGGGAACAGGGTGCAGTCTTTCGACGTGGTGGTGATCGGGGCCGGGGCGGCCGGGATGATGTGCGCGGCCGAGGCCGGCAAGCGCGGCCGCCGGGTGCTGATCCTCGATCATGCCGCGGCGCCGGGCGAGAAGATCCGCATCTCCGGCGGTGGCCGCTGCAACTTCACCAACCTGCACGCGGCGCCGGCGAACTTCGTCTCGGCCAACCCGCATTTCTGCATCTCGGCGCTGCGCCGTTACACCCAGCGCGACTTCATCGCCCTGGTCGAGCGCCACGGTATCGCCTTCCACGAGAAGACGCTGGGCCAGCTGTTCTGCGACGGCCCGTCGCGGCAGATCATCGACCTGCTGCTGGCCGAAATGGCCCAGGTGGGAGTCGAACTGTGCCTGTCCACCAAGGTCGAGGCGGTCGAACGCAACGCCGACGGCTTCGCCCTGAGATTGGCGGGCGCGGCACCGGATTCCGGCCCGGTGCAGTGCCGGTCCCTGGTGGTCGCCACCGGCGGCCGGTCGATCCCGAAGATGGGCGCCACCGGCTTCGGCTACGACCTCGCTGCCCGCTTCGGCCTCGCGGTGACCGAGACTCGGCCGGCCCTGGTGCCGCTGACCTTCGACCCGGCGACGCTGGAGCGGCTGAAGCCCCTGGCCGGCATCGCCGTCGACGCCGTGGTCGGCTGCGGCAAGACACGATTCGCCGAGGCGATGCTGTTCACCCATCGCGGCCTCAGCGGCCCGTCGATCCTGCAGATCTCCTCCTATTGGCGCGAGGGGCGGGAGATCGAGGTGGCGATGCTGCCCGGCACCGACGTCTTCGCCCTGCTGCGCACGGCCAAGGCCGAGAATGGACGCCGGGCGCTGCACACCGTGCTCGGCACGGTGCTGCCGAAGCGGCTGGCCCAGGCGATCGCCGCGGCCGAGGGCGCCGAGGGCAACCTGGCCGACCTGTCCGACAAGGCACTGCGCCGGGTCGATGCCGCGGTGAATGGCTGGCGGGTGCTGCCCGCCGGCTCCGAAGGCTACCGCACCGCCGAGGTGACCCTGGGCGGCGTCGACACCGCCGGCCTCGATTCGCGGACCATGGAGGCGAAGGCGGTGCCCGGCCTCTATTTCATCGGCGAGGTGGTCGACGTCACCGGCTGGCTCGGCGGCTACAACTTCCAATGGGCCTGGTCATCGGGCTGGTGCGCCGGCCAAGCGGTGTAGGACCGCCCTTAGACGCGCCGACACGTTTCCAAACGGTCTTCCGGGTGACCTATCTCTGATTCCACTTCCGGATGACGGGCTCGGTGAGGTCGTGCTCATAGCCGAGGACGCTCAGGCTGGCGGTGTCCAGCACGAAGCGCGCGCCGTCCTCGGGCGGCAGGCCGAGCCAGCGCGCGGCCAGGACCCGCAGGAAATGGGCGCTCGAGAAGATCAGCACATTGCCGGCGACCTGGCGGGCGGCTGCGACGATGAGATCGGCCCTGGCGCCGGCAGCGGCGGAGGTCTCGCCCTGGGGGTAGCCGTCGCGGAACATCTGCCATCCCGGGCGCTGGGCGAGGATCTGCTTGGTGGTCAGGCCCTCATAGGCGCCGTAGTCCCATTCCGCCAGCTCGGGCTTGACCACGCCGGCCGCGCCGTAGCCGGCCAGTGCGCAGGTGCTCTTCGCCCGCTGCGAAGGGCTGGTCCAGACCGCGGCGAAAGACAGGCCCTGCAGGCGGTCGGCGACCCGGCGCGCGGCCTCCTCGCCGGCGGCGGTCAGCGCGATGTCGGTCCGGCCCGTGTGCCTCCCAGTCGCGCTCCATTCGGTCTCGCCATGCCGGATGAGGGTAATTTCGGGAAATGCGCTGCTCATCGGCTCGTCTTTCGATCGGGCGCGGCGTTCCCCGCGAACGCCCGCTGCTGGAGGACACCAAGGCTATCCGCAATGCCCGCCGCCCGTCACCTGTCTCGCGCCGTCACGAACCGGCCAGCCGGCGCTCGCGAGCCCTTACAGCGCCAGCACTCGCCGGGCGGCGGCGCAGTCGCGGTCGATCTGGGCGATCAGCGTCTCGAGCGAATCGAACTTCTCCTCGCCACGCAGCCATTCCACCAGCTGCACCCTGAGATGGCGGTGGTAGAGGTCGCCGCTGAAATCGAACAGATAGGCTTCCAGCAGCGGCGCCTGCGTCCGCCACATCGGCCGAATGCCCAGGCTGGCGACGCCGTCGTGCCAGACCGGCGGCCCCTCCCCGTCCACCGCGCAGCGCACCGCATAGATGCCGTAGGACGGGCGCAGGAATTCGCCGAGCTCGACATTGGCGGTGGGATAGCCGAGCTCGCGGCCGCGCTTGTCGCCATGCTCGACCCGGCCTTCGATCTCCCAGGGCCGGCCCAGGATCTCGGCGGCGCCGCGGGTGTCGCCGGCGGCCAGCATCTCGCGCGCCCGGCTGGCGGAGAGCAGCCCGCCGGTCTCGTCCGAGGCCTGGGTGACGATGGTGACGCCGAAGCCACGGCGGCGGCCGAAGGCGGTCAGCGTCTCCGGCGTGCCGGCGCGGCGGTGGCCGAAGCAGAAATCATAGCCGACCACGACATGGCGGGCGCCGAGCGCCCCGACCAGCACGGTCTCGATGAAGTCCTCGGCCGAGCGCGCGGCGAAGGCCTGGTCGAAATGCAGCACGACATGCAGGTCGACGCCCAGCGCCTCCAAGAGCCGCGCCTTGATCCGGAACGGGGTCAGGCGGAAGGGCGGATCGTCCGGCCGGAACAGGCTGCGCGGATGCGGTTCGAAGCTGAGCACGCAGACCGGCACGCCCAGCCGGCGGGCCTCGGCCTGCGCCGCCTCGACCACGGTCTGGTGCCCGCGATGCACGCCGTCGAAATTGCCGATGGCGACCACGGCGCCGCGCGCCGCAGCCGGCAGGTTCTCGTAGTGACGGAAGATCTGCATGGGCCTCGTCCCGGCCCGGCCGGTCGTGCCGGGCATCGCAGGATATAGCGGGGACGGGCGCGCCGAACCAGGGGGCAGGCCCAGGGATCAAGCCTCGGTGCGCGAAGGCACCAGGATCACCGCCTCGCCGTCGATCACCAGCGTGTCGCCGACGGTGCAGCGGGTCTGCAGCACGGCGCGGTTCCGCTCCGGCACCAGCTCGGTCACGGTGACCCGGGCGGTGACCGTGTCGCCCGGCCGCACCGGCGCCTTGAACTGGAGGTTCTGCGAGATGTAGATCGAGCCGGGCCCGGGCAGCCGGGTGCCGATCACCGCGGAGATGAAGCCGGCGCTGAGCAGACCATGCGAGATCCGACCCTTGAAGCGGGTGGTCTCGGCATAGACCTGGTTGAGATGCACCGGGTTGGTGTCGCCCGACACGCCGGAGAACAGCAGGATGTCGGCCTCAGTCACGGTCTTGGCGAAGCTTGCCGACATGCCGACGGCGAGGTCCTCGATGCAGTAGCCCTGGGTGTCGTCGCGATAGGTCTTCACGTTGTCCATGACCGGCCTCCGGCCTCGTCAGCCGCGGAATCGCGCCGCGCGCGGTCGTTCTCGCACCGCAACAATCTGGGGATGCCGCCGGTTTTCGCAACCGGCGGGCGCAGCACTTCTGCAATGCAACATGGCCGGACCGCCGCTTCGCACCCTAGGATCGTGCCCTCGGGTGACGGCCGGGCGGCGCCAGCGACGCCGTCGGCGCCAGCCGGCGCTGCACCAGGTAGATCGGCCCGGCCGGCATGTTGTCGGTGACCACCAGATGCAGCGTCACCGACCCGCCGGGTGGGATGGTGCCATCCTGGAACACGATGCCGTCATGCGGTTCGTCGACGACCCGGCCCGAGGCGAAGCCTTCGGCCCAGATCGACCGCGTCACCTGGGGCCCCTGGGCGAAGGACAGGCCGTCATCATAGGTGCTGCCCTCGCCGCGGTGCCGCTCCAGCTCGACCGGAAAGTCGCGCCAGGTCTGGTTGGTGCCGTTGCGCACGATCTTGGTCAAGGCGAAGCCGGTCAGATGCGCCGTGTCGATGCGGTTGCCGAACGCCGCCGTCAGCCCTTCGATGGTCAGCGCCGCTTCACCGTTGCCGGTGATCCGCTCGACCACCACGAACGGATCGTCGAGCCGCCCGGTGCCGGTCGCGGATTCGAGCACGAAGCCGCCCTCGGCGTCGCTGAACACCAACCCCGCGGCCGAGACCTCGCCCGCCCGGGCGGTCGTGGCCGGGAGCCAGAGGCATAGGACGGCGCCGAAAGCCAACCCGGCACATCTCCGGAACCTGGGAAAGGCCTGACTCATCCGTCCGCGCGCCGGGTGCGGGCGACACGGCGCGGCGGCGACAGTGACGCGGTCGGCTGGATCCGGCGCTGCACGACGTAGAAGCGCGCCGCCGGCGTGTTGTCGGTGACGATGATGCGCAAGGTCACCGTCTCGCCCGGCGCCACCATGCCGTCATGGAACAGCACGACGTCGCGCGGCTCGTCGAACATCTGGGCGGCGGCGAAACGGTCGGACCGGATGCTGCGGATCGCCGCCGGCGCCTGGGCGAAGGACAGGCCGTCGCCATAGGGGCTCTGGTCGCCGCGGCGCTCCTGCAGCTCCACCGGGAAATCGCGCCAAGCCTCGGTGGTGGCGTTGCGCACCACCTTGACCAGGGCGAAGCCGGCGAGATGCGCGGTGCCGACGCGGTTGCCGAAGGCCGGCGTGAGGCCGCTGACGCTGAGCGCCGCCTCGCCCTTGCCGGTGATCCGCTCGACCACCACGAACGGGTCGTCAAGCTGGCCGGTCCCGGTCGCGGATTCGAGCACGAAGCCACCTTCGGCGTCGCTGAAGGTGATCCCAGCAACCGTCACCTCTGCCCCGTGGGCGGCCACCCCCCATGCCAGCAGGACGATGACGGGGGCGCATGACGCCAAGCGCCTCATGGAGGTCAGTGTGGCGTGCGCCTGCGTCGCGGTAAAGCCGGGATCGACGGGTGACTGCCCGTCGCAATTATGCGCCGCTTGGGTTTCTATAAACGTTTAGGCATATTGAATGAAACAGAGGCGGCGCGGATTCTGGCGCAGGCCGTCCTGCCCGACCATCGGACCCGGCCTCCATGACGACCGACCTGACCGAAGCCGCGATCGCCATCCTGCGGGCCAACGACCGGGGCGACCACACCGTCCCGACCTCCTCCGGCCTGTATCCGGCGCAGTGGAACTGGGATTCCTGCCTGGTCGCGCTGGGCTTCGCCGAATTCGACCCGGACCGGGCCTGGACCGAGATCGAGACCCTGTTCGACGGGCAATGGCCCGACGGCATGGTCCCGCACATCCTGTTCCACGGTGACGATTCCAGCTACTTCCCGAACGCCGCGATCTGGCAGGCGGGGCCGGGACAGCGGTCCTCGGGCATCACCCAGCCGCCGGTCGCCGCGACCATCATCCGCCATCTGTTCGAGCGCTTCGGAGTGCAGCGGTCGCGCCCGCATATCCGGCTGCTGGCGCCGAAGCTGCTGGCCTGGCATCGCTGGTTCTACACGGCGCGGGACCCGGACGGCACCGGCCTGGTGGCGATCCTGCACCCCTGGGAGAGCGGGATGGACAACAGCCCGGTCTGGGACGCGGCGCTGGCGGCGGTCGAGCCCGGCCCGTCGGTCGCCCATCTGCGCCGGGACACCGCCTTCGCCGACGCCGCGGTGCGGCCGACCGCCGCCGAATACGACCGCTACATCAACCTCGTGCTGGCCTTCCGGGCCGAAGGCTATCGCGCCGACCGGCTGTACGGCATGGCACCGTTCCGGGTCGCCGATGTCGGCTTCAACGCCATGCTGCAGCGCGCCAACCGCGACCTGCGCTTCCTGCTCGACATGATCGACGACACTGCCGGCGTGGCCGAGGTCGACCGGATGATCTCGAACACCCGCGCGGCGCTGGAGGCGCGCTGGGACCAGGCCGAGGGCTTCTACCTCTCGGTCGATACCCGCACTGGCCAGGCCATCCGCCAGCCCGGGATCGGCGGGCTGCTGCCGCTGTACGCCGACCCGATGACGGCGTCGCGCCACCCGGCGCTGATCACGCGGCTGGAGCGCTGGCTGGACCAGGTCGAGATCGCCGTGCCGAGCTTCGAGCCCGGGCGGCCGGAGTTCGAACCCCGGCGCTACTGGCGCGGGCCGATCTGGCTGGTGGTCAATTGGATGCTGATCGACGGGCTGAAGCGCAACGGCCGCCCGGACCTGGCGCGCCGCATCCGCCGCGACAGCCTGGCGGTTGTGGCCAGAAGCGGCTTCCGCGAGTATTTCGACCCGACGACCGGCGAAGGGCTGGGTGGCACCGACTTCTCCTGGACCGCGGCGATGGTGCTGCTGCTGGCCGGCCTCAAGGACTGACCACCACGACGGGACGGGCGCATGGCGGAACGCAAGCGGGTGGGCATCGTCGACCTCGCCCGGTCGCTTGGACTATCGACCTACACCGTCTCCCGCGCCCTCAACGGCCATGGCGACGTCGCCGCGGCGACCCGCGAACGGGTGGTGGCGGCGGCGCGGACGATCGGCTACACGCCGAACGCGCTCGGCCGGACCCTGCGCCGCGGCCGCACCGACGCCGTCGGCTTCCTGCTGACGCCGTCGCCGGCCGGCTTGGTCGACAGCTATTTCCTGCCGTTGCTGACAGGCCTCGACGCCGTGCTGTCGCCGGCGGGCTACGCCCTGCTGGTCGCCGGAGCCGCGCCCGACGAGCAGGAGATCGAGACGCTGCACCGACTGGTCGAGGGTCGTCGGGTCGACGCCGTGATCCTCACCCGGGTCCGCGTCGACGATCCGCGCGCCGCCTATCTGCGCCGGCAGGGTTTCCCCTTCACCATGCTCGGCCGTGACGGCGACCGGCCGGGGACGCCCTTCATCGACGCCGATCACCGCACCAGCGGCCGGATCGCCACGGCCTGGCTGATCAGCCGGGGCCATCGCCGCATCGCCGTAATCAACACCCCGGCGCAGGTCAACGGCAGCCGCCAGCGCCTGCTCGGCTGGCAGGAGATGCTGGCCGAGTCCGGCCTGGCCACCGACCCAGCCTGGCACCGCTGCGGCGATTACACCGCTGAGAGCGGCTGCCGGGAAACCAGGGCCCTGCTGGCGCTGTCGCCGCGGCCGACGGCGATCCTGTGCGGCAATGACGAGATGGCATTCGGCGCCGTCGGGGCGGTGCGCACCGCCGGGCTGTCGGTCGGCAGCGACATCTCGATCATCGGCTGCGACGACATCCCGATCGCGGCGCTGGCCAACCCGCCCCTGACCACCTTCCGCACCTCGCTGCGCCCGTTCGGCGAAACCCTGGCCCAGCAGGTGTTGGCGCTCCTGCGTGGCGAGACACCGGCGTCGCAGCTGGGGGTGCCGGAAATGGTCGAGCGTGGCTCGGCAGGGCCGGCGCCGGCCGAGCCAGGCTAGCCCAGGTCGCCGCGCCGGGTGATGCCGGACAGCGGCCCGAGCGCCTGCAGCAGTGCCGCGATGCTGCGGCCATCGACCGGATGGCGCCAGTCCGCCGCGATGTCGGCGGCCGGCGCCAGCACGAAGGCACGCTCCGCCATCCGGGGGTGCGGCACCACCAGCTCCGGCCGGTCGACGGTGCCGTCGCCGTAGAGCAGCAGGTCGATGTCGATCAGCCGTGGCCCGTTGCGGCGGCCGGGGATGCGGCCGATCTCCGCCTCCGCCTGCTTCAACAGCGGCAGCAGGTCCTCGGGAGCCAGGAGAGTGCGGGCCACGACGCACATGTTGAGGAAGGGCGCCTGGTCGGTGACGTACATCGGCGCCGTCTCGTACACCGCCGAGACGGCATCGATGGTGGCGATGTCGCGCAGCCGGCCGATCGCCCGGCGCAGATTGGCCTCGCGGTCGCCGAGATTGGTGCCGAGTGAGAACAGGACGGGAACCGGCGCATGTTCCAGGGCCATGATCGATCGAATCCTGCCTGTCGCCGCGAATCGGCCGATGGGTGTCGCGGGCTCACCGGCAGGGCGCCGGCGGGTTATGGCCTCGTGACCGGGAAAAGTCGAGCCGGGGAGCGTCGTGATGGTGTATCCCGGACCCTGACGCCTGGACAGGACCTGTGATGGCGGGCCATGCGGCTGCAGCGCCGGGCCGGGAGACTGTGATGACCGACGACACCGAAGACAGCCTGTGGCGCTGGCCGCTCGGCACCTTCCGTGACGCCCTGGCCAGCGATTCGCCGACCCCGGGTGGCGGCTCGGCGGCGATGGTGACGGCGACGCTCGGCCTCGGCCTCGTGGTGATGGCGCTGCGCATCACCGCCAACAAGGCCGCGGACCGCGTGTTCCTGGATACCCTGATCCTCTCGGGCGAACGGCTGATGGCCGAGCTGTCGGCCCATGCCGAGGCCGACATCGCGGTGTTCGACGCCTATATGGCGGCGCTGAAGCTGCCCAAGGCGACCGAAGATGAGAAGGTGGCGCGACGGGCGGTGCTGCAGGAGGCGACTGTCGCCGCCACCGAGATCCCGCTGAACGCGGCGCAAACCGTGCTGGAGGCGATCGACCTCGCCGGCCAGGCCGCCACCCTGGCGACGACCCAGATCGTCAGCGACGTCGGCGCGGGCACCGCGACGCTGCGCGGCGCGATCGAGGCCGTGCTCTATGCCGTCGACGTCAATCTGCGCGGCCTCGACGATGCACGCAATCGTGCCGACTACGCCGGCAGCCGCGACCGGTTGCTGGCGACGGCGGAGCAGCGCGCGGGCGGCATCGCCCGGCTGGTCCGCGATCGCCTGCGCTGAGACTCGGCCACATCCGAATCTCCGTCGGCCTCAGAGGCCGCTGAAGTGGTGTGGCGGACCGTCTCCGGACCGGGGTGGCCTCGAGCGAAGGTATAGTTACAGATTGTCAATCCACTACGCTGTTTTCATTGATGAATCCCACGATTCTTTGATTTTCGGCCAAATCCGATCCGGTGTCACAACAACGTCGCATTTACCAAGCCATTTGCTTTCGGCGCTTTTCCGTTTCCAAAATCCAAACAATCGGTTAACCCGATCGCGAATGGCCGTGCCGGGGTGGTGGTGCATCGCTGCAACACTGCGCGAAATTCGCAACAGCATGGTCCATTTCAATTGCGGTCTACGCCCGACCATCGTACATCCAAAGGGAGCGGTCTGGTCGCAGCCCTTGAAGGAAGCGGGGGACGAGACCTCGGTTGAACCGTGATCAGCGAGGTATTGGATATGAAGAAGAACTTGATGTACGCCGCAGTCGGCGCGGCCGCCCTGCTCGTTGCAGCCCCTGCGATGGCGCAGCAGTACCAGGCGACCGGTCTGTATGTCGGTGCCGGCGCTGGTGTGAATTTCCGCCAGGAAGACAGTGTCGACGTCCGCAACGGTTCCAGCAGCGGCTTTACCGGCGCGACCGAAGGCAAGTCCAAGTACAATGTCGGCCCGGCCGGCGACATCTACCTCGGTTACGACTGGGGTTCGATCCGCGCGGACGCTGAAGTCAGCCTGCGCAACAACGACATCGACAAGGGGACGTTCAACAACGGCGTCACCTTCAAGAACGGCAACGTTCGCACCATCGGCATCATGGCGAACGCCTACTACGACTTCGATTTCGGCTCGCCGTTCGTGCCGTACATCGGTGGTGGCGTCGGTGTCGCCCTGATCAATGCCGAGCTGAAGCGCGGCAACGGCGGCACCCACTTCAACGACTTCAACACCCAGTTTGCCTATCAGGGCATCGCCGGTGTGTCGTACAACTTCTCGCCGAACCTGGCCGCCAACCTTGAATACCGCTACCTCGGCAACACCTCGCCGAAGTTCAAGGACGCCGGCGACAGCCTGAAGTACGACAGCAGCAACAACCACACGGTGCTGGTCGGCCTGCGCTACACCTTCGCGCCGGCTCCGGTCGTCGAGGAGGTCGTGACCACCCAGGCTCGCAGCTACCTGGTGTTCTTCGACTTCGACAGCTCGCGTCTGACCCCGGAAGCCAAGCAGATCGTGGCCTCGGCCGCGGCTGACGCGCTCCAGGGCAAGACGACGCAGATCGGCGTCACCGGCCACACCGACCGGTCCGGTTCGGACCGCTACAACCAGGCCCTGTCGGTGCGTCGCGCCGAGTCGGTCCGCCGCGAGCTGGTCTCGGACGGCGTCGCCGACAGCCTGATCGTCACCCGCGGCGTCGGCGAAGCCGATCCGCTGGTCCCGACGGCGGATGGTGTCCGCGAGCCGCAGAACCGGCGCGTCGAGATCGTCCTGCAGTAATCTACGGCTACCAAAGATCCCATCGGGAGATCGGGGCGTCCTTCGGGGCGCCCCTTTCTTCGTCTGGGGTCTGGAAATGCTTCGTCTTCATTCCCGCGAAAGCGGGACTCTCTCGCCGCGATCGACGTGAAGAGATCCCCTGACTTCACAAACGAAGTGCAACACCCTTTGAAGGGGGTGTTGCGATGGGACGAAGCTACCGACAGTTCAGCCTCGAGGACCGGTGTGAGCTTGCCCGCCTTTACGCCGCCGGAGCCTCGCTCCGGCAAATCGCTGCAGCTCTGGATCGCGCGCCATCGAGCGTGTCTCGGGAGCTGAAGCGCAACAGCGGCGCCGCCGGAGACGAC